>NZ_JBEYVM010000006.1:0-375461 GCF_040643995.1 Streptomyces sp. NPDC047049 | reverse complement strand
ACGCCCCTGGCGACCCCAGACCAACGGCAAGGTCGAACGCTTCCACCGCACCCTGTTCGACGAATGGGCCTACCAACAGCCCTACACCTCAGACGACGAACGACAGGCAGCATTTCCCGACTGGCTGCACTGGTACAACTACCACCGACCCCACACCGGAATCAGCGGCCACACCCCAGCCAGCCGCGTCACCAACCTCTCCGGACAACACAGCTAGGGCGCTTCTGACGGATCTCCGTGGAGGAAGGAGCGACGCCTGGTGCGTGCGATCGCAAGGCGCCAGCAACGCCCCGGACGTGGACCCGCCCGGCTCCGGGCGGCCCGCGCGTGCACGCCACCAAGTACATCGTCGGCGAGGTGATGTGGACCGACGCCCCCGCAGAGTTCCGCCCCGGACCACTGCTGTACGGCCGGCGCCGCTACGCGTCCTGGCCCGACTGAGCGTTCACCCGCCCCCGGTGAGCCTGCGCACGGCCGCCTCGGCGTCCCGGTCATCCGGCAGGTAGCACAGCAGGTGATGACCGGGCTCGTCGACGGCTGCCAACTTGACGTAGCGCAGGCGCAGTTCGCCCGCCGTGGGATGCCGGAAGTGCCGCACGGCGGGACGGTAGACCGCCGTCTCCCGCTCGCCGTACCAGCGGGCCGCGTCCGCGTCCTGGGTGATCTCGGCGACGATCTCGCCGTACCGCCGGTCGGCGGGGTGGCGGGCCGCGTTGGCGCGGAACTGCCCCAGCAGATAGCGCGCCTCGACCTCCCAGTTGACGATCAGGCCACGAGCGGGAGCCCAGCGGAACACCAGCCACGGCAGATTGCGCCGCTTGGGCGGCAGCCGCGCGGGGTCGGTCAGCAGCGCCGCGTAACCGGCGTTCCAGGCCAGCAGGTCCCAGTGCGGGTCGATGACCGCGGCCGGGTTGGGGGAGACCGACTCCACCAGCGACAACAGGTTGCGCGAGACCCAGCCCGGCGGCTCCCCGGCCGGTGCCGGGTCCTCGGTGAACGACAGGACGTGCGCGGTCTCCGCCTCGTCCAGCCGCAGGGCCCGCGCCACGGACCGCAGCACCTGCTCGGAGGTGCGCACCCGCCCCTGTTCCAGCCACGCGTACCAGGAGTTGCTGATACCGGCCAGGTCGGCCACCTCGCCGCGGCGCAGGCCCGGGGTGCGGCGCCGCGGCCCCACCGGCAGGCCCAGCTCCGTCGGGGAAAGCCGTTCCCGGCGCGAGCGCAGGAACGCGCCGAGCTCCCGGCGCAGGGCTTGCGCCGTACCGCCCCCGCCGGCCGGCCGCTCCACCCCGCCGCCCATCACGCCCCCCTTCCCCTCTCCGCCGGGCCACGGTGTTCACACAGCGGCGCACGGCAAGGGTGTGAGCGATCGTAACCGCTTACGGCGACCATCCGGACGGCCAGGGTGGTGATCTTGAGGGGACCCGGTACCACCCGGGCACAGAACAGAAAGGAGCCGGCTTCCCGTGACCACCGTCCCCGCCACCGCACCCCCCAACTGCGCCTCCCTCTCCTCCCGTTCACTCTGGCTGCTGCGTTCGGCCGGATTCGTCAGCAACTTCGACCGCTTCTGCATCACGCCCATGCTGGTGCTCATCGCCGCCCAACTCGGCGCCGGCATGGCCACGGTCGTCCTCACGGCCAGCGTCTACTTCCTGTGCTACGGCCTGATGCAGCCGGTGTGGGGGCTGGCCAGTGACCGCCTGGGCCGGGTGCGGGTGATGCGGCTCTCGCTGACGGCGGGCACCGTCTCCTCGCTGCTGTCCGCCCTCGCCCCCGACCTCACGATCCTGATCGTGGCCCGCGCCCTCGCCGGGGGCTGCTTCGCCGCCTGCGTCCCGGCTTCGCTGAGCTACGTCGGTGACGTGGTGCCCGCCGAGGTCCGCCAGCGCCCGCTCAGCGACCTGATGACCGCGTTCTCGCTGGGGACCGCGCTGGGCACGGTGGTGGCCGGGGCGCTGGCGCACTACGCCGGCTGGCGCACGGTGTTCCTGCTACCGGGCCTGGTCGCGGCCTACCTCGCCCACGCGCTGCGGCACCTGGCCGAGCCCGAGCGGGAGCCCGCCGGATCCCTGCTGGCGCCCTTCCGTATCGTGCTGCGGTCGCGGTGGATGTGGTTCGTGATGGCGCTCGCCCTGACCGAAGGCGCCGTACTCCTGGGCTTCTTGACGTACCTGGCGCCCGCGCTGGAGGCCCGGGGCGTACCGACCGCCGTGGCCGGGGCGGTGTCCGCGCTGTACGGCGTGGGGGCCATGGGTTTCGCGCAGGTGGTCAAGAGACTGGTGGGACGGTGGAGCCCGGCAGTGCTGCTCCTGGTCGGCGGGGCTGCCGCGGCCGCGGCCTATGCCGCCGCGGCGACGAGCCGGTCCCTCCCGGCGTTGGCGGTCACCGCACTGCTGCTGGGCGGCAGTTGGTCGTTCATGCACACCACGTTGCAGTCGTGGGCGATCGCCGTCGCCCCGGAGGCCAGGGCCACCGGCGTGGCGATGTTCGGGGTCAGCCTCTACGGCGGCAGCGCCCTCGCCAGCAGCCTGACGGCCACCACGGCGGCGGACCACAGGTACGGGCAGCTCTTCCTTATCGCCATGCTGCTGACGGTTCCGCTGACCCTGGCGGCGGTGGCGGGGCGCGGTCGGTACCGCTGACCGGAGAACGCCGGGCCGCAGGCGGTACCGCTGACGGGAGAACGCCGCGCCGGCCCTTCACCCGGGACGTTCACCCGGGCGAGCCGCCCGGCCGACCATGATCATCATCGGTGCGGAAAGCCCACGAGGAACCCGGAAAACGATCGAGAGCCCTGCTTCACTCTCGTGAAACAAGGCTCTGACCTGCGACAATGGAGAGAACTCCAGTCGGGACGACAGGATTTGAACCTGCGACCCCTTGACCCCCAGTCAAGTGCGCTACCAAGCTGCGCCACGTCCCGGTGCCCGTTTCGGCCGGGAATCCCCGGCTGACCGCGCACGAGAACAATACCGCATGTCAGAGGGTGGGTGCTGCCATACCGGTGCGTCGGGGCCCGTACGGCCGACCGGAGAGATGAGTACCCGTACTCATGCACCGTCGTCACCGCGCCGTCACGCTACGCGCATGACTACTCCATCGATTCAGCGGCCGACGACCACGGCCTTCTTCGTCCAGGCCGCGATCTCCTTCGGGCTGTCGCTGGCGGCGCTGGTGATCGGGATCATCAAACTGCCGGTGGGACCCTGGGAGCGCGGCTTCCTCGCCATCGGTCTGGTCTTCGTGGTGTCCTCGGCGTTCACCCTGGCCAAGTGCATCCGCGACCGCCAGGAGGTCGAGGAGGTGACGAACCGGGTGGACAAGGCCCGGATCGACAAGATCCTCATCGAGCAGGACGTCTTCAAGCCGGGGCAGGTCTGACCCGGCGACCGGGGCAGGTCTGCCCCGGCGACCAGGGCCGCGGTCCTGACGTCCGGGCCGCGGCCCCGGTTCCCGGCCCCGGCCCGGCCCCGGCCCGGCCCCGGCCCGGGCCCGGTCCGCGGCTCAGACGTGCTTGCCGAGCCAGGCCAGCAGGTCGTCCTGGACCTCGTCACGGTTGGTCTCGTTCAGGATCTCGTGGCGGGCGTCCGGGTAGGCCCGCCAGGTCAGATCGCGGGTGCCCAGGTAGCGGAAGTCCTCCAGGAGTTCGTGGATCAATGTCATCCGCTGGTGGCAGGGGTCCTGGTCGCCGACGGCGAGGTGCACGGGCAGTCCGCGCGGGATGCGGGCGAGGTGTGCGGGGTCGTTGATCTTGCGGATGGCGCGTACCCAGTCGGCGGCGAGACCGGCGCAGAACGGGAAGCCGCAGTCCTCGTCGGCCACGTAGGCGTCCACCTCGGCGGCGTCGCGGGAGAGCCATTCGAAGCCGGTGCGGTGGGGGAAGGCATCGTTGAAGGAGCTGAAGGTGCGCGGGATGAAGGAGGAGAGCGCGCGGCGGTCGTGCCGGGCGATCTCCTGGTCCAGTTCGTCGACGGCGCCTTCGGGGTCCAGTCCTGGCAGGGTGCGGAAGGCGCCGGTGAGGATCAGTCCGGCGAGGTCGGCGCCGTACTCCTCGGCGTAGTCGCGGGCCAGCATCGCGCCCATGCTGTGGCCGAGCAGCACCAGGGGGACGCCGGGATGGGCGGCGGCCGCATGGTCGCCGATGCCCTTGAGGTCGCTGACCATCGCCCGCCAGGCGTCCTCGCCGACCACCCCGCGGCCGCCGGTGGAGGCGGCGGTGGCGCCGTGCCCCCGGTGGTCGGAGGCGAGGACGGCATAGCCGTGGCCGGTCAGGAAGCGTGCGAAGCGGTCGTAGCGCCGGCCGTGTTCCGCGGCGCCGTGGGCGATCTGCACCAGGGCGCGCGGGTGACCGGACGGCGGGAGCCAGGTGTAGGTGGCGATACGGGCGCCGTCCGGGGCCTGGTGGAAGTCCTGCTGCATGGCCTGCATGGCGTCGTCTCCTGACTGCCGGGGCGGTGGCTGACGGGCGGTGGCTGACGAATCGTCGGCGCCCACTCTTGCGCGCGGGGCGGCGGTGCGCCATGGGGCGCGCGTGGCGTGGTTGCCCCCGTCCCCGGGCGGCGTGACACGATCAGCCGGTTCTTTGATGACTCTGTGCCGCAACCCCCTTTCGCAGGAGGAACGTTGGACACCACGGATCGTTTCGAGGACCGTTCCGAGGATCATTTCGAGAACTCCCCCCTTCTCCCCGCGCCGCTGTCCCGCCGCAGATTTCTGCAGGGCACCGCCTCGGCCGCCGCGGCGGCGGGTCTGGCCGGTGTCACGGCTGCCGGCGCCTGGGCGCAGGACGCCGGTGCGAGCGGTGCCGCCCTGTCCTTCACGGCCGCGACCAATGGCGCCGCCTCGCTCTCCCCGGCCGGTGACCGGCTGGTCGCCGAGGTCCAGAACGTCCTGTGGTCCCTGCCGCGGGCCGGCGGCGACGCGGTGGCGCTGACCCCGCCCGATCTGGAGCCCACCCGTCCGGTGCACTCCCCCGACGGCCGCCGGATCGCCGTCTGTGCCTACCGGGGCGGCGCCTTCCATCTGTGGACGCTCGCCGCCGACGGCTCCGGTCTGCGGCAGCTGACCGACGGCCCGTGGGACGACCGGGGCCCCGCCTGGTCACCCGACGGCACCCGGATCGCCTTCGCCTCGGAGCGGGGCGGGGACGCGGTGGCCGGCAGCCCGTACCGGATCTGGGTGCTGGAGGTGACGACGAAGAAGCTGACCCGGGTGACCGGGCTGCCCGGTCAGGAGGGCCCGCACCAGGACGCCGCCTGGGAGGACTTCGACCCCTGCTGGTCGCCGGACGGCACGCGGATCGTGTTCGTACGGGGGCGGGTGGCGGGCGCGGCGCTGGTCTCCCGCACCGTCGCCTCGGCGCCGGCCGACGGGCGGGGTGCGGTGCGCACCGAGCACACCGAGACGGCGACCGCACAGGTGCTGGCGCCGGCGCTGTCCCCCACGGGGCGGCTCGCCTATCTGCGGACCACGGACCGTCCGGGGCCCACCTGCGCGCTGGTGGTGGACGGCGGCCGGGTCGCGGTCGACGGCGATGTGGAGCCGGTGCCGCCGCGCTGGGTCTCGCGGGACGAGCTGCTGCTGACCGTCGGCGGACAGTTCCGGATCGTCCGGCCCGCTGCCCCGCAGCACGCCGAGACCATCCCGTTCACCGCACGGCTGCCGCTGGACCGCCCCCGCTACCGCGTCAAGGACTACGGCTTCGAACGGACGGCCGCCGGTCCGGTGCGCGGGGTGCACCTGCCCGCGCTCTCGCCCGACGGCGGCGAGGTCGCCTTCGCCGCGCTCAACGGCCTCTGGATCGCGCCCACTTCGGGCGGCGGCACCGCGCGCAGGATCGTCCGGTCCGCTGCCACCCGCTACGTCCTGGCGCCCAGCTGGTCCCGCAACGGGCGGGCGCTGCTCTACGCCGACGACCGGGACGGGCTGTTCGCGGTGCGCCGCCGCGCTCTCGCCTCCGGTGAGGAGACGGTGCTGGCCACCGGCGGCCGGGTGCAGCCCGCGCTGTCGCCGGACGGCGGACGGCTGGCCGCTCTGGACATGTCCGGAAATCTGGTCGTACGGACACTGCCCGACGGCGCGGAGAAGGTACTGGCCGCACCGATGGGCGCCGGCGGGCTGCCCGGCCGTCCCAGCTGGTCACCGGACGGGCGCTACCTGGCGTACTGCGACCGCACCCGCCTCAACCGCCGCTTCCGCGAGGGCTACAACGTCATCCGGATCGTCGACACCGGGACCGGCAAGGACCGGCTGTACCCGGTCGCCGAGCATGTGTCGATCGCCGACCGCTATGACTCCGGGCCGGTCTGGTCGCCCGACGGGCACTGGCTGGCCATGATCGTCGAGTCCGCGCTGTGGGTACTGCCGGTGCGGCCCGACGGCACGCCGGACGGTGCGCCGCGGCAGCTGACGGAGGAGAGCGCCGACCATCCGTCGTGGTCCGGGGACTCCGGCACGCTCCTGTATCTCTCGGCCGGGAAGCTGCGGCTGATCGGGGTGTCCGGTGGCACGGCACGGACCGTCCCGTTGTCCCTCGGGCTCCGCCCCGCGCGCGCCCGGGACACCGTGGTGCACGCGGGCCGGTTCTGGGACGGCACCGGCGACGAGGTACGGGAGGACGTCGATGTGGTGGTGCGCAACGGGCGGATCACCGCGGTGGAGGCGCACCGCCCGGGCCGGTCCGGCGCCGCCCGCCGGGTGGACGCCTCCGGGCAGACCGTGCTGCCCGGACTCTGGGACGCTCACACCCACCCCTGGCAGACGACCTACGGCGGGCGGCAGACCGCGCTGCAGCTCGCCTACGGCATCACCACCGCGGTCTCCTGCGGGGGCTTCTCCTATGAACAGGCCCGCCTCCGGGAGGCGGTGGCGGCCGGCGCACTCGCCGGGCCGCGCCTGCTGACCTGCGGCGAGCTGCTGGACGGCGCCCGGGTCGCGTACAGCATGGGGCGGGCGCACCGCACCCGGGCGGGGCTGCGCCGCTCGCTGGCGCGCGGCGCGGCCCTGGACTGGGATTTCGTCAAGACCTATGTACGGGCGCCGGGCTGGGTGATGGAAGAGGCCGCGCGCTTCGCGCACCAGCGGCTCGGGGTCCGGGCCGGGAGCCATCTGCTCACCCCGGGAGTCCAGCTCGGCCAGGACCTGACGACGCATCTGCAGGCCACTCAAAGACTGGAGTTCGGTCATGCCGTCAGCGGCTCCGGGCACGCCTACCAGGACGTCGAGGAGGTCTACACCGGCACCGGCTTCCATCTCCTCGCCACGCCGTTCTCCGCGGCCGCGCTGCTGGGTGACGATCCGGCGCTGGCCGACGATGTGCGGGTCACCCGGCTGATGCCGCCCTGGGACACCGCGCTCGTACGGGAGAACGCCGGGCATCGCCCCACTCCGGCACAGCTGGCCGATATCGACACCGAGGTCGGCCTCTACCGGCGGGTGCTGGCGGGCGGCGGGCTGGTCGCGCTCGGTACGGACCAGCCCCTGGTGCCGGTGGGACTGGGCCTGCATCTGTGCCTGCGGGCGCTGCACCGCGGCGGCCTCAGCGTGAGCCGGACGCTGCGCACGGCGACCGCGCTGCCCGCCCGGGTGTTCGGTGCAGAGCGGGATCTGGGGACGCTGGAGGTCGGCAAGCTCGGCGATATGACGCTGGTGGACGGCGACCCGTTCCGGGACTTCGACGCGCTGGTGCGGACCTCGGCGGTCCTGCGCGGCGGACGGCTGTTCACACAGCGGGAGCTGACCGGCTCCTTCCCGGCCCCCGCCGCCCGGTCGCTGCGCTCGGCCGGCACCGACTGGCTGGAGGTGGGCCGGCAGCAGCGCCGCGAGTCCTGCTGCGACGTCTCACACTGATCCGCGACACCCCGCCGGAGCGGGGCGGGAGGCGTGGGGTGGCGCGATTCCGCAGCCCTCGGAATCGCGCCGCACACATCCTCGAACAGGGGGTGGTGCGCCTCCACTGCGCGCCTCAACTCACCACTTAAATGCGCCCAGTTGATGTTTTATGCGCCCCGCAGTAGGTATGCCAACGGGTATTGCACGGGGTAAGCGAAAGATCACTTTCCGGAACGTTCGCTGCGACGGCACCACCGGGTGTCGTCCGAGGCGTGATGCGACCAGCACGGGGGAGATCGCCAAGGAGGGGCTCGTCTTGCATCGCTACTTCACGGACCAGCGGCATGAGGTACTCCGGCACCAGGTGCGGGAGTTCGCCGAGAGGGAGGTCCGCCCCCGGGTGGCAGAAATGGAGGCGAACCGTTCCGTTTGCCATGACCTCTCGCGCCTGATCGCGCGGCAGGGCTGGATAGGTGCGACCGTGCACCGCGCCTACGGCGGAATGGGAGCCGGCCATGTCGCCAAGACCCTGATCATCGAAGAGCTCTCCCGGGTGAGCGCCGCGATGGGCGCCATGGTGCAGGCGTCGCAGCTGGGCGTCGCGAAGATCGTGCACTTCGGCAGCGAGGAGCAGAAGAAGACCTGGCTGCCGGCCATAGCCGCCGGCGACTGCCTGCCGACCATCGCGGTCACCGAACCGCAGTCCGGCGGCCATGTGCTGGGCATGACCACCACCGCCGTTCGCGACGGCGACAACTACGTCCTCAACGGCCGGAAGGTCTACGTCGGCAACAGTCACGTCGGCGACCTCCACGGCGTGGTGGCCCGCACCGGCGAGGGCTCCAGAGGCCTGTCGGCGTTCCTCGTCGAGTCCGACCGCCCGGGCTTCCGGGTCGGCTCGCAGCAGCCCGCGATGGGGCTGCACGGCTTCAGCTTCGGCGAGCTGTTCTTCGACAACTGCCGTATTCCGGCGGCGAATCTGCTGGGCCGGGAGGGCGACGGACTGTCGGTCGCCTACTCCTCCAGCGTGCTGTACGGACGGCCGAATCTGACCGCCGTCTCGCTGGGCATCCATCAGGCGGTGCTGGACGAGACCACGGCGTTCTGCGCCGGGCGGCAGCGCTACGGCAAACCGCTGGCCGATCTCGGCAACATCAAGCTCAAGCTCGGCCGGATCCAGTCGCGGCTGCTGCTGTCCCGGCTGTCCGCATACCACGCGGTGCACCTCCTCGACCAGGGGCTGCCGTGCGATGCGGAGCTGATGAACGCCAAGCTGGTCAATGTGGAGTCGGCACTGGAGTCGGCGCGCGACGCGATGGACATCCACGCCGCCTGCGGGCTGTTCACCGACCGGCCGGTGGAGCGCTTCCTGCGCGACGCCCACCACATCTTCGCGCCGGCCGGCACCTCCGACATCCAGTTGCTGCGCCTGGGCGAGCTGGCCCTGGGGCAGGCACGGGGCGAGTGGTCCAGCCGGCTGGCGGACCTGCTGCGACTGGAGCCCTCGGAGTGGCCCGAGGAGGGCGACACCCCCGCGGAGGTACCGGCACCCGCCGGGCGGGGCGAGGACACCACGGCCACGGTGCCGGGCCAGCGCACCGGCCCGGTGCCCGGACGCTCCCGGTGCGTCGGGCCGAGATGAGCGGCAGCCTGGGTCACGGGGTACGCGGTCACGGCCAGCCGGCCGATGCCGCGGCCCCGGGCCGGGCGTCCGGCTCCAGGGGATGTCTCTCCTGGAGCCGGACGCGCCGGGCACCGGGGCCGGATTCCGGACCGGGGAGGCGCGCTCCGGGCGAGGCCTCCCCGTGCGCCTCCTCAGGCGTCGCTCTGCTGCTTCTCCATACGGTGGATCTGCTCGACGAGTTCGGCGGCCATCGCCTTGATGGTCTCCAGCCCCTCCCGGCCCCAGGGACGCGGTTCGAGGTCCACGACGCAGACGGTGCCCAGCGCCGTCCCCGTACGGTCGATCAGCGGCGCACCCAGATAGGAGCGGATGCCGATCTCGTCCACGACGGGGTTGCCGGCGAACCGCGGATAGTCGCAGACGTCCTCCAGCACCAGGGCCTTCCGGCGAACGATGACATGCGGGCAGTACCCGTGGTCACGGTCCATCACCCGGCCCGGCTGGGCGCTGGCGGGGGCCGGCCCCAGCTCGACGGCCCGGTCCTGCGCGGGGGTGTAGAGGCCGGCGAAGTACTGCCGGCGCTCGTCGATGAAGTTGACCATCGAGTACGGCGCCCGGGTGGTCCGGGCGAGCTTGCGGGCGAACTCGTCGAAGGCGGGCAGCGGGGACTCCCCGATCCCCAGGGCACGCAGCCGGGCGACCCGCGCCGGGGCCTCGTCGTCCTGCGGGGTGAGCAGCAGATGGCGCGTCGGATCGTAGGAGAGGTAGGGGACGCGGGAGGCGGGGTGGTTCACGGCAGCTCCGGGGTCGCGGCGAGGGCGGGGGTGAGCAGATGCTGGACGAGCGAGACCAGGACGTGGGTGGCCGAGCCGCACCGGCGGGCGTCGCAGAGCACGACGGGGATATGGGGAGAGATGTCCATGGCGGTGCGGACCTCGTCCGGGTCGTAGTGGTAGGAGCCGTCGAACTCGTTGACGGCGACGATGAAGGGGATGCCGCGCCGTTCGAAGAAGTCGACGGCCGCGAAGCACTGGTCCAGGCGCCGGGTGTCGGCGAGGATGACCGCGCCGAGCGCACCGTTGGACAGCTCGTCCCACATGAACCAGAAGCGCTGCTGCCCCGGCGTCCCGAAGAGATAGAGGACGTGCTCGGGGCTGAGCGTGATCCGGCCGAAGTCCATGGCGACGGTGGTGGTGTCCTTGTTCTCGACACCCGCCAGATCGTCCGTACCCACACCGATCTGGGTCAGGAGCTCTTCCGTGCTCAGCGGCTCGATCTCGCTCACCGCGCCGACAAAGGTCGTCTTGCCGACCCCGAAGCCCCCCGCGACCAGGATTTTGAGCGCGGTGGGGAAGAGGTCGGTCGAGGTGTCCCCCGGGGTGTGGGGGTCACAGTCGTTTGCGAAGTCCATTCAGCACCGCCTCCAGCAGGGCTCGGTCGGTACGGGACGCGGGCCCTGCCGAAACGGCCGCGGGGGCCCGCGCGGTGAGCGCCCCGCAGTCGACGAGGTCGGCGAGGAGCACTTTGGTGACCACGGCGGGCAGCCGTATGTGGGCGGCGATCTCCGCGACGGAGACCGGCCCGCCGCACAGCCTCAGCACCTGGGCGTAGTCGGGGCCCTGGCAGGAAACGGGCCGCCGGCCGGTGGCCATCACCATGGTCAGCAGGTCGAAGTGCGCCGTCGGACGGGTCCGGCCGTTGCTGACGGTGTACGGGCGGACCAGCCGGCCCGCCGCGTCGTCATACCACGGCTCTCCGCCCTGCCGCCATCGGCGACGCACGGTCATGGTCAACGACCGCCCGCGGGCGTCTGGTGGCGTGCGGGGGTGGACAGATAGGGCCGGACGCTCTTGACCAGCATCGACATCTCGTAGCCCAGTACCGCCACATCGGCTTCGCGGCCGGCGAGCACGGCCAGGCACGCGCCCGATCCGGCGGTGGAGACGAACAGGAGGGTGGACTCCAGCTCGACCACCACCTGCAGCACTTCGTCGCCATCCCCGAAGCGCACACCGGCGCTGCGGGCGAGGGAGTAGAGGCCGGAGGACAGGGCGGCCATGTGGTCGGCGCTGTCCGGGTCGAAGCCGTGGGCGGCCTTCACCAGGCCGTCCGAGGACAGCAGCAGCGCGCTCCGGGCGTGCGGCACCCGCTGTACGAGCCCGGTCAGCAGCCAGGACAGGTCGGTGTGCTGGCTTGACTGCAGCTGCGAATGCGCCTGCGCACGCACATCACTCACCATGGTTGCGGTCGTCTCCTCGGGGGCGGGCCATCGTGGCATCGTGGTCACGGTCGTAGAGCAGGTCGTTGCCGGCCGGGCTGCTGGTGTCGCCGCCGTGGGCCGTGGTGCCGTTACCGCCGGCGGTGTCGCCGGCATAGGTGTCGTCGGCGAGGCTGAAGCCGCGCCGGAAGGCGGCCATCAGGCCGGGGTCGTGCTCGGGCTCGGGCCCCGTGCGAGGGGTCGCGGAGGGCAGGATCGGGTCGCCGCGCAGCTCGGGAACGAGGTGCGTCTGCTTGTGCCGCCGGGGCAGCCGCGGGCGGGCGCTGTTGTCCACGGCAGACGGCGCGGGCGGAAGCACGACCGGGCCGGGATCGGCGGCGCGGCCGGCCGGAGCGGCGTCGGAGGTCTGCGGCTCGGGCAGCCGCGCGGCGGACAGGCGGACGTCGGGGGTGCAGTAACCCGTTGCGCGGACCAGCCGGCGACGCGCGGCACCGGCGTCGGGACCGGAGACGGGATCGGTGTCCGCCGGGAGGGGCCTCGGGGCCGGAACCGGGGCCGAAGCCGGGGCCGTACCGTCGCCGTATCCGCGCGGTGCCGTGTCGAGCGTGTCGGGGGCGGGAGCGGGGCTGGGGATGGCCACGGTGCGGCGGCCGGGGCTCACTCCTGGGTCATGGCGCTCGGGAGGCTCCACGGAGGTGTGATCGCGGGGGTGTTCGTGACGCGTATGGGCCCCGTCGGGGGCGTCAGGGCCGTCGACGAAGCCGTCGGCGTAGCCCCCGTCGTGCTCGCGCGCCGGGCCGGTGTCCGGCGATGAGGCGCGCGGCCCCTCCGCTCCCTCCGCGTCCCCCTCGGCCGGTTCCTCGCCGAGCAGTTCCTGGGGCACGATCAGCACGGCCTGCACACCGCCGTAGATATTGCTCTGCAGCCGCACCACGATGCCGTGCCGCCGCGCGAGCGAGGAGACCACGAACAGTCCGATCCGGCCGTCGCTCAACAGCTCGGCGACATCGATGTGTTCGGGGTCGGCCAGCAGGGCGTTCATCCGCGCCTGCTCGTCCGCCGACATGCCCAGGCCGCGATCCTCGACCTCGACCGCGAGACCCGCGGTGACGAGCTGGGCGCGCAGCAGGACCGGGGTCTGCGGGGCGGAGTAGATCGAGGCGTTCTCGACGAGTTCGGCGAGCAGGTGGATGACATCGGCGACGGCGTGTCCGTGCAGGGTGCCCTCGATCGGCGGCACCAGCTTGATCCTCGGGTACTGCTCGACCTCGGCGATCGAGGAGCGCAGTACCTCGGTCATGGACACCGGGCGGCTCCACTGGCGGCGCGAGATGGCGCCGCCGAGTACCGCGAGGTTCTCGGCGTGCCGGCGGATCCGGGTGGCCAGGTGGTCGACGTGGAACAGGCCCTTGAGCAGGTCCGGGTCCTCGACCTGGTTCTCCAGCTCGTCCAGCAGCTCGATCTCGCGGTGGACCAGGGACTGCAGCCGGCGGGCGAGGTTCACGAACACCTCGACCTTCTGCTCGCTGCCGCTGGCGTTGCTGCGGGCGATGGCGACCGCGTCGATGACGGCGGACTCGGCGGCCCGGCCCGCGGCGGCCACCTCGTGGGCGAGCAGGTCGAGCGTGTCACCGGTGGGTACCACGCCCGGTTCGGGCTCGCGGCGCTGGATCCACTCGCCCTGCCGTACGCGGTCCAGCAGGTCGTACAGGTCGGACTGGCTGCGGGCGCAGACCTGGCGCAGCCGGGCGTAGCGGGTCACGGTGGCGCGGGCCTCGGCGTTGGCAGCGGCGCTCGCGGTGAGCACGATGACGCAGACCAGCGCGAGACCGCCGCACAGCACCACCCACTCGCGGCCGGTGAGCCGGGCGCCGCCGGTTTGCACCACGAAGGCGGCGGCGCCCGTGCAGATGACGGCGACCAGGAGGCAGGGGACGGCAGCGAGCCGGACCAGGCGGGTCCGTATCGCCGAGTCGGCAGCGGATTCGGGGAACGAGGCCCGACCGTGTCGTCCGCCCTCACGCTCCCGCCGCCGGGCGGAGGCGGGGACGGGGACTGCCCCCGGGGAACCCTGGGGCCCTGGGGATCTGTGAGCCTCCTGGAACGTCTGGTTCCCCTGGGGGAATGCGGTAGGCATCGGCGCCCTCCGGATCGGCCGTGGCAGTTCGCGGAGCACGCACGCTAGTTGTTGCACGGGTGGGGTCCGGGCCCACTTCGGGGTTTCGCTACCCCTCGCCACCTCCTTGAGTGGGCGCCTTGCGTACGCCAGTACGAGGCAATCCGAACTCTCGTTCATGGAGGGCCAGTTGGAAGGAACTCGGCAGGCCGGTCCCACGGTGCGGCACTCCGCTGCCGCCTCAGCGGTCCGCGACGAGATCCACGTCGGTGGGGGAAACCGCCGCCGGCCAGGTGGGCCACCCTTGGACGGGGGGCACGGCGATCGCCCGCCACCACGGATAGACGGCCGGAGGATCGGTGGGCTCGAACGGCTCTCCGGGCCGGGGATGGGCACTGGTG
This sequence comes from Streptomyces sp. NPDC047049, assembly GCF_040643995.1. NCBI lineage: Bacteria > Bacillati > Actinomycetota > Actinomycetes > Kitasatosporales > Streptomycetaceae > Streptomyces > Streptomyces sp. NPDC047049. The sequence continues at coordinate 361,269 of NZ_JBEYVM010000006.1, read as the reverse complement.
ACCCCGGCCTTCTGGGCGGCGGTCAGGGTCCACTCGGCGGGCTCGGCCCACGGGTGCGGTGCGAGGTTGAACGTGCCCCAGTGGATCGGCAGCAGCACGCCGCCGGGCTCTTGTCGCTGCAGGTCGAGGTGGGACTGCACCCCTTGCTCGGGGTCCATGTGGATGTCCGGCCAGAAGTCGCTGTAGGCGCCGATCTGGATCATCGTCGCGTCGAACGGGCCATATGCCGCGCCGATCTCCGCGAAGCCGGGGAAGTAGCCGGTGTCGCCGCTGTGGAAGATCCGGTGGCCGGGTCCCGCGACCACCCAGGAGGCCCACAGGGTGTGCTGCGGGCCGCGCAGGCCGCGGCCGCAGAAGTGCTGTGCGGGGGTGGCGGTGAGGGTCAGCCCGCCCACCCGTGCGGACTCGTGCCAGTCGAGCTCGGTGATCCGCTCCGCGGGCACACCCCAGAATTCCAGGTCGGCGCCGACGCCGAGCGGGACGACGAAGGCCGCTCCGGTGCCGGTCAGGCTCTGGACCGTCGGCATGTCGAGATGGTCGTAGTGGTCATGGGAGATCACCACGACATCGACCGGCTCCAGCTCGTCCAGCCCGATGGGGACCGGGTGCATCCGCTTGGGGCCCGCCCAGGTGAACGGTGAGCAGCGCTCGCTCCAGACGGGGTCGAAGAGCACCCGCTGACCGTCTATTTCGGCCAGCACGCTCGAATGACCCATCCAGGTGAGCCGCAGCCCGGAGGCGGGCGGCTCCGTCCCGTCCGCGGCGGTCGGGCGGTAGACCGGGATCCGGCCGAGCGGCGCCCGGCGCCGCCGTCCCTCCCGGCTCAACTGGGTACGTGCCATCGGCAGCGCGGAGCCGTGGAGCAGCTGCCTGGTCTCCACGGGATTGCGGAACTGGCCGTCCACGAACTGGGGCGACCTGCGCAGCCTGGCCAGCCGCTCCCCGGTGGGCACGGCGCCGAACGCCGCCGGCCGCAGCGCGGAGAGTCGGGAGCGACGGGGTCTGGAACCGGTCACGGCACCTCCATGGTCGGGGTAGTCGCGAAGTGAACGGGCCGCGTGGACGGCGGGTTCCGGTACGCCGCGCCACACGGCGCCGCCGTACGGTTTCCGCACCACGACACCCGGACTCTCCACACCATCACCCGCAGACTGCAACGGCGCGACCGGCCGTGACATTCCGGAGTAACGGTGTGACCTTTGCCGGGCACCACCGCAGATACGGGCCGGCCCGGCAACTCGGACGCGTCCAGGGGAGCGGGGCCGGGCAGGCCGCCCTCACACCCTTTCCACGACCGCGGGCGGGCCGGGGAGCCCGGGGCGGCGGGGCAGGAAGACCGTGCGCAGGAAGACCCGTGGGGCGACCAGGCGGGTGGGCGGCGCGGTGAGGCAGAAGACGTCCCGGAAGGCCGCCCCGACGACCGGGTCGATCGCGGCACGGGCGGAGAGCCGGTCGAGGTACCACGTGGTCAGCCGCTCCCCGGGCCCCGCCTCGGTGCCGTCGGGGCTCGCGTACGGGCGGTCCGAGCCGACCGTGGCGAGCCAGGCGGGTTCCGCGGCGCGGGCCACCGCCCGCTGCGCCTCCGCGGCGAGCCCCGGGCGCAGACCGCCGCCCTCGGCGAACGTGGTGCGCACGGCCAGCGCGCCGAGTGCGGCGACCGACATGCCCTGGCCGTAGACGGGATTAAAGGTGCAGCCGGCGTCCCCGAGGACGAGGAACCCCTCGGGGAGGGCGCCGGGCCGCTCGTAGTGGCGGCGGCGGTTGCAGGTATCGCGGAAGCCGTGGACCGACGAGAGCGGTTCGGCCCGGGCGAGCAGTTCATGGACGTAGGGGTCGCCGATGGTGGCGGTGAAGGCGGTGAACTCCGCCGCGTCCGTCGGCGGGTGGTGCCCCCGTACCCCGGACAGCGTCAGCAGCCAGTTGCCGTCCTCGACCGGCACGTACGCGGCGCCGCGCGGGCACTGGGGCCAGCCGGGCACATTGACGCCCGCGTCGGGCGCGGTGGCCGGGTCCTTGGGGCGGTACATCCGGGTGGCATAGGCCAGCCCCGCGTCCACGGTCTCCTCCTGCGGCGCGGCCCGGCCCAGTCCGGCGAACCACTGGGGGGTGCGCGAGCCACGGCCCGAGGCGTCCACCACGAGACCGGCCGGCAGCTCCCGCTCGGACCGCGCGCCCGGCTCACCGTCCCGTGACCGGACACGTACGCCGGTCACCCGGCCGGCGTCCCCGGTCAGACCGATGGCCTCGGTCGCCTCCAGGACCCTCACCCGGGTGGCCGAGCCCGCCGCGGCCCGCAGTGCCCGCTCCCGGACCACCGAGTCCAGCACCGGACGGGTGACGCTCAGCGTGAGATGCCGGCGCTCGTCGAAGCGGCGCTGCCAGCCCGTGGGGGTACGGGTGAGCAGATCGCGCGGCAGATACAGGCTGCGCGCGCCCGCCTCGCTGAGCGCGGTGACCGTCCCGGGCAGCAGCTCCTCCAGCGCGCGCTGACCACCGCTGAGGAGGATGTGCAGATGGCGGGCCTGCGGGACGCCCTTGCGGAAGGCCCGCCCCGCCGGGTAGCGGTCGCGCTCGACGACGGTGATCGCGTCGGCCTGTCCGACCAGGGCGGTGACGGCCAGCATCCCGGCCAGCCCACCACCGATCACGATCGCGGTGCGCCCGCCCCGGGAGTTCTCCGTCATATCCGCCATGTTCGCCACTCCCTCTCGCTCCCGCCCGTTCCACGCCGGCCACTGATCACCGGCGCGGCTTCTTGCGGCCCCTTTTCTCCCTCGTGTCACCGGAGTCCCTGCCATCCCGTGATGAGCCGAGTGTGCGTCTAGACTCCCGGCAGCGGACGCACCTCGTCCGCAAACGGTTCCACCAGCAAGGGATTCGCCTCACCAGCAAGGGATTCAGGGACGCTTGTGACATTCCAGCAGGTTTCTGAGCCGTATGACGCATACGACGTACTCGTCGTCGGCGGGTCGGGCGTGGACACCAACGTGTCGGTCGCCGCGCTGCCCGTACCGCTCGCCGACTCCTATGCGGTCCCCCCTCTTCACGAAGGGGCGGGACACACCGGCACCGGCGTCGCGCTCGGCTGCGCGGCACTCGGGCTCACCACGGGATTCGTGGATTTCCTCGGCGACGACCATGCGGGCAGCCTGGTCCGTGAGCGGCTGGCCGGTACCGGCGTCGACTTCCGGCCGCTGCTCTCGCCGCACGGCACCCGGCGGGCGGTCAACCTGGTGGCCTCCGACGGCCGCCGGATGTCGTTCTACGACGGCCGCGACCCGCTCGACCTGCGGATGCCGCCCGAGCACTACCTCCCGCCGCTGCGCCGGGCCCGGCACGTCCATCTGTCGATCATGCACTTCGCCCGGTTCCTCTACGACGACATCGAGGCTCTGGGCATCCCCGTCTCCACGGATCTGCACGACTGGGACGGGCTGACGGACCATCACCGCGAGTTCGCGCTCCGCTCGGACCTGGTGTTCCTCAGTACGGCGGGGGCAGGGGAACGGATCGGCTCCGTCATGCGGGAGATCCTGCACGAGGGACGGGCCGAGGCGGTGATCGCGATGGCCGGGGCGGGCGGCGCCTACCTCCTCACCGCCGACGACCGCACCCCACGCCTGGTCCCGCCCGCGGTACCGCCCGGCCCTGTTGTGGACAGCAATGGCGCGGGCGACGCCTTCACCTGCGGGTTTCTCTACGGCCGGCTGGCGGGCCGGGACCTCGACGAGTGCGCGCGCCTGGGGGCGGTCGCCGGGGCGTACGCCTGCACCTCGCCGGGCACCCACACCCGCCTCGCCGGACCGGAGGACCTGCGCCCGGCCCTCAGCACCACGGCGCCGCCCCTCACCTCGGCGGCGCCGGCCACCGCCGCCGCACCGCCCGGCGGCGGGCAGCGGCTCGCGGGCCCGCCGGACGCCCGGGTCTCCCCCGCGGACGCGTAGCGCGCCGGGCGGGAACCGCCGGCCGGGCCCGCGGGCCCGGCCGGTCAGCCCTTGCGGCCCACCCCGCCGTAGAAAATGGTGTTGTTGAGTTCCAGCGCACCGGGCACCGGGCCGTCCGGGCGCCACAGCGGCACCCGCACCACTCCCGGCTCCAGCAGGGCGAACGGCCCGAAGAGCGGCTCGATCTCGGTCTTCGACCGCAGGTTGAGAGGAGCGGTGGCGCTCTTGTAGACGTTCACCACGCCGTCGCGTGCCTGCTCGTTGATGCGGCCCGCCTCATAGGCCTCGTAAGGCTCACCGGTCGCATGCGACAGGACGAGGTGGCTGCCGGCCGGCAGCGCCTCGGCAAGGGCGGCGATGAGGCCGGCAGGGTCCTCGTCGTCCCGGACGAAGTGGAGTACGGCGACCAGCAGCAGCGCCACCGGCCGGTCGAAGTCGATCAGTTCCCGGACGGTGGGGTGGTCGAGCAGCGCCTTGGGGTCGCGGACGTCGCCGAGCACGAATCCGGTGCGTTCGGTGTTGGTGAGCCGGGCGCCGGCGTGGGTGGCGACGATCGGATCGTTGTCGACGTAGACGACCCGGGTGTCGGGCGCGGTCTCCCGGGCCACCTCGTGGGTGTTGGGGGAGGTGGGGATGCCGGTGCCGATATCGATGATCTGGCGGATGCCGCCGGCGACCAGGTCGCGCACCGCCCGCCGCATGAAGGCGCGGTTGGCGCGGGCGCTGAGCCCGACCTGGGGATGGACCTCGATGACGCGCTCCGCGGCCACCCGGTCGACCTCGTAGTTGTCCCAGCCGCCGAGGTAGTAGTCGTACATCCGGGCCGGATGCGGCCGGCTGGTGTCGATCTCCTCGGCCGCGAAGCCCGAGGGCTCCGGCCCCTGGACGTACGGTCCGATCTCATGGAACGTACCCTCCGGCGCGCCCGGGGGCAGGTCCTGCTCGCTCATGCCGTCCTCCGCTCGGTGCGCCGGCCCGGCGCCGCCGAGAGCAGGAAGTCGGCGTGGCCGGCCTTCGCGCCCTCGATGAAACTCACCATTTCGTGGTGGGTGTAGATCAGCGCCGGCCCGTCCGGGTCGGTCGACTGGCGCAGCGCGATCCGGCCGTCGCCCAGCCGCATGGCCTCGACGCACTCGCCGCCGTTTCCGCCGCTCCACGGCTTGTGCCAGCCCTCAGTGCCCAGTTCCTTGGCGGGCATGCCGTTGTAGATGCGTATGCGATCCATGGTTCAGATCTCCTTGCGAAAGCCACCCAGAATGGCCTCGGTGGTGTGTGCCGGCGCGGCCTGCGCACACATCCGGTCCAGGGCCTCCAGGAACTGCGAGACGTCGTTGCGCTGGTCGAAGTACACGGCTCCGACGAGGCTTTCCGCGTAGGCGATGTCCGGGAGTTCCGGAATCGGGAAGCGGAAAATGTGGAAGGGGCCGTACATGGCGGGGTGCGGGCCCGCGGCGAAGGGCATGACCTGTAGCCGGACGTTCGGCAGTGCGGTGGCCTCCATCAGCCGGGTGATCTGGTCGCGCATCACCTGGGCCCCGCCGATCGGCCGCCGCAGCACGGTCTCGTCCATGACCACCCACAGCATCGGTGCGCCCTCACGGGTCAGCAGCGACTGGCGCTCCATGCGCAGCGCGACGATGCGGTCGATGTCCGCCGCGGAGGCGTGCGGCATGCCGGCCCGCAGGACGGCGGCGGCGTAGTCCTCGGTCTGCAACAGGCCGGGGACGTAGTGCGGTTGGTAGGCCCGGATGAGGTTGGCTTCACTCTCCAGGCTGACGAACGCGCTGAACCACTCGGGAAGGACGTCCCGGAAACGGTGCCACCAGCCGGGCTTGTTGGCCTCGCGCGCGAGGGAGAGAAAGCCCTCGATCTCGTCCTCGTCGGTGACACCGTAGGTCGCCAGCAGCTTCTCGACGTAGGGGAGCTTGAGGCCGACCTCGGCCTTCTCCATGCGCCGTATGGTGGCGTGGGTCACGTCGAGGGCCGCGGCGGCCCGTTCGAAGGAGATCCCCGCCTTCTCGCGCAGGTCCTGCAGTCGCTTGCCGAGCACCACCCGCAGGACGGTCGGTGCACCTGCCGACCGTGGGTCCGCCACGTCCGATCGCCTCCAACTGACTTCAGTGGTCAGCAGTGTGTCATGCCGTCAACAGCACGAACAGACTGCACCTTACGATTCTGCAAATTGCAGAGTGATCCTTGCCATCGGTGACCGGCATCGCACATAGTTACGGAGTGGCTTCCTCCAACAACGCTCCCTCGTTAGGGCGCTGTGGCGGCTTTGTCGCCCAGTACCCGCAGGACGCGTTCCACTTGCCGGCGCGACGCACGTCCGTTCCCGAGGCGCGCAGACGCGTCAGTGCGCTGCTGCACGAGTGGGGCGCGGCCCAACACGTCCGCGACGACGTGGAGTTGGTGGTTTCCGAGCTGTTCACCAACGCGGTGCGGCACACCGACAGCGAGAAGGTCGGCTGCGAACTCGCCCTCTTCGGGGCGCACATACGCATAGAGATCACGGACCAGGGCGGCCCGGAGGATTCGGCGCCGCACGTCCAGCCCGGCAGCGTGGACAAGGAGTGCGGACGAGGACTGTTCCTCGTCGGCGCACTCTCCGACAGCTGGGGATCGCGGCCCGCCGACAGCGGTCGGGGCCGGGTCGTCTGGGCGGACCTGCCGTACTCCTCGCTCGCCCACTGAGGCCCCGCTCCGCATCGGCGGAAACGGGGCCTTTGGCACGCCTTGGGCCGCTGACGCCCCGGCCGTCCAGAGGTGAGAGCCCTCTGGACGGGATCCCTAGAGCGGCAGCAGATCCGGCCGCTTGGGCTCGACATGGTCACCGGACGACTCACCGCGCAGCCGGCGCCCGATCCACGGGACCAGATGCTCCCGCGCCCAGTGAATGTTGTCCCGCCGCGCCTCGGCGGCCGACCGCTCCGCCTCCGGCGGCCACGGCTGGTCCGGATCGGCCGGCACCCGCAGCCCGAGCACCTGCCCCGCGCGCAGCGCCACCCGGGTGTGGCCGTCCGCGGACAGATGCAGCCGGTCATCGCTCCACGCCCGCCGGTCCTGCACCGACTTCAGCGACCACAGGTCCAGGACCGGGCAGTCGTGCCGGTCCGCGATGGCCCGGACATGCGCCGTGTACGTGGCGATCTTGCCGCGCAGATGCTTGAGGACGGGGATGCCGCGGGTGTCGAAGCCGGTGCAGAGCAGGACCGTGCCGACCTCCTGCCGCAGATCGGCGACCGCCGCCTCGTAGCGCTCGGCGACCGCGTCCGGATCCGAACCGGGCCGCAGGATGTCATTGCCGCCGGCGCAGAACGTCACCAGGGCGGGGGCGAGCTCCTTCGCCCGGGGCACCTGCTCCTCGACGATCTGGTCCAGGAGCCGGCCCCTGACCGCGAGGTTCGCATAGCGGAAGTCACCTTCGGCCTGCTGATCCGAGAGAAGGACCGCCAGGCGGTCCGCCCAACCGATGTACGCCCCGTCAGGGCCGGGATCCCCGACCCCCTCTGTAAAGCTGTCCCCGACGGCTGCGTACGACCCGATGGCGCCAGGGGCGCCGTTGCTGAAGTACTTCGAATCGTCTGCCACGTCAGGACATACTTCACCTCCAGAAGTGACCTACGCCACCGTAACCAGGGGTTGACGAGGGGTGATTAATGCCACCGAGTCAAATTCTTGTCAAGTTGGAATAAAGATCGGCCGTGCCCTGCCCTGCACAACGCGGCGCGTTCGTGTCGCCCATGTCGGCCCGATTGCCTATTGCATCAATGTCGTATCGTCGGAAGTGCCCGCCTCGCCGACGAGCGGCGTCGGCGAACGAACCCGAGGAGCGCGCGTGACGCAGCAGACGCCGCAGGTCCCACAGGCCCAGCCCGAGCTCACGGAGGTCCGCAACTTCCGCGATGTGGGCGGTCTGCCGACCGTGGACGGGCGTCGCGTACGGGAGGGGAGGCTGTTCCGCAGCGGGCACCTCGCCCATGCGACCGAGGCGGATGCCGCATTTTTGGCCGGCCTCGGGCTGCACACCATCTTCGACTTCCGCAACGCCTCGGACATCAAGCTGGAAGGCCCCGATGTCACGCTGCCCGGCGTGCGCAATGTGAACATCCCGCTCACCGACCCGGCCGACGGCGCGGAGTTCTGGGCGATGGTGCGCGACGGTGAGCTGGACCAGCTGCGTTCCGCGCTCGGCGACGGCAAGGCCGCGGCCCGTATGGCCAAGACCTACCGCCACATCATCACCACCCGTACCGAGGACCACAGCAGGGTGCTGAACGCGCTGGCCGAGGACAGCGTCCCGGCGCTGATGCACTGTGCGGCGGGCAAGGACCGCGCGGGCCTGTCCGTTGCCGTGACCCTGCTCGCGGTCGGCGTGGAGCGGGACGCCATCGAGGCGGACTACCTCAAGTCCAACGACCCCCACCGGCGCTACAAGATCCGCCGCTCCGACAACTCCGCGGTCGGGATGTCGCAGGAGGTCATGGAGCTGCTGGCGCCGCTGTTCGGGGCGCACACCGACTACCTCGCGGCCGCCTACGACGCCATCGAGCAGACCTGGGGCTCGACGGAGAAGTACCTCACCGACGGTCTCAAGCTGACGCCCGCCACCCGCGAACGGCTGCGTGACCGGCTGCTGACGGACTGACCACCGGCGGGGCACGCCCCGACCCGGGCTCCGACGCCCCGCCCCGCGGCCGACGCGTCGGAGCGCGGGAGCCCCGTGTCACTCCAGCACGTTGGAGCAGACCGGGGAGATCTCCTGGGTGTCCTTGATCTCCTCCTGCAGCGCCTTGCTCGCCACGAGCGCGGCCACGACATCGGGGTGCATACGGGCATCGTCCCCCTCGCGCTCCTTGGCGTCGGCCACGCTGTTCCGCTCGTCCGCCCGGGTCTGGAGGGCGGACTTCACCTTGGCGTCGGTCGCCTTTCCGGCCGCGGCACGCAGGCCGGCCGCCACCCGTCTGGACTGGTCGACGAAGGCTTTCGTCGTGCGCAGGTCCGTCGGCCGCTGGGTGGGAACGATGATCTGTTTGGCCTCGGCGCAGCCTGCGGGCGCCTCGTTCGCGTTCGTCACCACCACGACGGTGGCGGCGGCCGCGACCGCCACGGCGGCGGTTCCCGCCGTGGCGGCAGTGTTGGCGGAGGCGAGTTTTGCCAGGTAGCTGAACAGGCTGCCGATCTTCGCCGTCGGGGCGACCGGCGCGGTGAGGAGCGCCAGGGCTGCGGCCACGGCGAGTTTGTCGCCCTTCAGCAGATTGCGGATCTGCTCCTCGGTGCTGACGAAGTACCTGAGGTCCTTGCTCATTCCGCCGTGCGTCGCGGCGACCTTGCCCAGCATGTAGAGCTGCAGCGCGATCTGCCCGCGGCCGGCCGTCAGCGCGGCCGGCGCGGCGACCCTGACGAGGCGGGAGAGCAGTACCCACTGCTGTGCGTCGTTCAGGGCGCGTGCGACGGTCAGCAGCAGATACGGGTCCGGTCCCGGCGGCGCGGTCTTCGCCGTGAGCCCCGCCGTCAGGCCTTCAGCGGCGGTCGCCGCGGCGGTGGGGGCCCAGTTCTGGTGGCGGACCGCGGCGAAGGCGTCCTCGGTGATCCGGTAGGTGCCGCCGCTGTAGGTGACCAGACGGCGGTCGTGGAGTTCCGGCCCGGCCTCCGCGGCCCGCGGGTCTCCGGTGACCGGTGCGAACCAGGCATCGGTCAGCGGCACGCCGAAGGTCGCCAGCGCGACCAGCGCGTTGCGGGCCGGTTCGCTCAGGGCGACGGCCAGGGCCTCGGCCTGCTGCCGCGGGCTCAGCAGGCCCGGATCGACCGGCGGGGGCTGGTCATGGGGCTCCCTGGCCGCCGCCCTGGCACGCCATTGGTCGGAGCCCTTGATGAACTCGGCGTACTGGCGCAGGCGCTGGGGTTTGCCCTCGGCCATCCGGTAGGCATGGTCGAACTGCAGGTTCTGCAGGCCGACCGGGCCCGGCGTCAGCCCGAGTTCGGAGCTGAGCAGCTTGATCGCGGCGGCGCGGGCCAGGGGCTGGACATGGTGCGCCGCCGCCGTGTCCGGCAGGGTCGGGTACGGGGACGTGAAGAGGAACGTGCAGCCGGAGAAGGTCTGCATCACCCGGGCCACGTCCTCCCGGCTCAGTGCGCAGTCGAAGACGGTGAGGTGGACGTCGGAGACGTGGGCGACGGCCTCGTGCAGCATGGTCTCGTCGACCCCGCGCAGGAAGGTCTTGCCGAAGAACGCCTCGGTCAGCCGCTGATAGAGGCTTTCCAGGGTGCCGGTCTCCCCGGCCCGGGGCGCCAGCACGTGACCGCGCCGTCCCTGCGCCGCCAGCTTCCGGTGCACCTCCTCGGCGATCGCCTTCTTCCCGACGTCGGCAGCCCCGTAGAGCTGGACGCTGGTGCCCCCGGTCAGCTGCCTGACGGTCCGTTCCACGATCTCGTCGCGGCCGAACAGGTCGGCCCGGGCGGGAGCCCGCAGGGGAGGGGGCTCACGCAGCGGCAGTTCCAGCACGCTCTCGGTCTCGACGAACTTGCCGTCGACGTAGACGACGTTGAGGGTGTAGTCACCCGTGCTCACATTGCCGCGGACATCGCCGTGGACCACGACCGAGCGCCGGTCGTCGGCGCGGGCCGGATCCTGGGACACCGGGGCCGCGGACCGGTCGGCCGGCCCGGACTCGCCGCTCACCGGCGCTGGATGTTGATCGCGGCGTCCCCGGTCGACACGATCCCGGGAACGCTCCCGCTCACCGCCACGCTCCGGGCACCGTCGGCCTGTGCCGCCGGCGGTGCGGGAAGCAAGGCCGCCAGCTCCGCGGCCAGCGACGGGCTTTCGGCCAGCACGCCCCTGAGCCGAAGGCGCAGTGCCGCCAGCGCGTCCGGATCTCCGGCTGTTGCCGCCAGGTCGGTGACCGCCGCCTCGATCGGCGCGCGGTCCGGGGTGCGGCGCAGGATCCGGTCCAGCAGCCGCTGGCCCAGCCGTACCGTCGCGTCGGCTGCCTGGTCCTCGGCCCGGTGCAGCACGCTGACGCCATAGGCGCCCACTGCCGCGCCGACCGCGGGCACGATCTGACCGACTAACGCATTGATGTCGGACACTGTTCTCCCCCGTGGTTGTCCTGATGAACAACAGTCAGGTCGACAAGCGCGGCTCATCCCGGACCGGGCTTCACACTGACCGCCCTACGTCTTCCCGAAACGCCGCCGTTTACTCCCGTCCACGCCCGTCACTTCGGTCTCGACGGCGGCACCCACGGCCACCCCGCCCGTTTTCGCGAGCGTGAACTCGCCGTTTTCGAACGCTAGTTACTGGTCATTAAACATAAAGTCAATGTGTCATCCATCACTCTCCCCAAGAAAAGCGCAGGTCGCAGCACTGTACGCAGTTGATCGATCACGTTCGGCTGATTATCTGTGCGTCGCGGTTAACCCTGAGGGGGTCCCCCATCGGTGAGAGGGGCAGGAACGCACGTTCCGCCCCACCCGCCACAGGGCGGGTGGGCAGCAACTCTCTTGAAGGGAGGGCTCGTGGAGCCTTTGGGGCACTCATGGCCCTGGCACGCGCTGGCCGTCTTCGGCGCCTGCCGGTTGACCGCCGCAGGACTCGACGCCCTTGTCCGGCGTGTGACCCACACCGCCTCGCAGGCCGCGGTGCACCGGCACGTGTGCGGAGGTGCCGCGCCGGAACCACAATCCGGCGCACGCCTCACTCCCCGTCCGGAGCACGGCACCCACCACGTCCCCGGCGGCCCGGCGGTGCCGCGGCCGCAATCGGGCCCGCGCTGCGGGGAGGGCCGGTGAACGAGCACTTCCCCGCGGCCCGGCCCACCGCCGACCTCCCGCTGGACTTCGAAGCGTTCTTCCAGCGCGAGCAGAAATCGTTCCTCGCCCTCGCGTGCTTCAAGCTCCGGGACCGGCGCGACGCGGAGGACGCCGTCCTCGAAGCCGGCCGCCGTATGTACGCGAAGTGGGAGCGGATCCTGGCCCATGTGAATCCGACGGCGATGGCCTACCGGATCCTCCACGGCGTGATCGGCGACTTCTACCGCCGCCAGATCCGCGACGCGCGCGTCCAGGCCTTCGCCGAGCCTCCGGACCGGCCGGACAGCTCGTACCTCAAGGAACTGGGTGACCACGAACCGCTCGACCTCGCGCTGGACGAGCTGGAGTCCCGGGCTCCTCTCCAGGCCAATTCCGTGCGCCTCTACTACCTGGCGGGACTGTCGTACGGGCAGATCGCCGAACGGCTGGGGACCACTCCCGGCTCGGCGAAGGTCAGCGTGAGCATCGGTCTGCAACGCCTCAAAGAGATCATGACGAAACGTTCCGGAAGGGACGAGTGATGCTCGAAAACGCGCTCCGGCTCCAAGCCGAGAAGATCCGCGACGAGTACGCCGACCACGACGTGTCCGCCTTCACCCGGCGCCTCGCCGAGGCCATCGCCGACAAGGGGTGCCGGCCCCCCGGGCGTGTCACCCGCGCGGCGGCCGGCGGCGGCCGTCCCGTCCCCGTCCGCCCGGCGGTGCTCCCCGGCCGCCGCCGGCGCCGGCCCACCCCTCTCCTCGACCCGGCGGTCGCTCCCGCGGCCGTCCTGGTCGAGGTCCGGCGGCTGTGCCAGATCGTGCTGCGCAGCGATGACGTCGATGCGCTCGGCGCGTTCGCCGCGGATTACGACCCGGTGGGCGCCCGGACATTCGCCTGCCTGCTCTACAGCCTCGACAAGTGGGAGGGCGCGCTGTACTGGTGGCGTTTCGCCGCCGGGGCGGGCGACGAGCTGGCGGCCCATCTGCTGGCGGTCCATCACGCGGCCGTCGGGCCGTGGCCCGAAGCCCGGGTGTGGCGTGCGATGGCGCGGCTGATGGGCTTCGCCTTCGATGTGCACCTGCCGGTGCCCGTACGCGGGTCCTCGGAACTCGCCCAGGGCTTCGCCCGCTCCCTGGACAGGAGCCTGCGGACGTTCCTGACCGAGAGCCGGCTGCCGGCCGGCCTCTGACCCCTCGGTGGTCCGGCGGCCTCCCCCGCCGGACCACCGGCTTCGCCACGTACGCGGCCGGGGACCACCGGGCGTCCCGGGCCAGGTCGTCATACGCCGCGTCCCGTGGTCCGGCCCCGGCCGCCACCGGCCTACTCGCGGCGCCCCAGGCGGGCCTTGACCAGCGTCCGGCCGAAGTCCCACATCAGACCGCCGCCTTGGTGGGCATCGTCCATGACGGCGGTGAACGCCTCGACGAAGCGGTCGACTTCGCGCTCGCCGATGATCAGTGGGGGGATCAGCTTGATGACTTCGAGGTGGTCGCCGGAGACCTGGGTCAGGATGCGGTGGCGCTGCAGCAGCGGCACCACGACCATCTGCGCGAACAGCCCCTTGCGGGCGGCCTGCAGCATCGTCCAGCGGCTGCGCAGACCGAGCGAGGTGGGGCGGCCGAACTCGATGCCGATCATCAGGCCGCGGCCCCGTACGTCGTGCAGCAGCTCGTACGTGTCGACCAGCGCGGCGAGGCGGGAGCGCAGCAGCTCGCCGGTGTGCCGGGCGCCCGCGACGATCTGCTCGTCCTCCATCACCGAGAGCACCGCCAGACCGGCCGCCATCGCCTGGGCATTGGCGCCGAAGCTGGCGGAGTGCACCAGCACCCGGTCCATGGACGAGTAGACCTTCTTGAAGATCCAGTCCTTGCCGAGGGTCGCGCCGACGGGGACGTAGCCGCCGGACAGCGCCTTGGCCACACACACAAGATCCGGCTCGACGCCGTCCTCGTGCTGGTAGGCGAAGAAGTCGCCGGTGCGGCCGAGGCCGGTCTGCACCTCGTCGGCGATCAGCAGGGCCTTGTGCCGGTGCAGCAGCTCCTGTGCGGTGCGCAGGAATCCGGGCGGGGCCGGGTGGACGCCCTTGCCCTGGATCGGTTCGACCACGAACCCCGCCACATCGCCGCGCTTCAGCTCCCGCGCCAGTGCGTCCAGATCCCCCATCTCGATGGCGGTGTCCGGCAGCAGCGGGGCGAAGCCGTCCCGGAAGCCGTCCTCGCCGTTGACGGAGAGCGAGCCGGTGGTCAGGCCGTGGAAGGCATGGGTGCAGTAGAGGATGCGGGGTCTGCCGGTGGCGTAGCGGGCGAACTTCAGGGCGGTCTCGACGGCTTCGGTGCCGCTGTTGCCGAAGAAGACCCGGTCCAGGTGGGGCGCGCAGGTCAGCAGTTTCTCGGCGAGCAGGCCGGGCAGCGGCTGGCAGTCGAAGCGGGTGAGATCGGCGAGCTGGGCGTCCAGGACGTCGTGCAGCGCCTTGCGGACGACGGGGTGGTGCCGGCCGAGGCCCATCACCCCGAATCCGGCGAGCATGTCCAGGTAGTCCTGGCCGTCGGCGTCCCAGAAGTAGGCGCCTTCGGCCCGCTCGTAGACCTTGTCGAAGCCGATGGTGTGCAGCATGCGCGGGAGCTGGTGGTTGAGGTGGCGGGCGTGCAGGTCGTAGCGCTCGCCGCCGCGTGCGGCGAGCAGTGCGGTGAGATCGAATCCGGTCACGCGTGGCTCTCCTTACGGGCCAGGGCGGCGCTGATCCGGCCGGCGATCTCGGCCGGGGTGAGGCCGAGGTCGGCCAGCAGCTCACCGCGCTTGGCGTGTGCCAAGAACTGCTCGGGGAGGCCGAAGGTCCGCAGCGGCACGTCCACACCGGCGTCCCGCAGCGCCTGGCCGACCGCCCAGCCCACGCCTCCGGTCCGACAGTTGTCCTCGACGACCACCACCATGGCGTGGTCCGCGGCGAGCCGGGGGACGGCCTCGTCGACCGGTTTGACCCACCGCGGGTCGATGACGGTCGTATCGACGCCGCGTGCCGTGAGAAGTTCGGCGACCCGCAGACAGACCGGCGCCAGCACGCCGACCGCGACCAGCAGGACGTCGGGATGCGGCGCCCGGTGGAGGACATCGACACCGCCGGTCCGGTCCACGGCCGGGACCGGATCGTCCACCGGCTCCTTGGGGAAGCGGACGACGGTCGGTGCGTCGGCCACGTCCAGCGCTTCGCGCAGCTGGGCGCGGAGCTGGTCGGCGTCGCGCGGCGCGGCGATCCGCAGGCCGGGGACGACCTGGAGGACCGACAGGTCCCACATGCCGTTGTGGGAGGCGCCGTCGGTGCCGGTGACACCGGCCCGGTCCAGCACGAACGTGACTCCGCACTTGTGCAGCGCCACATCCATCAGCACCTGGTCGAAGGCCCGGTTGAGGAAGGTGGCGTAGACCGCGACGACGGGGTGCAGACCGCCGGTGGCCAGCCCCGCCGCCGACACCACCGCATGCTGTTCGGCGATGCCCACGTCCCACACCCGGTCGGGGTAGGCCGCGGCGAATTTCCCGAGCCCGACCGGCTGCAGCATCGCCGCGGTGAGGGCGACGACGTCGGCACGTTCGGCGCCGATACGGACCATCTCGTCGCCGAACACGGAGGTCCAGGACGGCCGGGCCGCCGGGGTGACGGGTGCGCAGGTCAGCGGGTCCATCACGCCGACCGTGTGGAAGTGGTCGGCCTCGTCCTCCAGGGCGGGCCGACAGCCACGGCCCTTCTCGGTGAGGCAGTGCACCAGGACCGGGCCGTGGAAGCCCTTCGCGCGGCGCAGCGCCGATTCGACGGCCGCGATGTCATGGCCGTCGATCGGTCCGAGGTACTTCAGCCCCAGGTCCTCGAACAGGCCCTGGGGCGCGAAGGCGTCCTTGAAGCCCTTCTTGGCGCCGTGCAGGGAGCCGTAGAGCGGCGGTCCGACGACCGGGGTGCGCTGGAGCACGTCCTTGCCCCAGGCCAGGAACTTCTCGTAGCCGTCGGTGGTGCGCAGGGTGGCGAGGTGGCCGGCGAGGCCGCCGATGGTCGGGGCGTAGGAGCGCTCGTTGTCGTTGACGACGATGATCAGCGGACGGTCCTTGGCGGCGGCGATGTTGTTGAGGGCTTCCCAGGCCATCCCGCCGGTGAGCGCGCCGTCCCCGATGACGGCCACCACATGGCCGGTGCCGCCCCGCACCTGCCGGGCCTTGGCCAGGCCGTCGGCCCAGCCCAGCACCGTCGAGGCATGGCTGTTCTCGATGACGTCGTGCGCGGACTCGGCGCGCGAGGGATAGCCGGACAGGCCGCCCTTGGCCCGCAGCTTGGAGAAGTCCTGTCGGCCGGTCAGGAGTTTGTGTACGTAGGCCTGGTGGCCGGTGTCCCACAGGATGCGGTCGGCGGGTGAGTCGAAGACCCGGTGCAGGGCGATGGTCAGCTCGACCACGCCCAGGTTGGGCCCCAGGTGGCCGCCGGTACGGGCGACGGCGTGCACGAGGAAGTGCCGGATCTCCGCGGCGAGTTCGGCAAGGCGCCCGGCGGGGAGCGCCTTGAGGTGGTGTGGCTGCCGGATGTTCTCCAGCATCGTCATGTGCGCTCCCCCTCCGGTTCGGCTGACAGGGACCGGCCGGCCCGGCTCGTGCGGCCATGCGGCGCAGGAGCCCGGCCGGACCGGGACGACGGGGCGGCCGGGCGCGGCTCACCGCCGGTGGGCGGTCACCCGCGGTTGCCCGCGACGGTCTCCTTGGCCGCCCGGAGGGATTCCTTCAGCGACCCCATGGTGGCGAGGACGGCGGTCGGCTCGTAGCCGCAGTGCGCCATGCAGTTGGCGCAGCGCGGGTCCTTGCCGCGGCCGTACTTGTCCCAGTCGGTCTCCTCGATGAGCTCCCGGTAGGTGGGGACGTACCCGTCGCTCATGAGGTAGCAGGGGCGCTGCCAGCCGAAGAGCGAGTAGTTGGGGATCGCCCACGCCGTGCACGGGAAGTCCGCCTTGCCCTCCAGGAAGTCCAGGAAGAGCGGGCTGTGGTTGAGCCGCCAGCGGCGCCGGTTGCCGCCGGCGAAGGCCTTCTTGAACAGCTCGCGGGTCTGCTCCACACCGAGGAAGTGCTCCTGGTCGGGGGCCTTCTCGTAGGCGTAGGCGGGCGACAGCATCATTTCGTCGACCTGCAGGTCGTCATTGAGGTAATTGAGGACCTCGATGATGGTCTGCGGGGTGTCGGTGTTGAAGAAGGTGGAGTTGGTGGTGACCCGGAAGCCGCGCCGCTTGGCCTCCTTGATCGCTGCCACCGCCTCGTCGAACACGCCTTCCTTCGCGACGGATTCATCGTGCCGTTCGCGCATGCCGTCGATGTGCACGGCGAAGGCGAAATACGGCGAGGGCGTGAAGTTCTCCATCTTCTTGCGCAGCAACATCGCGTTGGTGCACAGGAAGACATACTTCCGCTTGGCCACCAGCTGCCGCACGATCTCGTCGATCTGCGGATGCATCAAGGGCTCGCCACCGGCAATGGAGACCATCGGGGCGCCGGACTCCAGCACCGCACCGACCGCCTGCGCCACCGGCATACGCTGTTTGAGCACGCCCGCCGGATGCTGGATCTTCCCGCAGCCCTCGCATTTCAGATTGCACGCGAAGAGCGGTTCCAGCTCGACAATGAGCGGGAACTTCTCCCGCCGGCGGATCATCTTCTGTTCAAAAAGATAGGTCCCGACCCGGATGGACTGACGGAGCGGCATGGCCATCTGGCTCACCTCCAGGGGAGCAGCAAAGAACGGTGCCATTCGTAGAAAACAGGAAGTACGGAGCGCAGCACTCGGAAGGCCGATATTCCACCGCGCACCGTGCCGATGCGTACGAGTTCATGTTCTGGAGCGTCCACGACCACCCGGACGGCCGCAACCGGACGGCTGCCGGCCCGCCGGGCCACCCGGAGGGTCACGGCGGATTCCATGTCCACCGCGACCGCACCCGCGGCGTGCAGCGCGGCCCGCTCCGCGCCGCGAACGACGTGGTCGGAGCCGCGCAGCAGCCCGGTGTGCACGGTCAGCCCGCGCTGTCGCAGGGCCCGGAACAGCGGGCCGTTGTCGTGGCAGAGCACCTCCGGCGCGTCCGCATGGTGATCGCGGGTGGCCTCGGCCACGACCACGTCCCCGGGGCGCATCCCGGGAGCAAGGCCGGCGCAGAAACCGCTGGCCACGACGGGAGAACCCTCGGTGACCGCACCCGCACGCAGCGCATGGACGAGGGCCCGTTCGGCCGCCTGTGGGCCCATGCCGGTACGGAGCGTGACCAGCTCCGGGCCGTCCCCTCGCGCCGCTCCCCCGCGGTCACCGCCGCGCAGCGCGAACCGCTCGATGCCGAGCGCACAGGCGACCAGCAGGGGCGGGCCCGCGTCCTCCGGGGGCCGCGGCATCAGGCCCCCACCGGTGCGGGGGCCGGTCCCCCGCCCAGGTAGCGGCCCAGGGCGGTCAGCGGGAAGACCTGGCGGTAGAGGTGATAGTTGATGGAGAAGTCCCAGGGGAAGCCCGTGCCGGTGAAGTACGGCTCGTCCCAGGTCCCGTCCTCGCGCTGGGTCGTGGTCAGCCAGCGCACTCCGCGCCGTACCGCCTCGCCGTCCCGCTCCCCGGCCGCGAGCAGCGCCATCAGCGCCCAGGCGGTCTGTGAGGCGGTCGAGGCGCCGCGCCCGGCCCACTTCTCCTTGTCCCGGTAGGAGCGCTGGTCCTCGCCCCAGCCGCCGTCGTCGTTCTGCACCTGCTCCAGCCAGCGCACCGCCCGGCGCACCGCGGGGTGCGAGGCGGGGAGGCCGGCCGCGGCGAGCGCGGGGAGCACCGAGCCCGTGCCGTAGAGGTAGTTGGTGCCCCAGCGGCCGAACCAGGCGCCGCTGGGCTCCTGTTCGGCCAGCAGCCAGGCGATGCCGCGGCGGGTGCGCGGGTCGTGGGTGCGGCCGACATCGGCCAGCATCTCGACGACATGGGCGGTGACATCGGCCGACGGCGGGTCGATGACCTCGCCGAAGTCGCAGAACGGCAGCCGGTTGGGGAACGGGCTGGTGTTGTCGACGTCGAAGGCGCCCCAGCCCCCGCCCTTGGACTGCATCCCGAAGTTCCAGCGCACCGCGCGGTCCACCGCGGCGGCGACCCGCTGCGGATCGGGGTGCTCGACCCGGCGCAGCGCGAGCACCACCTCGGCGGTGTCGTCGATGTCCGGGTAGTTGTCGTTCTCGAACTCGAACGCCCAGCCGCCGGAGGGGAGTTGAGGCCGTTTCACGCTCCAGTCGCCGGGCCGGCGGATCTGCTCGGCGAGCATCCAGTCGACGGCCTTGACCAGCTGCGGGTGGCCGGCGGGCAGCCCGGCGTCGGCGAGCGCGATGGTGGCCAGGCAGGTGTCCCAGACCGGGGACTGGCAGGCCTCGATCATCCGGGTGGGGCCGGCGGGACCGTCCTCGCGCCAGACGGCGAAACGGTCGAGGGAGGCCAGGCCGGCGCGCAGCACCGGGTGGTCGAGGTCGTAGCCGAGGAGGTGCAGGGCGATGACGGAGTAGACGGCGGGGGGCTGGATGCCGCCCCAGCAGCCGTCGTTCTCCTGCCGCTCGATGATCCAGCGGGCGGCGGAGCGCATCGCGGCGCCGCGCAGCTTGCGCAGGGCGACCTTGCGGTAGAGGTGCAGCGCCTTGTCCAGGCGCTGGAAGAGCCCGTCCCACGTGGTGGCGGGGGCGAGCGGCCGCGGCGGGTTGGGCCGGCGCGGATCGGTGTGCAGCTCGTCGAGGCCGAAGGGTGCCGGGCGCACCGGGCGCTTCGCCGAGACGATCGTCAGCGGCACGATGGTCTGCCGCGCCCAGCATCCGAAGTCATAGATGTTGAGCGGGAACCACGAGGGGAAGTAGATCAGCTCCGGCGGGAGCTGGGGCAGGTCGTCCCATTTCCACCAGCCGAAGAGGGCCAGCCAGATGCGGGTGAAGACCCGGGCCGCGGCGACTCCGCCCTGTTCGCGGACCCATGCGGAGGCCTTGGCCAGGTGCGGGGCGTCGGGGTCGTCCCCGGCGAGGCGCAGGGCGACATAGGCCTCGATGGTGGTGGAGAGTTCACCGGGCCCGCCGTGGAAGGTGGCCCAGGTGCCGTCCGCGCGCTGCTCGCCGCGGATGTGGCGGGCCGCGGCCTCGGTGATCTCCGGGTCCTGGATGCCCAGGAATTGACGGAGCAACAGGTCTTCGGCGTCCATCGTGACGTTGGTCTCGAGGTCGCCCTTCCACCATCCGGCGGGGTCCTGCACGGAGAGCAGATAGTCCGTGGCGCGGGCGGTCGCACGCCGGGCGGCTTCCGCCGTGTCCTGCGCCGCGGCGGTGCGCGCGGGCGTGGCTGTTGCGGTTGTCTCAGCGGTGGCATCGCTGGCCGAGGGGGCCCGGGGCGGCAGCGCCCCGGTGCTTCCGTCGGTCGTCGCTGTCATGGCTTCCCCTTCTGCAGTGAACTGTGCAAAGCGTGCTCAGGGATTCCGTCGGCCGGCGCCTGGCTGGCGCCGGCCGGCGACTGCGATCTATTCGGTGGAGCTGGTGCTCATCTCTCCCGGACAACGACGAAGTCCGCGAGTGCGACGAGCTGTGCACGGACCTTTTCCGGCATCTCGATCTCGTTCAGGGCGGCGATGGCGGTGGCGTGCTGGCGGCGCGCCTCCTGGGAGGTCCACTCGCGGCCGCCGGCCTCCTCGATGAGGGCCGCGCGGGAGGCAAACTCCTCCTCGGTGAAGTCGGCGATCTCGGTCTCGCTCTTCTTCGCGTCGTCGGCGAGGATCCGGGCGAGACGTTCGGCGGCCGGGCCCTCGGCGGCCAGCGCGGCGACGACCGGCAGCGACTTCTTGCGCTGGCGCAGGTCGCTCCAGGGCCGCTTGCCGGTGGCGTCCGGGTCGCCCCAGATGCCGAGCAGATCGTCGACGGCCTGGAAGGCGAGGCCGAGGTGGTAGCCGTACCGCTCCAGGGTGTCCGCGGTGCGGTCGTCGGCGCCGCCGAGGACCGCACCGATGGAGACGGCGCAGGCCAGCAGCGCGCCGGTCTTGTTGCCCTCCATCTCCAGGCACTCCTCGACGGTGACCCGCTCGCGGTGCTCGTAGGAGATGTCCTGGGCCTGACCGTCGATCAGCTTGCGGGAGGCCTGGGTGAGCCGGCGGGTGGCCCGGCCGGCGTCGACCGTGCCGAGCTCCAGCAGTATTTCGTTGGCGAGGGCGAACAGCGCGTCACCGACGAGGATGGCCTGTGCGGGACCGTGCACCTTCCAGACGGTGTCGCGGTGCCTGCGCTGCTCGTCGCCGTCCATGAGGTCGTCGTGCAGCAGCGAGAAGTTGTGCACCAGCTCGACGGCGACCGCGCCGGGGATGCCGGTCTCGGGGGCCGCGCCGGCGGCCTCGGCCGACAGCAGGGCGAGCGCGGGCCGTACGGCCTTGCCGCTGTCGCCCGTGGTGGGACGGCCCTCGGCGTCGATCCATCCGAAGTGGTAGGCGGCGACGGTGTCCATGGGAGGAGCGAGCCGGTCCACGGCGGCACGCAGCACGGGAGTGGCGAGTGTCCGCCCGCGCTCCAGCAGCGCGGTGACGCTCTCGGTGTCGATAGCTGGGGAAGCCGGGTTCACGGTTTCTCCTCTGTTTCCGGTGCTCGTGCTCGTGGGAGCGCTCGTACTCGTAGTCATGCCGCCTCCTGAGGCAACTGGCCCTGGGGGAAGCCGAGTTCGGTGAGTGCCTCGCGAGCGGCGGCAGTGCCGCTGCGAACAGCGCTTTCCATGGTCGCGGGCCACCCGGTGGCGGTCCACGCACCGGCCAGGTACAGGCCGGGGGCTTGGGTGCGGGCGGCGGGGCGGAGCCTGCCGACGCCCGGCGCGGGCGCAAAGGTCGCGGTGCGCTCGCGGGTGACGAAGAAGTCGTGGATCCTGGCGCCGCGGGCGGCGGGCAGCAGCCGCTCCAGCTCGGGCAGATAGCGGGCGCGGAGCTTGGCGACCGGCTGGTCGATCTCCTCCTGCGCCGCGGACTGCGAGACCGCCAGGTACTGGCTGCGCTCCTGGCCGGGCAGGCCCGTCAGCCCGGAGGTGTCGCTGCGGTCGAAGACCCACTGGACCGGGGAGCCGACCGCGGCGAAGAAGGGGCGGCGCAGCACCTTGCGGTCGTAGACGACATGGAGGTTGAGGATGGGGGCGGTGCCGATGTCCAGCAGCCGGTCCTTGCCGTCCAGTGCCGCGTCGGGCAGCAGGGCGTGTGCCTCGCGCTGGGGTACGGCGAGGACGACGGTGTCCGCGGTCAGCTGCTCGCGCTCGTGCGGCCCCTTCTCCACCGTGACCTGCCAGCCGTCGTCGCGGCGTACGACGGCCCCGGCGCGGGTGCGCAGGGCGATGCGGACGCCGGCCTTCTCCAGGGCCGTGCGGGCGAGGTCGTCGTGGACGTCGCCGAGCGGGACCCGGGCCCAGCCGATGTCCGCGGCACCGGGGGCGGACAGCAGTCCGGTCTTGAAGACCTTGGCGGCCAGGCCGGTCGAGGCGTCCTCGGCACGGGCGTTGAGGGTCGCGATGCCGACCAGGTCCCACAGCGCCTCGACGGCGCGGGCGGACTGGCCGTGGCGGCGCAGCCAGCTGCCGAAATCCTGCCGGTCCAGGGCGGGGTCGGTCGGGTCGAGGCCCTTCAGCGCGAGGGTGGCGCGGACGACCCCGGCGCGTTCGGCGGGAGAGAGGTGCGGGTAGCCGGCCAGGCTCCCGGCGAGGTGCAGCGGTACGGGCAGCGCTGTGCGGCGCAGCCGACCGAGCCGCATCCGGTCCGCGTCGAGGACGGGTACGTCCATCCGGTCCTGCAGGGGTACCAGGTGCGTGGCGCCGAGCCGTTCGAGCAGCCGGCTGTAGGCGGTGCAGCAGCGCAGGAAGACATGCTGGCCGTTGTCGACGGTCAGCTCGCCGACGCCGGACTCGCGGCGGAAGGAGAAGACCAGCCCGCCGAGACGGGGGCGGCCCTCGACAAGGGTGACCCGCAGGCCCGCGTCGGCCAGCGCGAGCGCGGCGGTCGTGCCCGCGAGCCCGCCGCCGATCACCACCGCCGCCGCCCCTTCGGGACGGCCGGACGGCAGGTCGTGCCGCCGGCCGGGCCGCATGGCTCCCGATGTCATGTGCTCTCCCCCCGTACTGCTGTGAGGGACGCAGCCACCCCCGGGAGGGTTGCCCGCCGCACTGACGCGGGATCACCGCTGTCGTTCGCCGCCCGGCGCATCATCCGCGCCTCCGTACGGACTCCCGGCGGCCGATCGCCCGCGCGTCGAGCCCGGAGAGCCCGCGCACCGCGACGAAGGCCTTCTCGCGGCCGGGCAGGGAGACCCGGCCGCGCAGCACCGCCTCGGGGTCGGCGGCGATCCGGGTCAGCAGCCGGTGGTAGATGCCGGCCATCGCGGCCACGCAGGCGCCGCTGCGCCGGTCGAGCATCGGCAGCAGCCTGAAGCCCTCGGCGAACAGCGCGCGGGCACGTTGCACCTCGAAGTGCACCAGGCCGCTGAAGTCGGAGCCGGGCGGCGGCACGGGCCCCTCGAAGCCCGCCGCACAGCCGAACTTGGCAAGGTCCTCGGCGGGGAGGTACGTACGGCCGTTCCCGGCGTCCTCGCGAACATCCCGCAGAATGTTGGTGAGTTGCAGGGCCAGGCCGAGGGTGTCGGCGTACTCGAAGGCGCGCTCGGCGTCCGGCGCGCCCGGTACGGTGCCGAACACGCCCAGCGAGAGCCGGCCGATCGCGCCGGCGACACAGCGGCAGTACCCCCGCAGCTCGTCCCAGGTCTCGTAGGTCTCGCCGCGCACGTCCATCAGCACGCCGTCGATCAGCTCGTCGAGACCGTCCAGCGGCAGCGGGAAGCGGCGGGCGGCGTCGGCCAGCGCGACGGCCACCGGGTCGGTGTCGTCCTCGTCGATCCGGCCGTCCTTGATGCGTGCCAGCACCGCCCGGGTGTCCTCCAGGCGGCGTTGCTTGGCGGCGGGTTCCAGGGTGCCGTCGCCGATGTCGTCGACCCGGCGGGAGAAGGCGTAGAGCGCCGACATGGCCTGCCGCTTGTCGGCCGGCAGCAGCCGGATGCCGTAGGCGAAGTTCCGTGCCTGCTGCCCGGTGACGGCCTCGCAGTAGCGGTACGCAGCGAGCACCGGCGCGGACGCGTGTGCGGTTGCCTCCACGGTCCGACTCACCCCTCTCTTCGCAATGTCGCCCCTACCTCGCGCAGCAGGCTGAGCTTGGTCGGCTTGGGCGGTCCAGGGAGTACGTCGTAATCGGCGGCCGCGACCGCCTGGAGTGCAGCGCGTCCGCCGGCCACGAAACCGGCCAGCAGCAGCTTGAGTCTGCCGTGGACGCTACCCACCAGCGGGGTGCCCTCACGCAGCAGCTCACGGGCGCGTTCGGCCTCGTAAGCGATCAGCGCGCGCACCGATGCGCCCCCGCTCGGCGCGGCCAGATCGGCCTCGTCGACACCGAAGCGCTTCCTGTCCTCGGCCGGCAGGTAGATGCGGTCGCGCCCCAGGTCCTCGGCCACGTCCTGGATGTGCTCGACGATCTGGAGGGCGGTGCAGACCGCGTCGGAGTGGCGGATGCGGGCGGGGCTCGCGGTGCCGGTGAGAGCGAGGACGAGGCGGCCGACGGGGTTGGCGGACAGCTCGCAGTAGGCGGCCAGATCGCCGTAGGTGGCGTAGCGGCTCACCCGCTGGTCCTGCCGGTTGGCCTCGATGAGATCGAGGAAGGGCCCGGGGGTCAGCCCGCAGCGGCGGACGGTCGGGCCGAGGCGGCGCAGCAGCGGATGCCCGGGGCCGGGGGCGCGGTCGCTGAAGACGCGGCGCAGGTCCGCTTCGAGGGCGTCCAGCAGCGCGGGCCGGTCGTCGTACTGTGCGCGGTCGAGCCCGAGGAGTACGGCATCGCCGCCGCCGGGCGCGAGATCGCCGTCACCGATGTCGTCGACGAGCCGGGCGAAGCCGTAGACGGCCATCAGATCGGTCCGCCAGGCACGGGGCAGGAAGAACGGCGCGACGGGGAAGTTCTCGTGTGCGGCCTGATCGAGCACGGTGCGCGTCTGCTCCCGTCCCTCACCTGCCGCCCCCCTTCGGAGGAAGGCGCGACGCGCCTGCTCGTTGTCTCGGCTCACCGGGGGCTGCCCGGCGCATTTCGGTGCCGGAGCGAACCAGTAGCCATTGCCGTCACGTCTCCCGTTCTACACCGCCAAGACAAAACATCCTATTTCGGACACGCCGCAGTCGACGCCGCGCCCTGATCGAGCCCGCATCACCCGCTTGGGCGAGCATTGCCCGACATATCCCACTTGTGCCGTTCGGCACCCGTACAGCTTACGCCGTACATCTCGCCCGCGTCCGAGGGGGTACCGCAGCCCGGGGCAACCATCCCGCCGATATCCACTACGCCCGAACTGTTCCAGGTGTCAATGGAGTTGACCTTCTCCTCACGCTCGAAGGCCCCCGCGAGGCGGACTCACGGAGGCCTTCGGGTGCGGGACGGACTATTTGCCCGTCTCCTTTTCGTACGCCTTGATGACCTCGTCCGTGGGGCCGTCCATCAGCAGCTCGCCACGCTCCAGCCAAAGGGTCCGGTCGCAGGTGTCGCGGATGGACTTGTTGTTGTGGCTGACGAGGAAGACGGTGCCGGCTTCCTTGCGCAGTTCGCGGATGCGGGCCTCGGAGCGCTTCTGGAAGCTGCGGTCGCCGGTGGCCAGGGCCTCGTCGATCATCAGGACGTCGTGGTCCTTGGCCGCGGCGATGGAGAATCGCAGGCGGGCGGCCATGCCGGAGGAGTAGGTGCGCATCGGCAGCGAGATGAAGTCGCCCTTCTCGTTGATGCCGGAGAAGTCGACGATGCCGTCGTAGCGCTCGCGGACCTGTTCGCGGCTCATGCCCATGGCCAGGCCGCCCAGCAGGACGTTCTTCTCGCCGGTCAGGTCGTTCATCAGGGCCGCGTTGACGCCCAGCAGCGAGGGCTGGCCGTGCGTGTAGACCTTGCCGCGCTCGGCGGGCAGCAGGCCGGCGACCGCCTTGAGCAGCGTCGACTTGCCCGAACCGTTGGAGCCGATCAGGCCGATCGACTCGCCCCGGTAGGCGGTGAAGGAGACGCCCTTGACCGCGTGCACCTCGCGCACTCCCGTGGAGGGCTTGCGGCGCACGATGCGGTTCAGCGCCGCGGTGGCGCTGCCCTTGCCCGCGCCGGTGCCGTAGACGCGGTAGACGATGTGCAGATCGTCCGCGATCACCGTGGGGACGCGGGCCCCGGCGGCCTCGGTCGGCTCGATGCCGTGCTTCTGTTCAGCCACGTCCGTACCGCTCCTCAGCCTTCCAGAAGTACACAAAGCCGATCACGCCCATCAGCAGCGCCCAGCCGCCGGCGAACGCCCACACATGGGGCGGCAGCTTCGCGGCGGTGAAGCTGTCGATCAGCGCGAAACGCATCAGGTCGATGTAGACGGCGGCCGGGTTGGCATTGAGCAGGACCTCCACGAAGGCGGGGACGTGCTTGCCCTTGAGGATCAGGTCGATGCTGAACATCACGCCGGACGCGTACATCCAGGTCCGCATGATGAAGGGCATCAGCTGCGCCAGGTCCGGGGTCTTCGCCCCCATCCGCGCCATGACCATCGCCAGGCCGGTGTTGAAAATGAACTGCAGCGTCAGCGCCGGGAAGGCCAGCAGCCACGACCAGGTCGGGACCTGTCCGAAGCCGAGCAGGATGATCACCAGCACGCCCATGGAGAACAGCAGCTGCTGCAGCTGCATCAGGCAGAACGAGATCGGCAGACAGGCCCGCGGGAAGTGCAGCGCCCGCACCAGACCGAGGTTGCCGGAGATCGCCCGCGTACCGGCCATCACCGAGCTCTGCGTGAAGGTGAAGATGAAGACACCGGTCACCAGGAACGGGACGAAGTCGGGGACGCCCCGGCTCGTGCCGATCAGTACACCGAAGATCAAGTAGTACACGAGGGCGTTCAGCAGCGGCGTGGCCACCTGCCAGACCTGGCCCAGCTTGGCCTGGCTGTACTGCGCCGTCAGCTTGGCGCTGGCGAACGCGGAGATGAAATGCCGCCGGTCCCACAGCTGCCGGACGTACTCCGGCAGCGAGGGACGGGCCCCGCTCTGCGAGAGCCCGTACTTCTGGGCCCGCTGGGCAGGGGTGAGCCCCTCATCGGAAGATGGCGGGGCACTCATGGCGACCGCACCGTCGTGCGTGGTCTCGCTCACAGTTGACACTTTCGTCCTCAAGGTGCGCTGCCGGGGCCACGCCCCGGTTCGCGCCTGATGCTCTCAGAGATGAGCTTGTCAGATGACGGGAGGGCGGCCCAGTCGGGTCAGTCGCCAAACGGTAGCCCACTTCATGGGGCGCCTGGGACCGCTCGGGGTCGCCCAGCCCTCCTTGAAGCCGCCCAGCCAGGCCCGCAGCGCCGGCCGCGAGGGCCGGCGGGCGAGGGTGAGCAGAAACCAGACACCGAGATAGACCGGAACCAGCAGGGCGGGAAGGTTGCGCCGGGCCAGCCACACCCGGTTACGGGCCACCATCCGGTGGTAGACGGCATGCCGGGCCGGTGCCGTCGTCGGATGGAAGAGCACCATGTCCGACCGGTAGGCGATCTGCCAGCCGGCGTCCAGCGCCCGCCAGGCCAGATCGGTCTCCTCGTGGGCGTAGAAGAAGTCGTCGGGCAGCCCGCCGACCTCCTCGAACACCTGCGTACGGACCGCGTTGGCACCGCCGAGGAAGGTGGTGACCCGCGACGAGCGCAGGGGGTCCGAGGCCCGCAGCCGCGGCACATGGCGGCGCTGGGTCTCCCCCGTGTCCGGGTCGGCGATCCGGAAGCTGATGATCCCGAGCTCGGGGTCGGCGGCGAAGGCCTCCCGGCACAGCTCGGCGGTGTCCTCCCTGGCCAGCAGCCCGTCGTCGTCCAGGAAGAGCAGGACGTCGACCTCGTTGCCGCCGGGGCCGAACGCCTCGATGCCGACATTGCGGCCGGCCGGGATGCCGACGTTCTCCGGCAGCTCGACGGTCCGTACGCCCTCGGGAAGCTCGGGCAGCGGCGAACCGTTGCCCACGACCGCGATCTCGATCGGGTCGCCCTCCTGCTTGGCGACCGAGTCCAGCAGCGCGCGCAGTTCCTCGGGGCGGTTGCCCATGGTCAGGACAACCGCACCGAGCTTCATGCTCCTACCCACACCGGCTCCCGTCACTTGAGCCTGCTGGAGGCGAGGATGGACACGAGGTGCAGCAGGGTCTGCAGGAGCGCGATGCCCGCCAGCACGGCGACGCCGAGCCGCGAGAAGAACAGATCGCCCCTGACCGTGTCCAGGACCGCCAGGGCCAGGATCAGCAGGGAGGCCTCGACCCCGAGGACCAGGCGGTGGAACTTCAGCGCCGCGGCCGCCTTGCGGGCCAGCGCCATACCGGACGAGCGCGGCTCGGACGCCGTCTCCTTGACCGGCGGAAGACCGCCCTGGTGACGGGCGACACCGACGAGGTCGGTCTCGGCCTTGATCAGGATGGCGCCGAGCGCGGCGAGGGTGCCGAGGAAGGCCCAGAGCCAGTCGATCCGGCCCGAGCCCCACAGGTCGGCGGCGCGCAGGCCGAAGCCGACGAGCACCGCCGCGTCGCACAGGTAGGCGCCGACCCGGTCCAGGTACACCCCGCCCAGGGAGAACTGCTTCTTCCAGCGGGCGACCTCGCCGTCGACACAGTCGAGCAGCAGGTAGAGCTGGACCATCAGCACGCCGAGCAGGGCCCCCGGGATCCCCGGCACCAGCAAGGCGGGTGCGGCGAGGACGCCGGCCACGGTCATCACGTAGGTCAGCTGGTTGGGGGTGATCCGCGTGTTCACCAGGTGGCGGTCGATGCGCAGCGAGAGCTCGCGCATGTAGAGCCGGCCGGCCCAGTGCTCGCCGCTCCGCCGGTCCTTCACCCCCGGGGGGTGAACGACCGGCCGGAGCTCAGCTACCGATGGCTTGTGCATAGTCGGCGTAGGCGTCCCTGATCTGGTCGGTGGACAGGTCGAGGTGTTCGAGGATGGTGTAGCGCCCGGGGCGGGTCTTGGGTGCGTACTCGACGGCCGCGACGAATTCCTCGTCCGTGAAACCGATCTCGCCCGGCGTGGCCGGCAGGCCGTGCCGGCGCAGCACCTCGACCATCAGGTCACGGGTCTCCTTGTCCCCGCGCAGGTGCGTGGCGAAGGCGGCGGCGAGGCCGCACTGCTCGCCGTGGCTCGCGGCGCGCTTGGGGTAGAGGATGTCGAGCGCGTGGTTGATCTCGTGGCAGGCGCCGGACGCCGGACGGCTGTCACCGGCCACCGACATCGAAATGCCGGTCAGGACCAGGCCCTCGGCCAGCACCTGGAGGAAGGCGTCGTCGCCGACCCCACCGGGGTGCCGGAGCACGGCCTCGCCGGCCTGGCGTGCCATGGCGGCGGCCAGTCCGTCGATCGCCTCGCCGGTCTCGCGGTGCGAGAGCTCCCAGTCCGCGACCGCGGAGATGTTGGAGATCGCGTCGCCGATGCCGGAGCGGACGAACCGGACCGGGGCCTCCCGGATGATGTCGAGGTCGATCACCACGGCGATCGGGTTCGGCACACCGTAGGAACCGCGGCCCGCGTCGTTGTCGAGGGTGGCGACCGGCGAGCACAGGCCGTCGTGCGACAGGTTCGTCGCCACGGCGACCAGCGGCAGGCCGATGCGGGCAGCGGCGAACTTGGCGCAGTCGATGATCTTGCCGCCGCCGAGGCCCACGACCGCGTCGTAGTGCCCCTTCTTCATGGCGTCGGCGAGCTTGATCGCTTCGTCCAGGGTGCCGCCGCCGACCTCGTACCACTCGGCGCCGGGCAGCGCGGGGGACAGCCGCTCGCGCAGCCGTGCCCCCGAGCCGCCGCTGATCGCGATGGCGAGCTTGCCCGACGCGGAGATGCGCTGATCGGCCAGCAGGCCCGCCAGGTCGTCCAGGGCGCCGGCGTTGATGTCAACGACGACCGGGGACGGAATGAGGCGGGTCAGTACTGGCATGCGATGTCACGGCCCTTCGCCAGGTCGTCGTGGTTGTCGATCTCGACCCACTTGACGTCGCCGATCGGGGCCACGTCCACCTTGAAGCCGCGGTTGACGAGCTCCTGGTAGCCGTCCTCGTAGTAGAGGTCGGGGTCCCGCTCGAAGGTGGTCTTCAGGGCGTCGGCCAGCTCGTCGGCGGCCTCGCCCTCGATGAGGGTGACGCCGATGTACTCACCGGTCGCCTCGGCCGGGTCCATCAGCTTGGTGATCTTCTGGACGCCCTTGGCGGGGTCCACGACGACCTTCATCTCCTCGTCGGCGAGCTGCTTGACGGTGTCCAGCGCGAGGATGATCTTCTGGCCGTTGCCGCGGGCGGCGAGCAGGGTCTTCTCGACGGAGACCGGGTGCACGGTGTCGCCGTTGGCGAGGATCACGGTGTGCTTGATCGAGTCACGACCGCACCACAGGGAGTAGGCGTTGTTCCACTCCTCGGCCTTGTCGTTGTCGATGAGGGTGAGCTTGAGGCCGTACTTCTGCTCCAGGGCCTCCTTGCGCTCGTAGACGGCTTCCTTGCGGTAGCCGACGATGATCGCGACCTCGGTCAGGCCGATCTCGGCGAAGTTGCCGAGGGTCAGGTCGAGGATGGTGGTGTCCCCGTCGACCGGCACCAGGGCCTTGGGCAGAGTGTCGGTGTAGGGGCGCAGACGCCGTCCGGCGCCGGCAGCCAGCACGAGGCCGATCATGCGGGTTCTCCTTCATCGTGTACGGCGGGTGCTTGGGAGGACACCCAGAAACGGATGCTCTCGATGAGCACCAGCAGCGCCAGGACCACAGCAAGGGCCGTCAGCGCGATTGTGAAACCTGAGGGGGACAGAGCGGCGGCGAGGACGGTGATCACGAGGATCCGTCCCTCATGTCCGCCGGTCGCCCGGACGAGCCACCGCGGCGGGGCTCCGGTGCCACCGCGGATGCGGTAGACCGTGTCGTAGTGATGGTAGGCGACCGCCGCGACCAGCCCGAACGCCGCGGGCAGCGCTCCGGGGACGTCCGCACGGGCGGCCAGGACCAGAATCGTGACGTATTCGCCGGCCCGGAAGAACGGCGGAACGAGCCAGTCGAGGGCGCCCTTGAGCGGCCGTGCCACGGCGGCACCGGCCAGCAGCGCGGAGCAGGCGGCGACGCCGACGGTCAGCCAGGACATGGGGTCGTCCTGGAAGATCACCCAGACCAGCAGCACGGCGGCTGAGAGAAACGCCATGACCGGCGCCAGGAAGGAACCGGTACGGCCCCGGCCGCGGCCACGGCCGGCGATCAGCTCGGCGAGCGGCCCGGAGTCGGCGAGATCGGCCAGCGCCTGGGCGGCGCGGTCGGTGCGGCGGGCCCGGCGGGTCAGCGAGCGCAGCACCCGGCCTGCCGTGGTGTAGCAGGCGGCCAGCGCACAGCCGATGAGCAGGGCGTAGAAGACGATGCGCGGGGTGGTGAGCGCGGTGAGCACCGCGATCATGGCCCAGCGCTCACCGATCGGCAGCACGATCATGCGGCGCACCCAGACCGTCCAGCCGACGCTGTCGAGCTTGTCGGAGAGCGCGGCGGTGGGGCTGGTGTTGGCCGTCGCGTCGTGGTTCGCCTCGTTGAAGGAGAAGTCGACGACATGGCGGCAGGTCTGCAGCACCATCGCGCCCAGCGCCAGCGCCCATACGTCGTCGCCCGCGCGGGCCGCGCCCAGCGCCAGGCCCGCGTAGTACGCGTACTCCTTGGCCCGGTCGAAGGTGGCGTCCAGCCAGGCGCCCATCGTCGAGTACTGCAGGGAGTAGCGGGCGAGCTGCCCGTCGGTGCAGTCCAGGACGAAGGAGAAGAGGAGCAGCAGTCCGGCCGCAACGAAGCCGCCGCGGGTTCCGGTGGCCGCGCAGCCGGCCGCGATCAGCGCGGTCAGCAGGGACGCGGTGGTGACCTGGTTGGGGGTGAGCCCGCGGCGCGCGCACCAGCGGGCCAGGTAGCGGGAGTACGGGCTGATGCAGTAGGTGGTGAAGAACCCGTCACGGGACTTCACGGCGGTGCGCAGCCGTACGGCCTCGTCGTCGACGGCGGCGACGGCTTCCCGGGCGTCCTCGCGCTGTGCCGGGGTGAGCGCGACGGTGGCGACCAGGCTGCCGAGCTCCACGCGGTGCAGCCCGCTCACCTCGCGGTCGAGGGATTCGGTGAGCGTGTCGGTGAGGACGTCCGTGAGGTGGGCGGTGCCGGCGCCGACCGGGATCCGGCCGACCGCGCGGGCCAGCGCGGCGCGCGCCTCGGGCTGCGCGGTGAGCGCGCCCGGCACCGCCGCGGCGGGGAAGCGGGGGTCGGTCAGTGCGAGCCGCAGGGCGTGCAGATGGCCGACGAAACGGGGGTCGACGACGGCGACCCGCTCCTGGGCGGGCACCGCGGCGACCAGCTCGGCGGCGGATGCGGCATCGTCCGCGATACGAACGTCAAAGCCCAGCGTGCGCAGGTCGGCTTCGAGCGGCGACCCGGCGACCGGCGGACCGGTGAGGATGGCGGTCGACAGTCGAACTCACTCCTTGGATGCTGACAAGGCAGCACGGACGGTTCGTGATCGATCCGCATTCGATACGAACTACCCGGGCAGCGGGCGTGGCACACCTGGCGCCCGGTGGGCTGGGGTGGCACGTCGGCAGAGGCTATCGGATCGCCGGATGCGGCCGTTCACCGCGCATTCACCGCTCGATCGAGTGACCGACGGCTGCGCCTGCCGCGATCATCATGGTGGATCAAGTGGCCCATGAACAACTGGCCCGCGGACCTGGCATTCTCTCCGGTGCCGGATATGAGCGGGCTGGTCACGGGGCGGGCGG
This sequence comes from Streptomyces sp. NPDC047049, assembly GCF_040643995.1. Taxonomy (NCBI): domain Bacteria; kingdom Bacillati; phylum Actinomycetota; class Actinomycetes; order Kitasatosporales; family Streptomycetaceae; genus Streptomyces; species Streptomyces sp. NPDC047049. Next base: position 328,690 of record NZ_JBEYVM010000006.1, on the reverse strand, counting down.
GTTGTGCCGGGGCCGGTGTGGCGAGAGCCATCCCAGGTCCGGGGGCGGTCGGCGACCGGCGCCGCCGTCACCGGGACGCGCACGCCGTCCGTATCGGCGGCGAAGGGCGCAGCGGCGGGGTGTGGACCATCTCACGGCCGGGCGCGCAGAAGGAGCGGCGCGCTGGCATGTGGCGCCGCGCACCCGCTCTGCCGGTGATGCGGACCCGGCTAGGGCAGACTTGGCGTCGAAGACCGACGACAAGGATGGGCATGCCGATCACACCTGCCAACGGACAGACCGCCGGGGACCCGGCGGTGAGCACACCGGGCGGCGCCGCCGAACCGATCATGCTGGAGCTGGTCGACGAGGACGGTACGACGATCGGCACCGCGGAAAAGCTCGCGGCCCACCAGGCTCCCGGGCAGTTGCACCGGGCGTTCTCCGTCTTCCTCTTCGACGAGAAGGGGCGGCTGCTGCTGCAGCGCAGGGCGCTGGGGAAGTACCACTCCCCCGGTGTGTGGTCCAACACCTGCTGCGGCCACCCGTATCCCGGTGAGGCACCGTTCGTGGCCGCGGCCCGGCGGACCTCGGAGGAGCTGGGCCTGGCGCCCGCCCTGCTGGCGGAGGCGGGCACCGTGCGTTACAACCACCCCGACCCGGCCTCCGGCCTCGTCGAGCAGGAGTACAACCACCTGTTCGTCGGGCTGGTGCGGGCCGAGCCGGCGCCCGACCCCGAGGAGATCGGCGAGATCGCGTTCGTGACGCCGGAGGAGCTGGCCGAGCGGCATGCCCAGGTGCCGTTCTCCGCCTGGTTCATGACCGTGCTGGACGCGGCGCGGCCGGCGGTGCGCGAGCTCACAGGAGGGTCGGCGGGCTGGTAGCGAGCGGGGTCAGCGGCAGCTCGGCCCAGATGGCCTTGCCGCCGTTCCTCGTGTTCTCGACATCGCATTTGCCGCCCGCCTCCGCGGTGAGCGTCTTGACGAGCCACAGGCCGCGGCCGCCGACGTCACCCTGTTCCGCCTCCAGTGCCTTGGGGCGGTAGGGGTGGCTGTCCTCGACCGCGACCCGTAGCCAGTTCGCCCCGATGGTGACCTGGACGGCGATCTGGGGCGAGAGCAGGGCGGCATGCCGGACGGCGTTGGTGACGAGTTCGGAGACGATGAGCAACAGGCCGTCCATGATCTCGGCGGCCACGGGAACACGCTGTTCGGCGAGCAGATCCCGGACCGCGTGGCGTGCCTGCGGCACCGAAGACTCCAGTGCCGGGGCGATGAACCGCCAGACACCTTCGTACGCGAGCGGGGAGGTCAGCTCTTCGGGGGGTTCTGCAGGGGGTCCGGAAGGCATCCTCACAGGAAGAGTGTTGAGAACGCGTTGGTCCGGACCGGCCAGCTGAACACAAGTCAGCGCTTATCGACGCCTTATGGCCGATTGCGAATGAGGCGATCGGCCCGGCGACCGATCCTGTTGCTTTTATGGGTTGTTCGCGGACTTACCGGAGGTGACCCCCGTACGATCCGCGCCCCGGGACGACGCATCCGGAACGCACAGCGCGGCGGGACCGATGCCTGGGCATCGGTCCCGCCGCGCTGTTTCAGTAGCGGGGACAGGATTTGAACCTGCGACCTCTGGGTTATGAGCCCAGCGAGCTACCGAGCTGCTCCACCCCGCGTCGGTGAACACCACCTTACGGGTCGGCCGCCTCAGGACCAAATCGATAATCATCGCGGGTGCCGCGGGCCCGCCGGCGCCGGATCACCGACCGCATCGCACGGTGATCCGCCCGCGCCCTCAGACCGCCCGGTCGGTGACCCGTCCGCCGTCGACCTCGATACGGCGGGTGGTGTGCACCGCTTCGAGCATCCGGCGGTCGTGCGTGACCAGCAGCAGGGTGCCGGGGTACGAGGCGAGCGCGGACTCCAGCTGCTCGATGGCCGGCAGATCGAGGTGGTTGGTCGGCTCGTCCAGGACGAGGAGATTGACCCCGCGGCCCTGGAGGAGGGCCAGCGCGGCGCGGGTCCGCTCCCCCGGTGACAGGGTGCGCGCGGGGCGCAGCACATGCGCCGCCTTCAGCCCGAACTTCGCCAGCAACGTACGGACATCGGCGGGCGCAAGGTCGGGGACACAGGCACGGAAGGCGTCCATCAGCGGCTGGTCGCCCAGCCTCTGGTCGCCCGGCCCGGGTGCGCCGAAGAGCAGGCCGCGCGCCTGGTCGACCTCACCGACCACCACGCCGGGGCCCAGGGCGGCGTGCCCCGTCTCCAGCGGGAGCCGGCCGAGCAGGGCGGCGAGCAGGGTCGACTTGCCGGAGCCGTTGGGGCCGGTGATGGCGACCCGGTCCGCCCAGTCGATCTGCAGGTCCACCGGGCCGAAGCGGAAGTCGCCGCGCCGCAGGCCGGCGCCGCGCAGGGTGGCCACGACCGCGCCGGCCCGGGGCGCGGCGGCGATCTCCATCCGCAGCTCCCACTCCTTGCGCGGTTCCTCGACCACCTCCAGCCGCTCGATCAGGCGCTGGGTCTGCTTGGCCTTGGCGGCCTGCTTCTCGGTGGCCTCCACCCGGGCCTTGCGGCCGATCTTGTCGTTGTCGGGGGCCTTGCGGCGGGCGTTCTTGACGCCCTTCTCCATCCAGTTGCGCTGGGTGTGCGCCCGGGTCTCCAGGGAGGCCTTGGTGTCGGCGTACTCCTCGTACTGCTCCCGCGCATGACGCCGGGCCCGTTCGCGCTCCTCCAGGTAGGAGGTGTAGCCACCGCCGTAGGTGTTGACCTGCTGCTGGGCGAGGTCGAGTTCGACGACACGGGTGACCGTGCGGGTCAGGAACTCGCGGTCGTGGCTGACCAGGACGGTGCCGGCGCGCAGCCCCGTGACGAAGGACTCCAGCCGGTGCAGACCGTCCAGGTCGAGGTCATTGGTCGGCTCGTCCAGCAGGAAGATGTCGTAACGGGAGAGCAGCAGCGAGGCGAGCGAGGCGCGGGCGGCCTGGCCGCCGGAGAGCGTGGTCATCGGCTGGTCGAGGCTGACGGACAGCCCGAGCTGTCCGGCGGTTTCCCCGGCGCGCTCGTCGAGGTCGGCCGCGCCCAGCGCGAGCCAGCGCTCCAGGGCCGTGGCGTAGGCGTCGTCCGCGCCGGGCCGCTCGTCGACCAGCGCCTGGGTGGCGGTGTCCAGGGCGAGCTGGGCGTCGGCCACGCCCGTACGGCGGGCGAAGAAGGTGCGTACGGTCTCTCCCGGGCGGCGGTCGGGCTCCTGGGGGAGGTGGCCGACCGTGGCGGTGGGCGGGCCGAGCGAGAGCGTGCCGTCCTCCGGGGTGTCCAGGCCGGCCAGCAGGCGCAGCAGCGTGGACTTGCCCGCGCCGTTGGCGCCGACGAGGCCGACCACATCGCCGGGGGCGACGACCAGATCGAGGCCGGAGAACAGGACGCGCTCGCCGTGGCCGGCGGCGAGGTCTTTGGCGACAAGGGTTGCTGACATCAGGCCGCCGATCGTATCGGCCCGGTCCGCCACGGTCGCTCTAATATCCGGAGCATGGAACCCGGTCTGAAGACGCATGTCAGCGACGGCACAGCGACCGTCACCATCAGCAATACCGGCAAGCGGAATGCCATGACCGTGCAGATGTGGCGGGACCTGCCGCCGCTGCTGGAGCGGCTGACGGCCGACCGTGCGGTCCGGTCGCTGGTGCTGACCGGCGAGGGCACGACGTTCTGCGCGGGCGCCGACATTGGGTCGCTGCGGGATCCGGCGGGCGAGTCGCAGGGCCTGGCGGCGGCGGCCGAGGAGGCGCTGGCGGCGTTCCCGGGGCCGACACTGGCGGCGATACGCGGCTACTGCGTGGGCGGCGGCACCCAGTTGGCGGCTGCCTGCGATCTGCGGTTCGCGGAGGAGGGCGCGCTGTTCGGGGTGACGCCGGCCAAGCTGGCGGTCGCCTATCCGGCGGCCGCCACCCGGCGGCTGGTCCGGCTGACCGGGCTGTCCACGGCCAAATACCTGTTGTTCTCGGGTGAGTTGATCGACTGCGCACGGGCGCTGCGGACGGGCCTGGTGGACGAGGTGCTGCCCGAGGGCGCACTGGACAAGCGGGTGGCGGAGTTCTCGGCCGTCCTGGCGAGCCGGTCGCTGCTGACGCAGACCGCGGCGAAGGAGCTGGCCGACGGGACCTGGGACGTGCCGCCGGCCGAGGCCGAGGCGCGCGGCGCCCACTGGGCCGCGCAGGCGCGGGCGAGCGGCGACACCGCGGAGGGTGCCGCCGCCTTCCTGGAGCGCAGGGCGCCGCGCTTCACGTGGCCGACGGGCTGATGCCGGGGCGGGCCTCAGGCGGGCCGCTCCGGGGCGGGCCGGCACGGCTCGTGGGACGGCTGCTCACTCCTTCCCGGCCAGCAGGAACCGGCTGCGCTCCCGCAGCATCGCGGTGATCTCGGCCGGTGCCTTGTCCGGGGAGCCCGCGTCGTAGGGCGGCTGCGGGTCGTACTCGATGCCGAGCTGGATCGCCTGGGCCGCGGCGTCCCCGGCGATCCGGCCCGCCAGCGTCAGCCCCATGTCGAGGCCGGACGAGACGCCGGCCGCCGTGACGTACTTGCCGTCGAAGACCACTCGTTCCCCGGTCGGCTCGGCGCCCAGCGCCGGGAGCTGGTCCAGGGCGAGCCAGTGGGAGGTCGCCCGGCGCCCCTTGAGGAGGCCCGCGGCGGCCAGGATCAGCGAGCCGGTGCACACCGAGGTGGTCCAGGTGGTGCCGGCGTCCACGGCGCGGATCCACTCGTGCACCGGGCCGTCCGCCATCTGCGCCCGCTGCCCCGGGCCGCCGGGCACGACGAGGATGTCCGGTGCGGTGACCTCGTCCAGCGTGGCGTCGGCGACCAGCCCGAGCGAACCGAGGTCATTGCGGTGCGGGCCGGTGCGCTCGGCGACGAACACCGCCTCGGCACCCGGCAGCCGGCTGAGGGTTTCGTAGGGGCCGACGGCGTCCAGTGTGGTGAAGCCGTCGAAGAGAAGGATCGCGAGCTGCATGGCGCTTCCTGTCGGTAGATCGGTAGGTCGGTACGTCGGTAGGTCGGTACGTCGGTAGGTCAATACGCCGGTAGGGCAGTACGCCGGTAGCGGTAGGTCGGTAGCGGTCGAGGTGGTGCCCGGCCCGGTGGAGCCCTTGCGGCCGGCCGGGATCAGGGCGCGGCGACGGGTGGTCCGGCGGTCCGGAAGCGGCGGCGGTATTCGGCCGGAGAGGCGCCCAGGACGCGCAGGAAGGCGCGGCGCATCGCCTCGGGGGTGCCGTAGCCACAGCACCGCGCCACCTGCTCGATGCCGTCGGCGGAGTCCTCCAGATGCCGCCGCGCGGCCTCCAGCCGGACCCGGTCGACATAGCGCCCCGGCGTCATGCCCACCTCGTCGCGGAAGGCACGGGCGAAGTGCCGCGGGGAGAGGCGGGCGCGCTGGGCGAGGGCGTCGACGGAGAGGTCCCCCGCCGGGTTCTCGGTGATCCACTGCTGGACGTCGCGCAGTGGTCTGCGCTGTGCGGTCTGCGCGGCGAGCTGGGCGCTGAACTGGGTCTGGTTGCCGGGCCGCCGCAGGAACACGACCAGATGGCGGGCGACGGTCAGCGCGAGGTCCCGGCCGAGATCTTCCTCCACCAGGGCCAGCGCGAGGTCGATACCGGCCGTCACGCCCGCGGAGGTGGCCAGATCGCCGTCCCGTACGTAGATCGGCTCGGGTTCGACGCGCACCGCGGGGAACCGTTCGGCGAGGGTGTCGCAGAGCATCCAGTGGGTCGTCGCGCGGCGGCCGTCCAGCAGCCCGGCCTCGGCCAGCAGCAGCGCTCCGCTGCACACCGAGACCTTCCGCCGGGCGCGGTGGGCGTTGCCGCGCAGCCAGTCGATCAGCCGGGGGTCGGGGGTGCGGGTGCCCTGGCCGCCGGGCACCAGCAGGGTGTGCGGCGGCCCGGCGGCGCCGAGGGTGGTGTCGGGGACCAGGGTCAGCCCGCTGGTGGTGCGGACCGGGGTGCCGTCGAGGCCGGCGGTGCGGATCCGGTAGGCGCCCGGGGTTTCCAGGGTCGCTCCGTGGAAGACCTCGACCGGTCCGGAGACGTCGAGAGCCTGCACACCGTCGAAGAGGACGACGAGTACCTCGCGCTGTTCCATGCCTCCATCCTGGGCAGCGGGAGCGGAGGCAGCAATGACGGATTTCCCACCCTTTCTGCCATCGCACGGTCCGGCAACGGCCGGTGGCTCCCCTCCGGTGCCCTGCACGCACCTCCATGCCGACCGGTCGGTAACCTGCCCGTATGACCACTTCCAGCGCACTGCCCGAGCAGGCCGGCCGTACCTGCCACAACGTCGTCAACCCGTTCCACTCCACGCACTACTTCGCGCCGGAGCTCGCCGCGGAGATGGCCCGGGCCGGCATCGAGAACCGCAGCGCCGCCTACTTCGCCTGCCGCGCGGCGGCCATGGGCGCGGTGGGCCCCGGCACTATCACGGCCACCTTCTACAACTTCAAGCACGACCTCATCGCCGAGCACGTCCCGGACGTCTGGACGGTGACCACGCCGCAGGCCGTGCTGGACGCCCGGCTGCGCGCCGTGGACGCCACGCTCCGCCGGCTCCTGGGCCCGGAGGCCGTCGAGTCGCCGGAGATGGCCGAGGCCGCGCACCTGGCGCTGCGCGCCGTCGAGGGCTGCACCCGCCAGGCCCGGCCGCTGTACGCCGCGCACGCCGACCAGCCGGTGCCCAGCGCCCCGCACCTGGCCTACTGGCACGCCGCGACGCTGCTGCGCGAACACCGCGGCGACGGCCACCTGCTGGCGCTGCTCGACGCCGAACTGGACGGGCTGGAAGCGCTGGTCACCCACACCGCCAGCGGCCGCGGGATGAGCTACAAGGGCGTCATGGCGACCCGAGGCTGGTCGGAGGAGGACTGGGCGGCGGCACAGGAGCGGCTGCGGGCCCGTGGCCTGCTGGACGCCGAGGGCGAGTTGACCGAGGACGGGGGCCGGCTGCGCAAGGACCTGGAGCGGACGACGGACCGGCTGGACCGGGCGCCGTACGAGCACCTGGGCGCCGACGGAGTGGCCCGGCTCACCGAGCTGGCGACCGGTTTCACCACCGCCGCCATGAACGCCGGGGCGTTCCCCGCCGCGCTGTTCGGCAAGTGAGGCCTGCGTAGCGCCACGGGCCTCCGTGCCCGCCCGCGGGCGGGCACGGAGGCGGGCACGGGAGCCGCGCGGACACCCCCGGGCGGCCGGGCGGTGCGACAGTCCGGGCCGCCAACCGGCACAATGCAGGCTCACGCAAGCGCTGGAAGGCGGGTCAGGATCAACGTGACGGCATCCACTGAGCCCATCGGGACCCTCGGGTCCATCGAAGCGAGGATCGCCGGGGAGCTCGGCGTCAAGGAGCGGCAGGTGAAGGCTGCGGTCGAACTGCTCGACGGCGGCTCGACGGTTCCGTTCATCGCGCGCTACCGCAAGGAAGCCACCGAAACCCTCGACGACGCGCAGCTGCGCTCGCTCGAGGAGCGGCTGCGCTATCTGCGGGAGCTGGAGGAGCGGCGGACCGCGATCCTGGAGTCCGTACGGTCCCAGGGCAAGCTCGACGCCGCCCTGGAGGCGCAGATCCGCGGCGCCGAGTCCAAGGCGCGGCTGGAGGACATCTACCTCCCGTTCAAGCCCAAGCGGCGCACCAAGGCGCAGATCGCGCGGGAGGCTGGCCTGGAACCGCTCGCCGACGGGCTGCTCGCCGATCCTTCGGTGGAACCGTCCGCGGCCGCCGCGCCGTTCGTGGACGACGGCAAGGGCGTCGCCGATCCGGCCGCCGCCCTGGAGGGCGCGCGGGCCATCCTGACCGAGCGGTTCGGCGAGGACGCGGACCTGATCGGCGAGCTGCGCGAGCGGATGTGGTCGCGCGGGCGGGTCGCGGCGAAGGTGCGCGAGGGCAAGGAGGAGGCGGGCGCGAAGTTCGCCGACTACTTCGACTTCGCCGAGCCGTTCACCGAGCTTCCCTCGCACCGGGTGCTGGCGATGCTCCGCGGGGAGAAGGAGGAGATCCTCGATCTCCAGCTGGAGCCGGAGGACCCGTCGGCGGCGACCGAGGGCCCCAGCTCCTACGAGCAGTCCATCGCGCACCGCTTCGGCATCGCCGACCGGGGCCGGCCGGCCGACAAATGGCTGCAGGACACGGTCCGTTGGGCCTGGCGCACCCGGGTGCAGGTGCACCTCGGGATCGATCTGCGGCTGCGGCTGCGGCAGGCCGCCGAGGACGAGGCGGTGCGGGTCTTCGCCTCGAACCTGCGCGATCTGCTGCTGGCGGCGCCCGCCGGTACGCGCGCCACGATGGGCCTGGACCCCGGTTTCCGCACCGGTGTGAAGGTCGCCGTGGTGGACGCGACCGGCAAGGTGGCCGCCACGGAGACCATCTACCCCCATGTGCCGCAGCAGAAGTGGGACGCCTCACTGGCCACGCTGGCGAAGCTGGCCCGCGAGCACGACGTCGAGCTGATCGCGATCGGCAATGGCACCGCCTCCCGCGAGACCGACAAGCTGGCGGCCGATCTGATCGCCGCGCAGCCGGAGCTGAAGCTGACGAAGGTGATGGTCTCCGAGGCCGGCGCCTCGGTGTACTCCGCCTCCGCGTTCGCCTCGCAGGAGCTGCCGGACCTGGACGTCTCGCTGCGCGGCGCGGTGTCCATCGCCCGCCGGCTGCAGGACCCGCTGGCCGAGCTGGTCAAGATCGACCCGAAGTCGATCGGCGTCGGGCAGTACCAGCACGACCTGTCCGAGGTGAAGCTGTCGCGCTCGCTCGACGCGGTCGTCGAGGACTGTGTGAACGGCGTCGGCGTGGACGTCAACACGGCCTCGGCGCCGCTGCTTTCGCGGGTGTCGGGCATCGGCTCCGGGCTCGCCGAGAACATCGTGGCGCACCGGGACAGCAACGGCCCGTTCCGCTCCCGCAAGGCCCTCAAGGACGTGGCGCGGCTCGGCCCCAAGGCGTACGAGCAGTGCGCGGGCTTCCTGCGGATCCGGGGCGGCGACGACCCGCTGGACGCCTCCAGCGTGCACCCGGAGGCGTACCCGGTGGTGCGCCGGATGGTGAAGTCGGCGGGCAGCGAGGTCGGTTCGTTGATCGGCAACACGGCGGTGCTGCGCACACTGAAGGCCGCGGACTTCGTCGACGACTCCTTCGGCCTGCCGACGGTGAGCGACATCCTGCAGGAGCTGGAGAAGCCGGGCCGTGACCCCCGTCCGGTCTTCAAGACGGCGACCTTCAAGGAGGGCGTGGAGAAGATCGGCGATCTGCAGCCGGGGATGCTCCTGGAGGGCGTGGTGACCAATGTCGCCGCCTTCGGGGCGTTCGTGGACGTGGGCGTCCACCAGGACGGTCTGGTGCATGTCTCGGCGATGTCGAAGACCTTCGTCAAGGACCCGCGGGACGTGGTGAAGCCGGGCGACATCGTGCGGGTCAAGGTGCTCGATGTCGACATTCCGCGGAAGCGGATCTCGCTGACGCTGCGGCTGGACGACGAGCACGACAAGGGCGCCGCGGCGGCCGGCGGCGGCGAGCGCCGGGGCGGCTCGGGCGGTTCCGGCGGTGGCCGGGGACCGCGTGAGGGCGGCGGCCGGGGAGCGCGTGAGGGCGGTGGCCGCAGCGGTGCGCCGCGCCAGCGGCAGGGCGGCGGCGGGCAGCGCGGCGGCGACCGCCGGGGCGGCCGCGACGCCGGGCCGGCCAATGACGCGATGGCCGATGCCCTGCGGCGGGCCGGACTCCTGGGCACGGAGCGCGGAGGCCGCTGACGGGCCACGGCTGCGACCGGCGGCGGCGGGACAGGCGTCCGTCCCGCTGCCGCCGGTACGGCTGGGGTGCGCAGGTGCCGCAGACGGCCTGCCGGCCTACTTGGATTCGATCCGTCCGACGGGGTGGGGGCCGCTCGCCGACGCCTCGCGTGCGGTCTGCCAGGTGCGGTCGCCGGGGTGGAGCGCGGTGCGGAGGTAGGCCGCGGTGAGCCGCCCGACGGCGGCCACCCGCTCGGGGCTCTCGTCCGTGGTCTCGGCGGCGTCGTACCCGGGGATCCCGCCGAGTGCGTGCCCCGCGCCGAACAGGGTGAGCAGAGACTTGGGGCCGGGACTCAGGGTGTAGGGGTCGGCGTGCCAGTCCGGCCCCCGGTCCGTGAAGTGCGGGGAGTCGTCCGCGTCGCCGGCGACGACCAGCGCGGGCGTGGTCATCGTGGAGAAGTCGGTGGTCCGCAGGACGGGCAGCGCCTGCGCCATGGGCCCGTTGAGGACGTCGCCCCGGCCGGGCGCGGCCAGCAGCACGCCCGCCTTGATCCGGGGCTCGATGAGGCTCGCTTCCTCGCCGTCGGCGGGGTCGGTGACCCGGGCGCCAAGCAGGAGGCCGGCGGTGAAGCCGCCGAAGGAGTGTCCGGCCACCGCGACCTTGGTGTGGTCGATCCGCCCGGCGAGCAGCGGTACGGCCTTTTCGATCACGTCGAGCCGGTCGAGGAGGTGCGTCATGTCCTCGGGGCGCGAGCGCCAGAAGAAGGGTGCTCCGGGGACGTCGGCGAGCAGGTGGCTCAGCGTCCTGGAGCTGAGATGGGTGGGCTGGACGACCACGAACCCCTGTGCCGCCCAGAAGTTGACGAGCGGCGCGTAGCCGTTCAGCGAGGAGAGGTGGTTCGAGGGCCCGTGACCGTGCGAGAACAGGATGACGGGAAGTCCCGTTCCGCTCGCGGGTGCGGTGACGCGGACCTGCATGTCCACGGGGCGTCCGGGAACGGACAGCACCACCGGGCTGAAGGACAGGACCGGGACGGGCGCGCCCGGGGTGCCGGCGGTGACGGTGGCGGTATCAGCGGCGGTCTCGGTGGAGGCGTTCACGAGGTGTGGGTTCCCCTTCTGTGAGCCCTGCCGCCCGCCGGTCTCGTGCGGCCGGCTGCGGACAGGGCGGTAGTGCGCGTCCGGCTTCGGCTAAGATGAAACGGAACGCTGCTCCGCTTAATATCCGGATCGCTGCTCCGCTTTGTCAAGCCGTACGAGGGAGAACGTGATGCCCACCGATGGCCCCGCCGGGGAGCCACCGGCCCGCAGCAAGCGGGCCGACGCCCAGCGCAACCGGCGCACGGTGCTCAGCGCAGCCGCCGAGGTGTTCGTCACCTCCGGTGTCGACGCGCCGATCCGGCAGATCGCCGCCAGGGCGGGCGTCGGGATGGCCACGATCTACCGCCACTTCCCGACCCGGGCGGATCTCGTCACCGCGGTCTACCGCCACCAGATCGAGGCGTGCGCCGAGGCCGGCCCGGCCCTGCTGGCCGGCGCCGGTTCCCCGCTCGACGCGCTGCGCCGCTGGATCGACCTCTTCGTCGATTTCCTGGTCACCAAGCACGGGCTCGCCGACGCCCTGCAGTCCGACAGCGACCGCTTCGCCGCACTGCACACCTATTTCCTCGACCGCCTGCTGCCCGTCTGCGCCCAACTGCTCGACGCCGCGGTCGACGCCGGTGAGATCAGGCCCGGCACCCGGCCGTACGAGCTGCTGCGCGGCATCGGCAACCTCTGCGTCGGACGCGACAGCGACCCCCGCTACGACCCCCGCCGTCTGATCGAACTGCTCCTCCAGGGGCTGCAGCAGCCTCGGCCTGCCTGACGGCGGCGTGCACGGACAACGACGTGCACGGGCCATGGCGTTCGACCGGCAACGTCGTTCTCCGGCAACGACGTGCACGGGCCGCGGTGTTCACCGGCAACGACGTTCACCGGCAACGAGGTTCACGGGCGGCGGCGTGCACCGGCGACGGCGTCCACCGGTGGAACCGGCAGCGGGGTACCGCAGTTCAGGACGCCCCCGCATAGCCACGGATGCGCTCCACTTCCGCCACCACGTCCGTGAGCGTGGCGCAGTCCGGGACCGGCAGCAGATCAGGGCCCGGCAGACCACCGGCCGGCCGGCGGCGCGGGTCCTCCAGGGCGTCGGCCATCGCCGACAGCGCCTGGCACAGCCGCTCGGCCTCGGCCACGCTCGGGCGGCGGGCACCGTGGTCCAGGCGTACCGCGCAGGCGGTCGCGGCGTCCACGATGCGTTCGGCCGCGGTGACGACGGTCAGCCAGTCGGGGTTGCGGTCGCGGGCGGCGAGGAGTTCGGCCGCGGCGGTCTCCGCCGCCGCCCTGGCCTCCCCCAGCGACCGGTAGGCGGCGCGGCGCAGCGCCAGCCGCCGGGCGGGGTCCGTACCCGGTGCCGACTCCAGGACGTGCCGGAGGAATTCCTCGGTGCTGTGCAGCGCCGAGGTGACCCGGTGGCCGACCCGGCGGCGCGGGTCGGCGAGCCGTGGCAGATGCCCGACGACGAGCACGATGCCGCAGGCGATGGAGGTGTCGACGACCCGCTCGGCCGCGGCTTCCTGAGCGCCGCTGGCGTAGACGAACGACAGCACCATGAGGGTGATCGCCACGGTCTGGAGCGCGAAGTGGCGCGTGGCGAACGGCAGCAGCGCGCCACCCGCGCCCGCCACCAGCGCGGGCCACCACGAACCGGTCAGCACCAGGCCCGCCCCGGCGAAGAGCAGCACGCCCGCGACGGTCCCGGCGAAGCGGTTGACCGTACGGGAGAAGAGCGGGCCGAGGTCGGGTTTGACGAGGAAGGTGGTGGTCGCCGGGAGCCAGTACCAGTGCTCGGGGCGCAGCAGCAGGGCCACGGCGGCGCTCGCGGCGATGCAGACGGCGACCCGCATGCCGTAGTCCCGTCCGGCGGGCCCGAAGAGGCTGCGTCCGCGCCGGGTCCGCCCGCCGGCGGCAGCCACCGCCGCCCGGGCCACGGTGCCCGGCACGGTCAGCCAGGCGGGACGGCCGGCGGCGGTCGGTGCGGGCGGTTCTGGTGCCGCGGACAGCGGCTCCTGGCGGGCGAACGCGACCGCCGCGTCCAGCAGCGCCTGATCGAAGGCGCCGCGTGCGGCCGTACTGGTCTCCGGGGCGGACAGCCGGCCCGGGGACCGTCCGGTGCGCAGGGCCTCGGCGAACTTCCGGGGACTCAGCGCCACCCGGGACGGCAGCGGCCGGGCCTCCCACAGCAGTGCCACGCTGGCCTCGCACAGCGCGGTCGCCGCGGCGAACCGCTCGGTGAGCAGGAGCTCTTCGGTACGGGCGGGGCGCCGCAGCAGCCTGCTGGTGAGCCGGCGCAGCCGCAGGGCCTCGTCGGCGCGGTCCAGGGCGGCGGTGAGCCGGCGCCTGGCGGGCTCGGCGCCGGCCCCGCCGGCCGCGCCCAGGGCATCGGCGAGCGCGTCGAAGACCGTGGCGACCGCCGCCCGCTCGCCGCTGAGCGCACCGCCCGCGGGCCGGGGCGAGCGCAGGACGAGCCGCAGCAGGAGCAGCCACAGGCAGCCGGCGAGGACGAAGAGGGCCTTCGCCCAGGGCGTTCCGGGCAGCGGCATCCCGGCGCCCAGGACGGTGGTCGCCAGCATCTGCATACCGGCGTTGGAGCGCACCGGCCCGGCGACGCTGCCCGCGCCGGAGACGAAGCCGACGGCGAACAGCGCCGGAACGATCCACCAGCCCGCACCGGCCGTCTGCAGCGCGGCGCCGATCAGCATGCCGAACGCCGAGGCGAGGGCGGGCAGACCGATGTGGACCATGCCGGTGCGCCGGGTGCCGGGACGGTCGTTGACCCCCGCCAGCATGGAGCCGAGAGCGCTCAGTACGCCGGGGGCCGGGTGGCCGGTGGCGATGCCGGCACCCAGCAGCGGCCCCGCGCACAGCGCACCGCGGGCGACGGCCGCCCAGGGCACGGGCAGCCGCTGCCAGCGGAACGGGTGGGCCAGCCAGGCGGGCACGGCGCGCTGCGCGCGGAGCATGAGCCTCCTCAGACGACGGCGTACGGACGGCAAGAGCGGAATCCGAGGGGCGACATCGGCCAACGGTGCTGCTCCCACCCTAAGGTCCGGGCTTGTCCGGACCACTGCCGCGGGGTTACCACAAGATCACGAGCGCACGGCGGGAAGGGGGCCCGCCCCCGCGCTCCCCTGTCGTCCGGTCCTGCCTCCCCACACCCTCGTCAGGCTCCGCCCCACCCGTTACCGTCCCGCCATGGCGATCAACACAGGTGGCATGGACGTAGCGGTGATCGGCGGCGGCGTGATCGGGCTGACCTCGGCGATCGCGCTGGCGGAGGACGGGCACCGGGTGCGGGTGGTGAGCCGGGACGCCGCGGGCGCCACGACCTCGGCGGTGGCCGGCGGGCTGTGCTGGCCGTACCGCATCCGGCCCTACGAGCGGGCGGTCGAGTGGTCCGTGCGGTCCTTCCACGTGCTCACCGCGCTCGCCCGGCGGCCGGAGGAGACGGGCGCCCGGATGGTGACGGGCACGATGACGGACGCGACGGGCGGCGGGCAGGACGCGCACCCCGGCGACCGTCCCGACGACGATCTGGCCGCCTGGTACGCCGCGGTGCCCGGATTGCGGCGGGCGAGCGCGCAGGAGCTCCCCGAGGGACATACGGCCGGGTGGCGGGCCCGCACCCCCCTGGTGGACATGCCGGCCCATCTCCGCTACCTGGAGCGGCGGTTGACGGCCGCGGGCGGCAGCATGGAACGGCGGGAGATCACCTCACTGACCGCGGCCGGCCGGACCGCCGACGTGGTGGTGAACTGCTCGGGTCTGGGCGCGCGTCAGCTCGTACCCGATCCGGACGTCCATCCGGTCCAGGGGCAGCTGGTGATCGCGGAGAACCCCGGTATCGAGGAGTGGTACGTGTCCGCCGACGCGGGTTCGGCGGACACGACGTATGTGCTGCCGCAGCCGTACGGCGTGGTGCTGGGCGGGACGGCGCGGGAGAACGCGTGGTCGCGGGAGCCCGATCCGGCGGTGGCGGAGGCGATCGTGGCGCGCTGTGCGCGTCGCTTCCCCGAGCTGGCGGGGGCCCGGATACGGGAGCACAAGGTCGGGCTGCGTCCGGCCCGCCCGGCGGTGCGGCTGGCGGAGGAACGGCTGCCCGACGGCACGCCGTGCGTCCACAACTACGGGCACGGGGGTGCGGGGGTGACCGTGTCGTGGGGATGCGCGGACGAGGTGCTGCGGAGCGTACGGGCCCTCCGGGAGGGTGACGGATCACAGGGCCGCTGACGCTGGCGGCGCCCCGCCCGGCCTCGGCGCCGGGCCCCGTGACGCCTGTTCGCCGGACGGCAGGCGGGCACCCGGGACTTGTGAATCGGCGCCGGACGAGATGAAGTTGCCGCCCAAGGGCGCACATCCTTTCACCGGTCTCGTGCGTCTCATGAGCAAGCGGCATTTCCATATCGCCGCACTTCAGGGGCATTTGGAGTATACATTTTGAAAAACCGCAAAATCGGCAAAAGGGGCATGCGTCGCGCGTCCGCGGCGGTTGTCACCGCGGGAGCCGTCCTGACCGCGGGAGCGCTCGCCGCTCCGGCACAGGCCGCCACGCCCACGCCCCCCACGATCGTCGCCAAGGGCGGCTTCGTGATGAACAACGGCACGGGGAAGTCCCTCTTCACCAAGGCCGCTGACACCCGCCGGTCCACCGGCTCCACCACCAAGATCATGACGGCTCGGGTGGTGCTGGCGCAGGCGAACCTCGACCTGGACGCCAAGGTCACGGTCCAGAAGGCGTACAGCGACTACATCGTCGACAACAACTGGGCCTCCTCGGCCAAGCTGATCGTCGGCGACAAGGTCACCGTCCGCCAGCTGCTGTACGGGCTGATGCTCCCGTCCGGCTGCGACGCGGCATACGCGCTGGCCGACAAGTTCGGCAGCGGCTCGACCCGGGCCGCGCGCGTGAAGTCGTTCATCGGCAAGATGAACTCCACCGCCAAGTCCCTGGGCCTGAAGAACACGCACTTCGATTCGTTCGACGGCATCGGGAAGGGCGCGAACTACTCGACGCCGCGCGACCTGACCAAGCTGGCGAGCAGCGCGATGAAGTACTCCACCTTCCGTACGGTCGTGAAGACGAAGTCGACCACGCAGAAGGTCACGACGAAGAGCGGCGGCTACCGCAACATGTCGTGGGAGAACACCAACGGCCTGCTCGGCAGCTACTCGGGCACCATCGGCGTCAAGACCGGCTCGGGTCCGGAGGCCAAGTACTGCCTGGTCTTCGCCGCCACCCGGAATGGCAAGACGGTCATCGGCACGGTCCTGGCCTCCTCCTCGGTGGTCAACCGCACCTCGGACGCCAAGAAGCTGATGGACTACGGCTTCAAGAAGTAGCCCGTTCCGGGACGTACGAGGGGCCTGTGCGCAGCCGTCCGGCCGCGCGCAGGCCCCTTCGCCGTCCCGGTCCGGCCGCCGCCGCTCCGCACGAGGCCGGGCGGGACGGCGCCGCCGGTCAGCCGGTGGCGATCCGCGCCGACACGCAGGGGTCCTCGTTGCGGTAGCCGAGGCGGTCGTAGAGCCGTTCGGCGGGAGCGTTGTCCGCGAGCTGCCACAGCGTGCAGAAGCCGTGGTGGCGTACGGCGTACCGGGTCAGCCACGAGGTCAGGGCCGCGCCGAGTCCCTGACCGCGCTGGCGGGCGTCGGTCGCGACGGACGCCATCAGCGGAGCCCCGCTGTCCCGCAGACTGCTCAGGGCCCCGCAGGCCACCAGTTGCCCGTCCGTGCCGCGGATCCCCACCCACAGGGTCACGTCGCTGGAGCCGGGGCCGGTGGAGTGGGCCGGGCTGTGCTCGTTGAGGAAGCCGAGCAGTTCCCCGTGGTGCGAGGCGTCAAGGGCGACCACCCGCTCCTCCGCCGGGTGTACGGACGGTTCCTCCAGCGTCCAACGGAAGATCCACTCCACGACGTCGGTTACCGGCAGATGCCGCTTGACCTGGTCGGCGGTGCCGCGCGGCCCGGTGAACTCCCGCACCCGCTCGGGCAGGCCCTGCGCGGCACGCAGCACCAGTCCGGCGGCCGGATCCGGTTCGCCGACGCACCACAGATGTCCGCGGGCGTCGTCGAGCCAGGCGGCGGCGCCCTGGCCCGACCAGCCGATACGGCCGGCCGGACGGCGCCGTGCCGCGCCGAAGCGCAGCAGCGCGCCGCCGGTTTGCCGCTCCAGACCCTGGTCGAACAGGTCTGTGGTCCGGGGGAGAAGAGTCGTTGCCTGCATCGCTCTCTCAGAGTGTTAAGGGAGGCGAACGCCCCGGACACGCGCACGCGCGACCGGAGTCCGTCCATCTGGGTACAGGGGGAGCCCGGCAGCGGCTGCGCACGCGCGCGCCCGGCCGACCGGGACGGCCCACTGTGACATACCGCCCCCGGCCCGGGGCAAATCCGCTCGGCACACCCCCGGACCGGCCCCGGCCGGCGGCGGGGACACGGGCCGCGGCGGGGGCCCCGGACGGCCGGAGGGGCCTGCCGGACGTGGCTCCGGCAGGCCCCTCACCTGCACCTACGGCACCTCGGTGCGCATTCCCTGAGGGACGCATCCGTCAGGTGAACAGTTCGTCAAGGAGTCGTGCTCCGGGAGGGTTCGCCGCTCCGGACCCCGGCGTCGTCGGCGTCCCCGCGGTCCTTGGTGTCCCCGCGGTCCTCGGCGTCCCCGCGGTGCTCGGCGTCCCCGCGGTCCTCGGCGTCCCCGCGGTGCTCGGCGTCCCCAGGGTCCTCCGTGTCCCCGCGGTCCGCACCGTTCCCGTTGCCGCCCGGCCCGATCCGGAACTCGAAGTCACCGTCGTACTGCTCATGGCCCGCGATCACGGCCATCTCGACGGCCGCCTCGCCCTTCTGGCCGCGCACGATCAGCGGGTCGCTGCGCAGATCGCGCATCAGCGCCCAGCACATGGCGATCATCACGACCATGAACGGCACCGCGACCAGGATCGTCAGGTTCTGCAGTCCGGTCAGGGCGTCGCCCGAGCCGCCGCCGATCAGCAGCATGATCGCGGCGACCGCGCCGGTCACCACTCCCCAGAAGACCACCACGAGCCGGGTCGGCTCGAAGGTGCCCTTCTGCGAGAGGGTGCCCATGACGATGGAGGCGGCATCGGCGCCGGAGACGAAGAAGATGCCTACCAGGACCATGACCAGGATGCTCATGACCGTGGCGAGCGGATACTGGTGCAGCACGTCGAAGAGGTGGCCTTCGGGAGTGCTCGACCCGCTGAGCTTCTTGTCGGCCTGGAGCTTCATCGCCGAGCCGCCGAAGACCGCGAACCACGCCAGGCTGACCACGCTCGGGACGAGGATGACACCGCCGATGAACTGGCGGATCGTCCGGCCGCGGCTGATCCGGGCGATGAACATGCCCACGAAGGGCGTCCAGGAGATCCACCACGCCCAGTAGAAGACCGTCCAGCTGCGCAGCCAGCTGCCCACGTCGGCGCCGCTGCTGGCCTCCGTACGGCCCGCCAGCTGCGGCAGCTCGCCGAGGAACGAGCCGAGGGAGGTCGGTACCAGGTTGAGGATGAGGATGGTCGGGCCGGCCACGAACACGAAGACCGCCAGGATCACCGCCAGCACCATATTGATGTTGGACAGCATCTGGACGCCCTTGGCGATGCCGGAGACCGCGGACAGGATGAAGGCGATGGTCAGCACGGTGATGATGATGACCAGCAGGCTGGTGCTGACGCTGTCCATCCAGCCGAGCACCTTGATGCCGCTGCCGATCTGCAGCGCGCCGAGCCCGAGCGAGGCGGCGGAGCCGAAGAGGGTGGCGAAGATGGCCAGGATGTCGATGACCTGACCGCCCCAGCCGTTCGCCCGCCGGGTCCCGATCAGTGGGGTGAACACCGCGCTTATCGTCTGCCGCCTCCCCCGCCGGAAGCAACTGTAGGCGATGGCCAGCCCCACGACCGCGTAGATGGCCCACGGGTGCAGCGTCCAGTGGAACATCGTGGTCGCCATCGCGGTGTCCATCGCCTGGGCGGCATCCTTGGGGTCGGTGCCCGGCGGCGGTGTGGTGAAGTGCCCCAGTGGCTCACTGACGCCGTAGAACATCAGGCCGATGCCCATGCCCGCGCTGAACATCATCGCGATCCAGGACACGGTCCGGAACTCGGGGTCCTCGCCCTCCTTGCCGAGGGTGATCCGGCCGTACTTGCTCACGGCGAGCCAGATCGCGAAGATCACAAAGCCGGAGGCGGAGAGCACGAATGCCCAGCCGCCGTTGTCGATCACCCAGTTCAGCATGGATGTCGAGGCGTTCTTGAGGGATTCGGTGGAGGTCGCTCCCCAGGCGATGAAGGCGAGGGTGAGCAGCGCGGTCACACCGAAGACCACACGGTCGGTCTGCGGGGGCCCGGTCCGCCGCGGGTCTTCGGGAAGATCCGCGAGGGAAGGGGTGGCACCCCCGTCTCTGGCTCCTTTGACTGTGTCCGACACGTCAACCTTTCCAGGTACTTCAATGGGCCATATTTTCCTTACCCGTTACCCCCTACCACACGAGGGCAGACGTTCATGGGCTTCGCGACCGTAAGGTGATAACCGGCCCGTTGGTCCAACAGCAGCGGGACGAGCCCGCGCAGCGACTGGCGCAGTGGCACCACGGCGCCGTCCCCGGCCCGCTTCCAGAGCACTCCGTGCAGCGCCAGTTCGTCCTTGACCTGCGCGAACCGTTCCGCGTCCAGACGGTAGGCGCAGGGCGGGGCGGGCAGGATCTCGCCGGCCCCGGGGGGTTCGTTGTCCGCACCGCCGAGGTAGACCGGGCCGCGGTCGGCGTAACCGGCGAGGCGGGCGGCTGTGGTGGCCGCCTCGATGCGCGGGCGGTGCCGGACGGCGAAGGTGAACGCGGCCTTCAGCGTGGCCAGTTGGGAGCCCACCCGGCGCCGGTTGTTGAGCGCGGAGTCGGCCTTCTCGGCGGCGGTGAGGGCGTCGACCCGGGTCTCGACGAGCAGTCCGACCGAGCCCTTCACGCCGGTGATGTTGCGCAGGATCCGTTCCTGGCCGTCGCCCGCGACCTGCTTGACCGGGTCGCCGGTCTCCGGGTCGGTCCAGATGCCGTAGACGCCGGTGGAGAATCCGGCGCGGCGGACGGCGGGTTCGACGAAGTCCCGCGAGAGCGCGGTGGCTTCGCGGTGCACCCCGTCGGCGGTGTTGAGGTTGCGGGGCCACAGGGACAGCAGGTCCTTCTGGTAGTACGGCGCGGTGGGGCCGTATTCGTGCAGGTCGAGGAGGGTGTCGGGGCGGTAGTCGCGGAGGACGGTGGCCGTCGCGCGGGACTCGGCGCTGTGCAGGGCCAAGTGGTCGCGGTTGAGGTCCACGCCGTCGGAGTTGCCCCGGGTGTCCGCGGCCCGGCCGTCGGGGTTGGCGGTCGGGAGGACCAGCACGCTGGTGTGCTCCAGGAGCCGCCGGACGGCCGGGGCCTTGCTGTAGGCGAGGTTGCGGACGGTGGTCAGACACGCCTCGCGCCCGGCGGGTTCGTCGCCGTGCTGGGAGCACACCAACAGGACGGAGTTGCCGCGGCGGACGTCCGCCGGGCGCTCGGGGGCCGGGGCACCGATCCTGACGAGCCGGATCGGGCGGCCCTGCCGCGTGGTGCCGACCCGGTCGACGCGCACCCGTGCCGAGGCGCGGTCGACGGTGGTGAGGAACGTCCGCTCCTCGGCTTCGCTGGTCCAGCGGGCACCATGGCTGATTTCGAATCCCGTACGGGGTGTGGGGGTTTGGGCCCAGCCGGCGGGAGGGGCCGGCGGGGTCGCGCCGAGGAGGGGGGCCGTCAGTCCGATGACCAGCGTCCCCAGGGC
This sequence comes from Streptomyces sp. NPDC047049, assembly GCF_040643995.1. Classification (NCBI taxonomy): domain Bacteria; kingdom Bacillati; phylum Actinomycetota; class Actinomycetes; order Kitasatosporales; family Streptomycetaceae; genus Streptomyces; species Streptomyces sp. NPDC047049. The sequence goes on along the minus strand of NZ_JBEYVM010000006.1, from coordinate 308,065 downwards.
GAGGCGGCAGATACGGGACCTCACGGAGGTGCCTCCCTTGGGTGGGCGGTGGGGGTGACGTGCGGGCCGGGCCGGGGCCGCCCGCGGTGGGCGGCCCCGGGCGGTCATCCGCCGGCCGGCATCCGGCTGATCGCGCGCGGCGGGGCGATCCCGGCCGGCGGTGCGGCGGCGGCCGGGTGCCGGGGCGCGCCCGCGGTGGCCCGTGCGAAGGCCGGGGCTCCGCCGGTCAGCGGCAGTCGGGCAACGGTGCGGGAGAGGTCGAGGGTGAGCTTCGGGGTGGACGCGGGCGGGTCGATCAGGCCGGCGTCGGTTCCGGCCACGATGAGCGCGAGCCGGTGTCCGGCGGGTACGAGGTGATCGCTCGCGGCCAGGTCCAGGGTGAGGGTGTAGCGCTTGCCCGGGGTGAGCGGGCGGCCCTTGTGGGGGTCGGCGTAGGTGCCGAGGTCGGCCCAGCCACGGCTGAAGACGGTGTACCCGACCTTCCGGGTGTCGGCGGCGGTCTCCTTGAAGCAGCCGGTGTCGCCCGGGGTGCCTGCGCCCCAGCAGGTGCGCGTGCCGAGGGTGGTGATGCCCTCGCCATCGGCCGCGTAGTTGCGGATGGTGTCGGGGCCGAGGTCCACCAGGACGGCGGAGAGGTGGGCGGTCGTGGTGCTCGGGGTGGCGGTCACCGTCACCTTGCCGGAGCCGGACAGCCGCAGCGGGGCGCGTAGCGGAGCGGTGCTGAATCCGGCCTTGGCGGGCGTCGGTTCGTCGATCCGGGCCGCCCAGTCGGCCTCGCTCAGCTTCGGGTCGTCGGTGAAGGCCGCACTCGCGCCGGGCGGCGCCTTGGTGGTGCCCAGCACGCCGACGCCGGGTGCGCTGCCGCCGCGCGGCCGCAGGGTGGTGGTCCGGGTGCCGGGGGCGGGCCACTGCGGGTCGGTGGACCAGGTGCCGGGAGAACGCTCGATATCGGCCATCGGGGCGCGGTCGATGCCGTTGTCGTAGCCCATCAGATAGTGGTCGAACCAGTGGTGCAGGGTCGTGACCCACTCCCCGCGGCGGAAGTCGAAGGGGTCGACGTGCCCCGTCTGGGAGAGCCAGATCTTGCGCTCGACGCCGTGCCGGGCGAGCGCGTCCCACCACTGCCCGGCGTGCCGGGTGCGGACGTTGAGGTCCTGCATGCCGTGCACCATGAAGACGCTGGCCCGGACCTTGTCCGCGTGCCGCACATAGTCGCGCTCGGTCCACAGGCCGGTCCAGTCGCCGCTGCGCGGCGCTCCATCGGCGAGTTTCTTCTGCATCGCGGCGCAGCGCCGGTGCGCGTCGGGGCTGTTGACCAGATCCGCGAGGGCGTCGGGGCCCGAGTCGTAGAGCGGGGCGCCCTGGGCGAAGTAGTAGTCGTACCAGGAGGAGATACCGGCGATCGGGACGATGGTCTTCAGCCCCTTGACGCCGGTGGCCGCGACGCCGTTGGCGATGGTGGCGTCCCAGCTCTTGCCGATCATGCCGGTGCTGCCGTTGGACCAGTCGGCGGTGACGGGGGTACCTCCCGTACGGGAGGTATAGGCGCGGCCTCTGCCGCCGAGCCAGTCGATCACGGCCTTGGCCGACCCGATGTCGGAGCGGCCGCCGACATCGGTGCAGCCGTCCGAGCGGTTCGTGCCCGCGAGATCGACGAGGACGCTCGCATAGCCGCGCGGCACGAAGTAGTTGTCGTAGTAGAGCGGGAACTGGACCGGGCGGCCGTGGTCGTCGTAGGTCTTCTTCTGGCTCTCGTTGCCTCGTCCGCAGCAGGAGTAGTACGGGCTGGCGTCCATGATCACGGGGACCCGGCGGCCCTGTTGTGCGGGTTCGGCGGGCCGCACGATGTCGACGGCGACGCGGTCGGTCCTCCCGTCCGCGTCGCCGTCGAGCCGTGTGTCCACCCAGACCGATTCGCGTATCGCGTGGTCGTAGGAGTAGACGGGTCTGCTCTCGCGGGGCGCCGCCTGTGCGGCGGCCGGCCCGGTCAGGGCGGACAGCAGGGCGGCGACGGCCGCCACCACGAGCACGGTGAAGGGGGTGCGGAGGGTCCGCGCGGGTTTCGTCACGGGCGGACGGTAGCGCGGCTCAACTCCCCGGCGTAAGAGCCTGTCCCGCAACCCTGGCTGCCACGGCCGTCGCGGAGGAAGCGGCGCCGGGGGAGGTGGCCGGGGGCGGCGCGTACCGGAACGGCGCCCGGCCGCTGCGGCCGGCCGGCGGCCAACGGCGCCTGCGACGGGGGTTCATGTCGGTCATGTGTCAGATAAGGCCATGTACATGACGCCGCCGCTCCTCCGTGCATAGGGTCTGACGAGAGCCATCCCCCTACGAGTTGGAGGACTCGTGCGTCACAGACTCCTGGTCCCGGGTGCCGCCGCACTCAGCCTGCTGCTGGCGATCCCGGCCTCCGCGGCCGGCTTCACCCCGGGCGCTCCGGGTGTGGGCGACAGCTACTACCCCGAGAGCGGAAACGGCGGATACGACGTTTCCCACTACGACCTGCGACTCAAGTACCAGCCCAAGACGGACCTGCTGGAGGGCACGGCGACGCTGCTCGCCAAGACCACCCAGGACCTCTCGCGCTTCAACCTGGATTTCGGCCTCAAGGTCAGCGAGATCCGGGTCAACGGCAAGAAGGCCTCCTTCGCCACGTCCGGCAAGCACGAGCTGGAGGTCACCCCGGCCACGCCACTGGAGAAGGGCAAGCAGATCAGCGTCGTGGTGCGCTACGCGGGCAAGCCCTCCGAGCTGAAGATCGACAACTACAGCGCCTGGGCCCGTACACCCGACGGCGCGGTGATCGCCCAGGAGCCGGACGCCGCCGTGTGGTGGTTCCCGAGCAATGACCACCCCACCGACAAGGCGACGTACGACGTCTCGGTGGCGGTCCCGGACGGCACCCAGGCGCTGAGCAACGGCGTGCTGGCCTCGCAGTCCTCCAAGCTGGGCTGGACGCGCTACAACTGGCGCTCGGACAAGCCGCAGGCGACGTACCTGACGACGCTGGCCGTCGGCAAGTTCGACCTCACCACCGACACGACCGCGAACGGTCTGCCGGTCATCAACGCGGTCAGCAAGGACCTCGGTGCGAACGCGGACTCGGCACGGGCCAGCATCGAGCGGACCACCGAGGCCACCGAGTGGCTGGAAAGCGTCTTCGGTCCCTACCCGTTCAATGCGGTGGGCGGCTATGTGCCGAACGTGCCGGCCCACTACGCCCTGGAGACCCAGACCCGCCCGTTCTACGGCGAGAAGGCCTTCGACCGCGGGACGAACGTCTCCGTCGTCGTACACGAACTGGCCCACCAGTGGTACGGCGACAGCGTCTCGCTCAAGGACTGGAAGGACATCTGGATCAACGAGGGCTTCGCCTCGTACAGCCAGTGGCTGTGGTCGGAGAAGGAGGGCGAGGGCACCGCGCAGGAGCTCGCGGACTACGTCTACGCCCAGCACCCGGCCGACGATCCGTTCTGGAAGGTCAAGCCGGGCAACCCGGGCGCGGAGAACCAGTTCGACGACGCCGTCTACGACCGGGGCGCGCTGGCCCTCCAGGCGCTCCGCAACAAGGTCGGCGACAAGGTCTTCTTCGGGCTGCTCAAGTCCTGGCCCACCGAGCACCGGTACGGCAACGCCTCGGTGGCCGACTTCGTGAAGTTCGCCGAGAAGAAGTCCGGAAAGAAGCTTGACGGGTTCTTCGACACCTGGCTGTTCCAGCCGTCCAAGCCCACGGCGGGCGCCGGCAAGCAGGCGTTCGGCGCGGCGAAGTCGCCGGTCGCCGAGCCCAAGTCGTGGAAGCAGATCGCGGCCACGCACGACGTGCACCGGCACTGACGCGCCACACGGGCGCCCGATCCGGCGCCCGTGGCAGCGATCCGGCCGGAGCCGGGGGGAATCACCCCGGCTCCGGCCGGCTTCATTGCGCCTGCCCGCGCGCCGCCTGCCGGGCCCGGCGTGCGACCGGCAGGAAGCGCAGGCGCTCCGGAAGCACCGGGACCACGGCACGGACGACCCGCCCGAAGCGGCGCAGCCGGCGCTCCTGCACGTCCGTCCATTCCAGTCCGATGGCACACCGGGCCTCCGGCGGCATCAGGCCGATCGTGAGGAAGCGGCGGAAGCGGGCGAACCGCGGGCACAGCCACGGCCAGGTCAGCCGGAGGAGCACCCGCAGCCACCGCGGACCACGGTCCGGGACCGGCAGTACCGGGTCCCTCGCCACCAACTCCCGTACCACCACGGTCGCTTCGAGTTCGTTGTCGAGAACCTTCTGGTAGTACGGCCAGAACTCCTCGATGGACTGCGGCATATCACGGTCGTGGATTCCCAGGATCCGTCCCACCTGGAGCCATTCCGCATACAGCTGCCGCTCCTGCGCCTCGGTGAAGGGGCCTCCCAGATAGCGCTGCGCATTCCGGAAGACCGGGAATCCGGTGGCGTGCACCCAGGCGTAGTACGCGGGAGTGAGCGCGTGATACTTACGGCCGTGAGCGTCGGTCCCCTGAATGGTCTTGTGCAACTGCCGTAGCCGGCGCCCTTCCACGGCCGCGCCCTCACCTCCGTACACCCACAGCTGCAACGAGGTCAGCGACCGCTCCCCGCGCCCCCATGGATCCGTACGGAACACGGAGTGGTCATCCACTCCGGCACCCACCGCCGGGTGTGCGACCTGCATGGTCAGCGCGGCCGGCAGGGTCAGCAGGATGCGGACGTCACCGGCCAGCGACCAGAGCACACCTCCGACCGGCGGGGGCTTTACGTATGTTTCTACCGTATTCATGTCATTAATCATGATACGGCGGGTTTAATGGCTGACGGATGCCGGGACGCCCGGCCGGTGCGACCCCTTCGGCGTCTTGCCGCATGGACGCGCCTGACAGGGGCGAAGTCAGGACGGGCCGGGCCGGGCCGGCATCGAACGAGGCTTGCGCGCGGACGAGTTGCCCTCAGGCGGGGGTGTCCGCACCAGAGGCGGACCGCTGCGGGCCGCGCACGGCAGGGCAGGCCGTCACAGGCGGGCCACCCCGAGCAGGCCGCCGCAAGCCACAGCGCACCCCTCACCCTCAGGTGACATTAGCCCGTAAGGGTGGTTTTTCCTTGAGATAAACCCCCATGAGCTGGGCCGATGACATCACCGTTTTTCCTTGCCGGGCGCAGATAGTGACATGGGCATCACGGAACGCGACACTCGCGACATCTGTCCGAACCACCCAAAAGGAGCACACACATGTCCTGTCCTCCCCCTCCCCCGCCGATTGACGCCCGCAAGGCACTCGACTTCCTGAGGACGAGCGGACTCGTCGACCTCAGCGTTCCGCTGGAGCGAGTCGTCGATCAAGTCAGCCAGATCGACGATGTGGCGGGCTACGTGCTCGCCTGGGAGCGCTACGTCCTGGTGGTCGCCAACCAGGTCGCCGAGTGCGACGACTCCGCTGCGCGCAACTGACCGTTGACGGCACCGATCGCCGGGAGGCATCCGATGGACACGACGCAACCCGGTGACGGCATGTCACAAAGGCGCGCGGTGGAGACCCGGGCGGTCGCCTGGCTCGCTGCGCGCCGCCATCTGATCGATCCGGCCGAAGCCGCCACGGACCGGGTGTTGTTCGCCCGCAAGGCGCTCATCGAAACCGCCTTCCTGGTGGGGCTACGGGCGCGTCTCGCCCCCGAGCCGCTGGAGCCCGACTACACGGCCCTCCTCACTCAGATCGAGAAGATCACGGCCCGCCCCTCCTATCGGGAGCTGATCGCCCGGGACGAAGCGGCCCTCCTGCTGTACGCGGGGACCTATGCGGCACTCCGGCTCTGCGGACGCGAGGACCCGGAGTTCCGGCACGTCATCACGCAGGCCGCGGCCGGAGGGTACGCGGCGGTCTTCGAACGGATCCCGTACCGGCAGCTCGATCTGCTGCACACCCTGGAGCTGTGCGGCGTCCGCCACACGCTGCCGGCCATGGACGACGTCCTGCCGTTCACCCTGCTCTGCAACAGCCCGAATGTCGCCAAGCTCACCGACCGCGACATCTACGCCATCACCCACACGATCTTCTACGCCACGGACTTCGGCCTCCGCGAGCCCCGCTGGCCACGGAACTTCGACCCGGACACGGCGGTGGAACTGCTCGAAGCGCTGCTCGTTCTCACCCTCGGCCAGGAGAATGCCGACCTGGTGGGGGAACTCCTGTGCTGTCTGCTGTGCCTCGGGGTGCGGGACTCTCAGGAAGCCCGCCGGGCATGGGAGTTCCTGACGGCGGCACAAGAGGCCAACGGGCGGGTCAACGGGCCTCCTGGTGTGGTCCACCCCGAACTGGCCGACGGGGACGACGCGTACGCACACTGGGCCACCGGCTATCACACCACCATCGTCGCCGTCCTGGCCGCGCTCCTGGACCGCAGCCCCAGAGTGGTGCGGAGAGCCAGGCCCTCCGTACCCACGCCCCATCTGACCGTGGAGGAGCCGCTGCGGCGGGCAGTGGTGTGGCTGGCCGACACGACCCGGCGCCATACCCCTGTCACGCACCTGCCGGCCGCCGCGGCTGTCGCGCACGCGGCCGAGGCCCTGGGCGAACCCGAGCTCGCCTGCCCCCTGCTCCTGGACTTCTCCGAACGTCTCGCGGACGTGGACGCGGAGGTGTGGCAGGGACACGGGATGGAGGTCGTGGGCGAGTTCGCGTTCGGCCTGCGGACCCACAAGATCACATGCCCGTCACTCGACACCTTCCTCACCTCCGCCGCCGCTGCCGTCGAACTCCTCGACAGGGTTCCGCCGCAGGCCGCGCGCAACGTCCAACGCCTCGTCGACCTGGGGCTGATCTCCCCCGACCGCGCCGCCGCGCCGGCGAACGAGGAAGCCGCCACACCGCACTCACCACCGAAGCCGGCAGCCGCCGTCCTGCCCCACGCCTGGAAGAACTACCACCTGGGGCACATCGCCGCCCTCGTCCGGGACTGGGCCCGCGCCGGTCTGGCACAACACCGCATCACCCGCGACGCAGTCGCCTTCCTCCTCTCCCAGCAAAACCCTCACGGCGCCTTCGGCCACCCGGCCTGCGACGACCCGGCCACACGGGAACGGACCATGCTCTCGTGGACCCAGAGCACCATCACCGCCCTGGCCGCCGTACACACCACCCGCAGCCCGGTACCCACTGCCGGTCAGCCGTGCCCGTGACCCGGCCAGGAAATACACCTCGACCGATCTCTCCGATCACCGTCCGCCGATCGGCAACCGAACGGCGGCCGTACTGTCGGCGACGGGCGGCGCGCGGCGGCCAGGCGGGTTTCAGCGGTCGTAGACCGTCACCGGTATGCCGCGCCGGGTGAGCCGCTCGGATATCAGCGGCTCCACCCGGGACCACCTACCGCCCGCAAGGCCGCAGCCGATCCGCGGCATATGGACCGACGCCCCGAGTTCCCCGGCCCGGTCCGCGACCCGGCCGAGCCCGGTGTCGATGGCCTCGTACCGCACGGGGGCGCCCTTGCTGCCCGTACGCAGGCCGCGCTGCCCGACGACATTGGCCACCCAGAGGCGGTCGGCGACCTGGACGAACTGTGCGGCGCCCAGCCCGAAGTCGTTTTTCGCACGCTCGCGGTGCCACCGGCGGTAGGCGGCCTCCGGCTCCGGCCAGCGCCGGGAGAGGGCCAGGACAAAACCCTTGCCCCAGCCGCCCAGGTCGTTGCAGAGATGCGTGATCATTTTGACGCCCTTGCCCTGCGGTGCGGAGGCGTCCCCCTTGATGTATGAGATCCCCGTGCTCTCAGTCATGCCTCCACGGTAAGGGCGGGCACTGACAATCGACCGGGGCCGAGTAACTGTGCCGCGCCGGAACCCGTTCCGCCGCCCGCCGCTGCGCAGGCGAAAGGGCGGTCGCGGATGCCTTCCGGCCTCCGCGACCGCCCTTGATTTCGCAGGCGTGCGTTACTGCGCGACTACTTCGACAGCTTGCGTTCCTCGGCGATTCGGTTCACCCGGCCGCGGACCGCGAACCAGCCGGCGACCAGCGCGACGGCGAGGACCGGGATCAGCATGACGGTCTGCCGGCCGACGCCGTCGTCGAACCACATCAGGACGATGACGCCGAGCAGGAAGGCGATGGTGGCGATGTCGGTGACCGGCGTGCCGGGGAGCCGGAAGCGCGGGCGCTCGACCAGGCCCTCCTTCGACCGCCGCACGAACACCATGTGGCAGACCATGATCGTGCACCAGGTGCTGATGATGCCCAGCGCCGCGATGTTCAGGACGATCTCGAACGCCTCGCCCGGCACGACGTAGTTGAGCGCGACACCCAGCACACACACCGCGGAGGTGAGCATGATGCCGCCGTACGGCACCTGGTTGCGGTTCATCAGGCCGGCGAACTTGGGCGCGGAGCCCGCCATCGACATGGAGCGCAGGATGCGGCCGGTCGAGTAGAGCCCGGAGTTCAGGCTGGACATCGCCGCGGTCAGCACCACGAGGTTCATCACATCGCCCGCGGCCGGCACACCGACGTTGGACAGCACCGTGACGAAGGGGCTCTGGCCGTCGACGTACTGGTTCCACGGCAGCAGCATCGCCAGCAGGATCACCGAGCCGACGTAGAAGACGCCCACCCGCCACATGATGGAGTTGACGGCCTTCGGCACGACCTTCTCCGGCTCACCGGTCTCACCGGCGGTCACACCGACCAGCTCCACGGCGGAGTAGGCGAAGACCACGCCCTGGAGCACGATCACCACGGGCAGCAGACCGGTCGGGAAGATGCCGCCGTGGTCGGTGAGCAGATTCAGCCCTGGTGCGTGGCCGCCGACCGGGTGCTGGGTGGCAAGCAGGAAGATGCCGATGAACATGAAGACGACCAGCGCCGCGACCTTGATGATCGCGAACCAGAACTCCAGCTCACCGAAGATCTTCACCGAGATCAGGTTCACGGTCAGCACGACCGCCAGCGCGATCAGCGCCATCACCCACTGTGGGATGTCGGTGAACAGGCTCCAGTAGTGGGTGTAGAGCGCGATGGCGGTGATGTCGGCGATACCGGTCGTGGACCAGTTGACGACGTACATCCAGCCGGCGACGTAGGCGCCCTTCTCCCCCAGGAACTCGCGGGCGTAGGAGACGAACGACCCCGACGACGGGCGGTGCAGCACCAGCTCACCCAGGGCCCGTACCACGAAGAAGGCAAAGAGGCCACACACCGCATAGGCAATCGCCAGCGCGGGTCCGGCGGAGTGCAGTCGGCCACCGGCACCCAGGAACAGGCCGGTGCCGATCGCTCCACCGATGGCGATCATGTTGATGTGCCGGCCCTTGAGGCCCTTGCTGTAGCCCGCGTCGCCCGCATCCTGCTGCGCGCCGCTTCCCCCGTCAGGTGACCTGTGGGCTGTCTCGGTGACGGTTTCTGTGCTCACTGGTGGTGCATCTCGCTTTCGGGGAGGCGCTTGAGCGATTGCCGGTCCCGCAGATCGCGCGGACGGCCGACGGCACACCTTCCCCGAAGAGCGCTCCCCCGTCTGTGGGCAAGATCACAGCGTGTATAAGCCATCCAAGATTTGTCCATTTTTGTCGTGAATTACCCGGCGGATAAGTTTCACTGAGGTTTCCGTTCGCCCCATTCCGGGCCTCGCTCGCCGCCCGAAACCCCTTGTTCGTGACCGGTTCAGTTCGGTTGAAGCGAGCGTTTGTCCGCGCGTGAGCCTTCTCCGGTCCGCAGGAACCTCCGCACGACACCGACGACTGCCCGCCGATTCCCGGGAGCCGCGCGCATACGCTCCGTATCCATACCGGCGGTTTCTCCCGGCACCCGATCGGTTACGCCCACCCTCCAGGACGTCGCCACGGGCTCTGCCGTGCCGGGCGGGACGGATCCCGGCCGCCGCACGGGGTGGTGCAGCCGGTGAAGAAGGGACAGAAGGGTTCAGACGGGTTTCACAGTCATGGTGAGACAGCAATACTGATGAACATGATGGAGTCAGCCACCGGCCTCACGGTCGACGAACTGGCCGCCCGCGCCGGCGTCACCGTCCGCACGATCCGCTTCTACAGCACCCGCGGCCTGCTGCCGCCGCCGGAGATCGGTCCGCGCCGGGTCGGCCGCTACGGTCCCGACCATCTCTCACGGCTCGCGCTCATCGAAGAACTGCAGCACCAGGGGCTGACGCTCTCCGCCATCGAACGCTATCTGGAGCAGCTGCCGCCGGATCTGAGCGCCCAGGATCTGGCCATCCACCGGGCGCTGGTGGCGAGTTGGCTCCCGGACAAGGCGGAGGACGCCACCCGGGCCCAGCTGGAGCGGCGGGTCGGCCGGGCGCTGGCCGAGGAGGATCTGGACCGGCTGGCGGCGATGAGTGTGCTCGTACGGACCGATGACCCGCAGGTTTTCCGGGTCGATCCGGGGCTGCTGCACCTGGGCGCCCGGCTGCTGGACGTCCCGATCGCGCTCGAGACCATCATCGCGGCGCGCACCGTCGTCATCGAGCACACCCGCTCGGCGGCCCGGGAGCTCAGCAGGCTCTTCAAGGACGAGGTGTGGGAGCCGTACCGGGACGGCGGGCCGGACGAGGAGGAGCTGGCGCGGATGAAGTCGCTCTCGGCACATATGCAGCCGATGGTGGTGCAGGCCCTGGTCACCGCATTCCAGCGGTCGATGAAGCAGGAGCTGCGGGAGTCGTTCGGCAAGGAGGGCGGCCAGGGCCCGGGGGGCGGCCGCACCTCGCTGGGGTGAGGGGCGGGCCGCCGGGGCCCGCCCCTCTGACCGGTCGGTCCCTGACCGGCCGGTCCCTGACCGGTCAGACCATGGCCGGTCAGACCATGGCCGCTCGGTCCGTGGCCGGTCGGTCCGTGGCCTGACACGTCAGGACTGTTCAGTCGCTGAACTTCTCGCCCTTCTCGGCCTTTTCGACCAGCAGCGCGGACGGCGCGAACCGGTCTCCGTAGGCCGCCTGCAGCTCGCGGGCGCGGGCCACGAAACCAGGCAGGCCGACGAGTTCTTCCCGCCCCGGTCCGCCCTGGTAGCCGTTGATGTACTGGATCACGCCGCCGGTCCAGCCCGGGAAGCCGATGCCGAAGATGGAGCCGATGTTGGCGTCGGCGACGGAGGTGAGCACGCCCTCCTCGAAGCAGCGGACGGTGTCCAGAGCCTCGGAGAAGAGCATCCGCTCCTGCATGTCGAGGAACGGGACCGCGGTGTCCTTCTTGGTGAAGTGCTCGCGCAGGCCGGGCCACAGGCCGGCGCGCTTGCCGTCGTCCCCGTACTCGTAGAAGCCGGCGCCGCCGCTGCGGCCGGGGCGGCCGAACTCATCGACCATCCGGTCGATCACCGCGTCGGCCGGGTGCGGCTGCCAGGTGCCGCCGGACTCCTCGACGGCCCGCTTGGTCTCCTCGCGGATCTTGCGCGGCAGGGTGAGGGTCAGCTCGTCCATCAGGGACAGCACCTTGGCCGGGTAGCCGGCCTGGGCCGCGGCCTGCTCGACGGAGACCGGGTCGACGCCCTCGCCGATCATCGCCACGCCTTCGTTGATGAAGTGGCCGATGACACGGGAGGTGAAGAAGCCGCGCGAGTCGTTGACGACGATCGGGGTCTTCTTGATCTGGCGGACCAGGTCGAAGGCGCGGGCCAGTGCCTCGTCGCCGGTCCGCTCCCCCTTGATGATCTCCACCAGTGGCATCTTGTCGACCGGGGAGAAGAAGTGCAGTCCGATGAAGTCCTGGTCGCGCTCGACGCCCTCGGCCAGCAGGGTGATGGGCAGGGTGGAGGTGTTGGAGCACAGCAGCGCGTCGGGGGCGACGATGTGCTGGATCTCCTTGAACACCTTGTGCTTGAGCGCGACGTCCTCGAAGACCGCCTCGATGACGGCGTCACAGCCCGCGAGGTCCGCCGGCTCGGCGGTGGGCGTGATGCGTGCCAGCAGCTCATCGCGCTTCTGCTCGGTCGTACGGCCCCGGGAGAGCGCCTTGGCGAGCAGCCCCTCCGCGTACGCCTTGCCCTTCTGCGCCGCCTCCGGGGTGATGTCCTTGAGGACGACCTGCATCCCGGCCCTGGCACAGGAGTAGGCGATGCCCGCACCCATCATGCCGGCGCCGAGGACCGCGACCTTCTCGACCTTGCGGGGCGCGATGTCCTTCGGCCGGTTGGCACCGGAATTGACGGCCTGCAGGTCGAAGAAGAACGCCTGGATCATGTTCTTGGAGATCTGGCCGGTCACCAGCTCGACGAAGTAGCGCGCCTCGATGGTCTGCGCGGTCTCGAAGTCGACCTGGGAGCCCTCCACCGCCGCGGCGAGGATGTTGCGCGGGGCAGGGTAGGGCGCGCCGTTCAGCTGCTTCTTGAGGTTGGCGGGGAACGCCGGGAGGTTGGCCGCGAACTTCGGCTGGGCGGGGGTGCCGCCCGGGATGCGGTAGCCCTTGACGTCCCAGGGCTGCTGGGACTCGGGGTGCTCGTCGATGAAGGTGCGGGCCTTGGCCAGCAGTTCCTCGGGCGTGGCCGCGACCTCGTGGATCAGCCCGGCGTCCTTGGCGCGGGTGGCGTTGTACTGGGTGCCCTGGAGCAGCACCTTCAGCAGCGCGTCGGCGATGCCGAGCAGCCGGACCGTACGGGTGACGCCGCCGGCGGCGGGCAGCAGGCCGAGGGTGACCTCGGGCAGGCCGATCTTGGTGCCGGGGGTGTCGAGCGCGATGCGGTGGTGGCAGGCGAGCGCGATCTCGTAACCGCCGCCCAGCGCCGCGCCGTTGACCGCGGCGACGACGGGCTTGCCCAGGGTCTCGATACGGCGCAGGTCGCGCTTGATGCCGTTGCCCGATTCGAAGGCCTGCTGGGCCTTGTCGGGGGTGACGGCGATCAGGTCGCGCAGGTCGCCGCCGGCGAAGAAGGTCTTCTTGGCGGAGGTGAAGATGATGCCGCGGATGGTGTCCTTCTCGGCCTCCAGGCGGTCGGCGACCGCGGTGAGGGAGGTTTTGAAGGCGTTGTTCATGGTGTTGGCGGACTGGTCCGGGTCGTCCAGGACCAGGGTGACGATGCCGGTCTCGTCCTGTTCCCAGCGAATGGTCGACACAGCAGCGGATTCACTCATGGTGCGTACTCCGTAGTGGGTGGGACGAGGGTCAGAGGCGCTCGATGACGGTGGCGATGCCCATGCCGCCGCCGACGCAGAGGGTGGCCAGGCCGTAGCGCTTGTCCTGCCGCTCCAGCTCGTCGATCAGGGTGCCGAGGATCATCGCGCCGGTGGCGCCGAGGGGGTGTCCCAGGGCGATGGCGCCGCCGTTGACGTTGACCTTGTCCAGGCTCAGGCCCATGTCCTTGACGAAGCGCAGCACGACGGCGGCGAAGGCCTCGTTGATCTCGACCAGGTCGATGTCGTCGATGGTCAGCCCGGCCTTGGCAAGAGCCTTGCGGCTGGCGGGCGCGGGGCCGGTGAGCATGATCGTCGGCTCGGAGCCGGAGACCGCGGCGGAGAGGATACGGGCCCGGGGGGTCAGGCCGTAGCGCTCGCCGACCTCCTTGGAACCGATGGCGACGAGCGCCGCGCCGTCCACGATGCCGGAGGAGTTGCCGGCGTGGTGGACGTGGTCGATCTTCTCGACCCAGTGGTACTTCTGCAGGGCGACCGCGTCGAAGCCGCCGGCGTCACCGATGGTGGCGAAGGACGGCTTGAGGCCGCCCAGGGAGTCGGCGGTGGTGCCGGGGCGCATGTGCTCGTCGTGGTCGAGGACGACCAGGCCGTTGCGGTCGCGTACCGGGACGACGGAGCGGTCGAAGCGGCCGTCCTTCCATGCCTCGGCGGCGCGCTCCTGGGAGAGCGCGGCGAACTCGTCGACGTCCCGGCGGGTGTAGCCCTCGATCGTGGCGATCAGGTCGGCGCCGATGCCCTGCGGGACGAAGCCGGTGTCGAAGTTGGTCATCGGGTCGGCGAACCAGGCGCCGCCGTCGGAGGCCATCGGGACCCGGGACATGGATTCGACGCCGCCCGCCAGGACCAGGTCCTCCCAGCCGGAACGCACCTTGGCGGCGGCCATGTTGACGGCCTCCAGACCCGAGGCACAGAAGCGGTTCTCCTGGACGCCGGCCACGGTGTCGGGCAGTCCGGCGGCGATCGCCGCGATCCGGGCGATGTCGGAGCCCTGGTCACCGACCGGTCCGACGACGCCGAGCACGATGTCGTCGACGGCGGCCGGGTCCAGCCCGGGGAAGCGCCGGCGCACTTCATGGATCAGACCGACGACCAGGTCGATCGGCTTGGTGCCGTGCAGTGCGCCATTGGCCTTGCCGCGGCCGCGCGGGGTGCGGATCGCGTCGTATACGTACGCTTCGGTACTCAAGTCAACAAGCCTTTCGCATGAGGGTGGAGGCAGAGGCAGCGGGTGGGGACCGGGGCCGGTCCGCGGTCAGCCGAGCAGGGAGCGTCCGATGATCTCCTTCATGATCTCGGTGGTCCCTCCGTAGATCGTCTGGATACGGCCGTCGGTGAAGGCCTTGGCCACGCGGTATTCCGCCATATAGCCGTAGCCGCCATGGAGTTGCAGACAGCGGTCGGCGACACGCTTTTGCAGTTCGGTGGCCCACCACTTGGCCATCGAGGCGTGCACCGCATCCAGTACACCGGCGGAGTGGTCGGCTATACAGCGGTCGAGGAACGCCCGGGTGACGGCGCATTCGGTGGCCATCTCGGCTATCTCGAAGCGGATGTGCTGGAGCTTGGCCAGCGGTCGTCCGAAGGCTTCGCGCTCCTTGACGTACTCGCTGGTGATCTCCAGCAGGTGTTCGGCACCGGCGACGGCGGCGACGGCGATGCCCATCCGCTCCTGGGCGAGATGGGTCATCAGATGGACGAAGGCGCCGTTCAGCGTGCCGAGCAGGTTCCCCTTGGGGACGCGGACGTCGTGGAAGAACAGCTCGGCGGTGTCCTGGGACTTCTGCCCGATCTTGTCGAGGTTGCGGCCACGCTCGAAGCCCGCCATGCCCCGCTCGACGACCAGCAGGCTCAGGCCGTGCGCCCCGCCTTCCGGTGTCGTTTTGGCCACGACGATGACCAGGTCGGCGAGGATGCCGTTGGAGATGAAGGTCTTGGATCCGTTGAGGATCCAGTGGTCGCCCGCATCCTCGGCGTGGGTACGGATGCCCTGCAGGTCGGAGCCCGCTCCGGGCTCGGTCATCGCGATGGCGGTGATGATCTCGCCGCTGCAGAAGCCGGGCAGCCAGCGGCGCTTCTGCTCCTCGGTGCCCAGCGTCGTCAGATAGGGGCCGATGATGTCGTTGTGCAGGCCCACGGCCAGCCCGGCTGCGCCCGCCCGGGTGAATTCCTCGGCCAGCACCGCGCTGTAGCGGAAGTCGTGCTGTCCGCCCCCGCCGTACTCCTCGGGAACCGCCAGGCCCAGGAGCCCCTGCTTGCCGGCCGCCCGCCAGGCGTCCCGGCTGACGATGCCGGCCTTCTCCCACTGCTCGTAATACGGCGTCACTTCCCTGGCGAGGAAGGTCCGTACGACCTTGCGGAAGGCCTCGTGGTCCTCGGTGAAGATCTGGCGCTTCATCTGCGCGGTCATGCTGCGGGCCCTCCTCGGAGCCGGTTCCTGACGGGGTCGGGCGGCGTGGGGCCCGGCCGCCCCACGGGGCGGCGCCGGACGGCGCCCATGGCGAGCCGCCCGCGCCGCACGTCGCCGGCCCTCCCCAGGGGGAAGGCCGCGGCCTCTTCGGCAGGGGACGCGGGCCGGCCGCGTACGGGAGCATGGTGGCGGGTGCCATCAGCCGGCCGTGTCCTGCTGCCCGGCGTGGGCCGGGCCGGCGGGCGGGTCGTCGGCGACGCGTGTGGCGAGGAGGCCGGGGACCTGCCAGTCACGGGCGATCTCCGCCAAGTCGGCGCCGGGCTGTGCGGGCGGTCTGCGTACCGCGCCCGGAGTGCGCGAGAAGCGCGGTGCGGGCGCGGGCTGGGTGAGTCCCCCGTGCTCGACGAAGGTGCCGCGGGCGGCGAGATGCGGGTGCTGCGGGGCCTCGCGCAGAGAGAGCACCGGCGCCACACAGGCGTCGGAACCCGCGAAGACCGCCGTCCATTCCTCACGGGTACGGGTCTTGAAGCGGGCGGCGATGGTGGTGCGCAGCTCACCCCAGGCGGTGAGGTCGTCGCGGCTGGGTGCCTCTTGTTCGATGCCCAGCAGCCGGATGAAGGCGCCGTAGAACCGCTTCTCCAGCGCGCCCACCGCCATATGGCCGCCGTCGGCGGTCTCGTAGGTGCCGTAGAAGGGCGCCCCGCCGTCGAGCAGATTCGCACCGCGCCGGTCCTGCCAGCCGCCGGCCGCCAGCATGCCGTGGATCATCGCCGTCAGATGGGCCGTGCCGTCGACGATGGCGGCGTCGACGACCTGGCCCGTTCCGCCCTCGGTGCGGGCGTGCTGGAGGGCGGCGAGGACGCCGATGACGAGGTAGAGGGAGCCGCCGGCGTAGTCACCGAGGAGATTGGCGGGGATCGCGGGCGGGCCGTCGGGCGGGCCGATCATGCCCAGGGCGCCCGTGATGGCGATATAGCCGATGTCGTGTCCGGCGGTGTCGGCGAGCGGGCCCTGCTGTCCCCAGCCCGTCATCCGGCCATAGACCAGCCGGGGGTTGCGCGCCAGGCACTCCTCGGGGCCCACTCCCAGCCGCTCGGCCACGCTCGGCCGGTACCCCTCGATCAGCACATCGGCACGTTCGGCCAGTTCGAGGACGTGCGCCACCCCTTCGGGGCTCTTCAGGTCCACCAGCACGGAGCGTTTGTTGCGGTTGGTGACGTCGTAGGCCGGATCGACGCCCAGCCCCGGGCCTCCGGGCCGGTCAACGCGGACGACATCCGCGCCGAGGTCGGCCAGGAGCATGGCGGCGAACGGACCGGGGCCGATGCCCGCGAGTTCGACCACCCGCACCCCGCTCAGCGGGCCGTTCCCTGACTCCGTCATCGCGCCCCATGCCTTTCCGCACTGTGACACTTCTGATGTAACACTCGCGATGTTAAGAACGTGTTCCACTTTCCACAAGACCCCCGTGCCAGGTGACACCAGCCGAAAGGCCCGCACCGGCGATGCTCAACTGCCATCACTGTCGCGGGCCTTCGCGCGCCTGCTGCCGCTGCGTCGCCCTATCCCCCGTCGAGCTCGGCGATGAGCTTCTTGGGGGCTATGAGGCGATACGACTCCTCGGCCCAGTCGCAGAGCAGATCGGCTGGCGGAGCGCCCGGCTCCGCCAGCGGGACCTGCACCCATCCGGACCTGCCCAGGCCGTAGCCCGCGGGCTTGGCACCGGGCAAGGTCAGGGCATGGGCATGCGCTGCGGGGTCCTTCAGCTTCAGCGTGACCCCGCGCGGGCGGTCGCCGTCATCGATGCCGAGGAAGACGAAGACCTTCTTGTTGACCTTGATGACGCTCTCGCCCCAGGGGAACTCCTCCACGGTCCCGGGAAGCCCGAGCGCGAACGCGCGCACCCGCTCCCGCACCGCCGCCGGACCCGCCGCCTTCGCCATGCGCTCCTCCACATCCGTCCCCCGTACGACACCGCCCGCGGCGCCGCCCGGCGGCCCGCTCGTCACGCGCGGGCCGCCCAACGCATTCCACGCTAACGGCGACCGCTGACAACGGCCCGCGGAGCGCCGGACGCCGGGCCGGCCGAGGGACAATCGCGTCATGTCCGCCCCGCAACTCGCCGCCGCGCTGTTCGACTTCCACAGTGGTCAGGGGCTGCGCCAGTTCACCGAGCTGGCGATAGCGCTGCTGCTGTCCTCACTGATCGGCCTGGAACGCGAGGCGAGACAGAAGAGCGCCGGCCTGCGCACGCATACGCTCGTCGGCGTGGGCAGCGCGCTGTTCATGGAGGTGTCGGTCCACGGTTTCGGTGCGCTGCTGGGAACGGACGGCGTGGCACTCGACCCGTCCCGGGTGGCCGCCCAGGTCGTCTCGGGCATCGGCTTCATCGGCGGCGGCCTGATCTTCGTCAGGAAGGACGCGGTCCGGGGGCTGACGACGGCCGCCACCATCTGGCTGACCTGCGCCATCGGCATGGCCTGCGGTGGCGGCCTGCCGCTGCTGGCCACCGGCGCGACGGCGGTGCACTTCCTCGTCGTCCGCGGCTTCTCGAAGCTGTCCGACCGGATCCCCTCGCGGCCGTCCTACGCCCGTATCGAACTGCGCATCAAGTACCGCTCGGAAGACGGGCTGCTGGGCAGCATATGGGAGATATGCACCGGCAGCGGCTTCCGGGTGACCGATGTCCAGGTGGAAACCCGCACGGACGAGGCAGGCACCCCGGCCGCGGCACTGCTCCGTCTGGAGGGAGCCGCTTCCGCACGCCCCCTGGTCGAGACCCTGTCCGAGCTGGCCGGGGTGCGTGCGGTGACCCTGGGGCGCCAGGACGACCGTACGGAGTGAGACCGGCCTCCGCGCTCTCCGGACCTGACCGGCACTCCGGCTGTCCAGAGGAGGCGCAGCGTCCCTCCGAAGCGGTCCGGCACCCATCCGGCCGGGGCTCATTCCCCGCCCGGCGGAGCGCCGCTACGCCGAGTCCGGCGGCACCTCCCCGGAAGCGGGAGCTGGAGAGGGAGCGGAAGGGGGCTGGGGCTGGGGATGGAGATGGGGAGCGGACGCCGGTCCCATGGGCAGCGCCCCCGCTTCCCCGGCCTCCGGCACCAGGTGGTCTTCGGGTGCCTGACGGTCCACGAGCCGGGCCAGCCGCTGGGGGACATTACCGCCCACCAGGATGACGACCACGAGCGTCAGTACGAAGGTGAGCACGGCCAGCGCCCGCCCCAGGGACATGCCGTCGGCCAGATGCGCTCCCAGGACGGGTGCCACCGCTCCGCCCAGGGCTCCGACGTTGTAGACGAAGCCCAGAGAGGCGGCGCGGGTAGCGGTCGGGAAGTGGCCGGCGAGGTACTTCGGCAGGATGCCGGAGACGCCCTGGCCGAGCGCGAGCAGCCCGAAGACCAGCACGCCGAGCGCCGGCAGGCTGTCCTGCACCGCGAAGACCGGGAAGACGAAGGCGAGGGAGGCCAGCAGGGTGCCGCCATAGGCGCGGCGGGTTCCGAACCGGTCGCCGGTGAAGCCCGCCAGCCAGCAGCCCGCCATGGTGCCGAAGCCCGCGGCGAACATCACGTCGGTGACCTGCCCGGGGGCGTATCCGAGGTCGGTCTTGAGGTAGGTGGGCAGCAGGGCCTGGACCGGCCAGCTGTAGAGGAAGGCGCAGAACACCGTTGCCATCAGGGCCACGTACAGCAGCCACCCACGACGGCCGCCGAGCTGCACGGCGAATGCCACCAGGCACACCGCCGCGACGACGGACAGCCCCGGTACGGCCCCCGCGCCGACGGGTGTGAAAACGCAGAAGAGCGCGACCGAGGCCACCGCCGCCAGGGCGGTGTTGATCCAGGGCCGGATGCGGCCGGTGAACAACGGCCGGAAGGGATGGGGACGTTCCTCTTCCGCGCCGGTGGTGCCGATCTGACGCTGCCAGTCACCCGCCTCCGGCAGCGATCGGCGCATCCAGAGGGCGACCAGGACGGGCAGGACGCCGATCCAGAACATCCAACGCCAGCCCCAGTGCGGGACCACCCACTTGTAGAGTTCCGCCGCGAGGACGGTGCCGCCGGAGTAACCGGAGATGATGAATCCGGAAGCGCGATTGCGCCATCGGACGGGCCAGCTCTCCAGTACATACGTCACGCCGGCGCTGTACTCCCCCGCCATGCCCAGACCGATCACCAGCCGCGCGACGAACAGGCTGGTGTAGTCCCAGGCGAAACCGCAGGCGAAGGTACCGAGCGAGTACAGCAGGGTGCTGGTGACCATGGCGGTCCTGCGGCCGTAGCGGTCCCCCATCGCGCCCAGGACGGCGCCACCCAGCCACCGGGTGATGAAAGCACCGGAGATCAGCGAGGCCGCGGTGGCGGTGCTCAAATGGAAGCCTGCGGCGATCTCGGTCAGTACGAGGGTGATCAGGACGAAGTCGAAGCCGTCCAGGAGATAGCCGATCCAGGCGGCGAACATCGCCTTCCACTGGCCCGGGGTGACCTCCTGCCACCAGTGCCGGCTGTTCCCGCTGTTCCGGCTGTTCCCGCTGTTCCCGCTGTTCCGGCTGTGCTCAGGGGTGTCCGCGGGGCGCATCGTCACGGCTGTCCGGCCTCCTCCGGTGATCGGCGGACGGTACGGTTCGCGGCGTCGTCGGGGAAGCCGCTGGGTGACGGTCGGGGCAGCAGGCCAGACATGGGACGTCCTATGTCATCGCTGCCGTCGGTGAATCTGGACCGATAGCCATGCTCTGTCAAGGCTGTGTGCCACACCCCATGCTGCCCCTGGGAACAGCACGGGAACGGCCAAGACGGCGGCCGGGAACGTACGTTGACGGGGCGGGGGTGACTGCCTAGTGTCCGGGCTCCGTGCCCAGTGGGCGGTCGAGAGGAAGCACGATGCCACGGCAGGACACCTCCGGACGGGACCATGATCTCGTCCTCTACGGCGCGACCGGTTTTGCGGGCGCCCTCACCGCCGCCTACCTGGCCGCGCATGCTCCCCAGGGCTGCCGCTGGGCGCTGGCCGGGCGCAACACCGCCAAACTGGAGCGGCTGCGCGACGAGCTGACAGCGATCAACCCGGACTGTGCCGAACTGCCCCTGCTGCGGGCGGACAGCGGCGATCCCCACGCGCTGCGCGCCCTCGCCGCCGGTACCAGAGTGCTGGCGACGACCGTCGGGCCGTATCTGCTCCACGGTGAGCCGCTGGTCGCCGCCTGCGCCGCGGCAGGCACCGACTATGTCGATCTGACCGGTGAGCCGGAGTTCATCGACCGGATGTATGTGCGCCACGACGCAACGGCCCGCGCCTCCGGTGCGCGCCTCGTGCACGCCTGCGGATTCGACTCCGTCCCGCACGATCTGGGGGTGCTCTTCACGGTGGGGCTCCTCCCCGAAGGCGTCCCCGTACGCGTCGACGGCTTCGTGCGGACCAACGCCACGTTTTCCGGCGGCACGCTGGCCTCGGCGCTGACCGTCGCATCGCGTCCGGTCGCCATGGCGCGGGCCGCTCGCGACCGGCAGCGGGCGGAGCCGCGACCGGCCGGCCGTACGGTGCGGGCGCCCTTCGGGCCGCCTCTCAGAAGCGGTGAAACACGCACCTGGGGTGTGCCGTTGCCGACCCTCGATCCTCAAATCATCGCCCGCTCCGCCGCCGCGCTGGACCGTTACGGGCCCGACTTCCGCTACCGCCACTACGCAGGCGTACGACGGCTGCCCCTCGCCGTCGGCGGGACGGTGGGGGTGGGAGCCCTGTGCGCGCTCGCCCAGGTGCCGGCCGCGCGGCGCTGGTTGTCGCGGCGTCTGGAGCCGGGGGACGGGCCGGGCCCCGAGCGGCGCGCCCGTAGTTGGTTCCGGGTCCGCTTCGTCGCCTCCGGCGGTGGCGAACGCCTGATCACCGAGGTCTCGGGCGGTGACCCCGGTTACGACGAGACGGCGAAGATGCTCGCCGAGTCGGCGCTCAGCCTGGCCTTCGACGACCTGCCGGAGACCGCCGGGCAGGTGACCACCGCGGTTGCCATGGGGGACGCGCTGACGGCCCGCCTCCAGGATGCGGGCATCACGTTCCGCGTCGTCCAGCGGTAGTCCCGGCTCTCCTTGCCCCTACCCGGTCAGGCCTCGGCTAGCGCCCTCCGGCACAGCGCGTCCGCGGCCCGGGTCGTCTCGGGGAGCCGGTAATGCGCTGCCAGATGGAGCGTTTGCGCACAGGCACGGTCGAGGTCGATGCGATGCCCTACGGAGACGAAGACCGGCTTGACGCCCCTTTGGGTACGCAGCGCACGTCCCACCTCTTCGGTCCCGTCCAGCAGCGGAGAGGTGGCGCCGCGGTCCGGCCCGGGAAGTGCGTAGCGGAAGGTGAAGGGGTTCTTGGCGACACCGATGGTGGGCAGCCCGGTCAGCACGCCCAGGTGGCTGGCGAGCCCGAAGCGGCGCGGGTGCGCCAGCCCGTAGCCGTCGCAGACCACGAGGTCAGGGGTGCGGGTGAGACGGGCGAGGGCGTCGAGCACGGTGGGAATCTCACGGAACGCGAGCAGGCCGGGGACGTACGGGAAGGAGATCTGCCCGACGGCGGTCGCCTCGTCGACGACGGCGCGCGTACGGGCGTCCAGCGCGACGGCGGCAGCGGCGACGACGTCACGTGCGTCGTCGTAAGCGACGTCCACTCCGACGACCGTGCCCTCGAACCCCGGTTCCGGACCGGGTTCATCGAGCCGCACATGGGGCCGCAACCGGTCCTGGACCGCGCGCGCCTGGTCTTCGTCGGCCGGCCAGTTCCGCAGTTCGTCGTCGTAGAAGATCGTTCCGGGAGTGTCCATGGTGACCGCCACGCTACCGAACCGGTGAGCGAGCCTCTGACCAGGCCAGGATGCCTGATCATGAGGCGTTGTCAGTGGCGCTGGGTACCTTGGTGAGCGTGCACCCGGACCCCGCCGTCTCCACCGGCCACGCAGGCGCCGCCGCCGAGGGCAGCCCCTCGGCAATCTGCTCGTGCTCCACCACCGATACCTCGCCGCTCTGAAACAACCCTCCGAGGTCTTCATGCCCGATGCGCTCCATCAGCTCGATGCCCTCGACCTCGCCGCCCGGCTGCGACGCCGCGACATCTCCGCCCGGGAGACCGTCCAGGCGCATCTGGACCGCATCGAACAGGTCAATCCGGCCGTCAACGCCCTCGTCACCCTCGACCCCGAAGGCGCACTCTCCGCGGCCGCGCTCGCCGACGACCGTCTCGTCCGGGGCGCCGTCCTCCCGCCCCTGCACGGGATTCCGATCGCCTTCAAGGACACCCATCTCACCCGCGGTATGCGCACCACACACGGCTCACCGCTCTTCGCGGACCACGTCCCCGACGAGGACGACTTGCTGGTCGACAGGCTGCAGCGGGCCGGCGCCATCCGCCTCGGCAAGACCAATGTTCCCGAATTCGCCGCCGGTTCCCACACCTTCAATCCCGTCTTCGGCACCACCCGCAATCCGTACGACACCACACGTTCGGCGGGCGGCAGCAGTGGCGGCGCCGCCGCGGCACTCGCGGCCGGGCTGCAACCGCTCGCCGACGGCAGTGACATGGGCGGCTCGCTGCGCAACCCCGCGTCCTTCTGCAATGTCGTCGGGCTGCGGCCGACGCCGGGACGCGTGCCCCGGCACCCCGGTGGCGACCTCTGGGACACCCTGTCGGTCCCCGGCCCGATGGGGCGGACCGTGGCGGATACGGCGCTGTTGCTGTCGGTCATGGCGGGTCCGGATCCGCGCTGCCCCATCGGTCTGGAGACCCCCGGCGAGACGTTCCGGGTGCCCCTCGACCGCAAGTTGCGCGGCCTGCGCGTCGCCTGGACACCGGACCTCGGGGGCCATGCCCCGGCCGACCCGGACGTACTCGCCGTTCTGGAGCCGCAGTTGAGGGTCCTGGAAGAACTCGGCTGCCGTATCGACACCGCCTGCCCGGACCTCACCGGGGCCGACGACACCTTCCGTACGCTGCGGGCACACAGCTTCGACCTGGCGCTCGGCGCCCTGCTCGACTCCGACCGGCAGGCCCTCAAACCCAGCATCGTCCAGAACATCGAGCAGGGCCGCCGGCTGACCGCCGCCGACCTGCGCACCGCCACCGCGACCCGCAGCCGGCTCTACCTCGGCATACTGGACTTCTTTTCCCGGTACGACCTGCTCCTGGCCCCGGTCAGCCAAGTCACGCCGTTCGACGCGGAGTTGGAGTATCCCCGGGAGGTCGCGGGCCGGCCCACCCACTCCTATCTGGACTGGATGCGCTCCGCCTACCTCATCTCCGTCCTCGGCGTGCCCGCCCTTTCGGTTCCCGCGGGATTCACCCCGGGCGGCCTGCCCGTGGGACTGCAGTTCATCGGTGCGCCGCGCGCGGATCTCGCCGTCCTCCAGGCGGGGCATGCCTATGAGTGCGCCACACGGCACGGGCGGCGCCGCCCGGAGCTGCCCACGGCCTGACCGTGTCTGCGTCCTCCCCTTGAGGCCACGGCACTTCCGGGGCCTGTACGTGCCGCAGAGCCGCGCCCGCGGAGTTCGCCGCACCAGCCGCGGACACATGCTGAGGCATCTGCCCTGGCCTGCGCATTCCCTTGCCGTCAGAAGCCGCACTTCCGCCTGATATCTCGTCTATATTGCACCTATGTTCGTACTGGAGCTGACCTACACCGCCCCCCTCGAGCGCGTCGACGCCCTCCTTCAGGACCACCGGGAGTGGCTGGAGAAGGAGTACGCCGCCGGGCACTTCCTCGCCGCCGGCCGCAAGATCCCGCGGGAAGGCGGCGTGATTCTCGCCGCCGGGACGGACCGTGCGACCGTCGAGCGGATCGTGACCGAAGACCCGTTCGCCCTCGCCGGGGTGTGTGAGTACCGGATCACGGAGTTCGCGGCGACGACGACCGCCCCGGCTCTGGAGCAGTACCGGGAACCACTGCCGTCCTGAGCAGTCGTCCCTCCCCTGGCTACGGAGTCGCCGTCGGGGGCGCCGCTGAACCGCTGAGCGAGCCGGAGCTCGCGGGAACGGGCGGGGGCGACGCGGGCCAGCGCCCCCCGTTGCGCCAGTACTCCTGGATGTCCTCCAACTGACGCCCCTTGGTCTCGGGCGCGGTGGCGGCGGCGAAGACCAGTGCGGCGAGCGCGAGGACGCCAAGGCCCGCGAAGGTCAGGGCCGCACCGGCCCAGGCCATCAAAGAGGGGAAGAACTGGGCGATCAGGAGGTTGGCCACCAGGTCGGCGGTGAGCATCACCGAGGCTCCGGTCGAGCGCAGCTGGGCGGGGAAGGCCTCGCTCGCATAGACCCAGATCAGCGATCCGAAGCCGAAGTTGAAGGCTGCGGTGAACAGCAGGATCGCGGCGAAGCCCACCCAGGTCGAGGCGCCGTGCAGCTCGCCCCTGGCAAAGACCGCGGTCAGGACGGCGAGCATGGCGACCATCGTGCCGATACCGCAGAGCAGTACCACCCGGCGGCCGAGCCGGTCGATGATGAGGAGGGCGAGGACGGTCGCGGCCAGCGAGGCGAGCTGGACGAAGGACGGCAGCAGGAAGTTCTGGCCGTTGCCGGTGAAGCCCATCTCCTCGAAGATCTGCGGGCTGTAGTACGTCACGGCGTTGATGCCGGTGATCTGGCAGAAGAAACCGAGGCCGACGACGAAGAACGCGGCACGGGCGTACGGCTTGCGCAGCAAGGAGCGCGCCGATCCACCGCTCTCCTGGACGAGCGCGGACGCCACGACAGCGACCTCCGCACGCGGATCGACGTCCGGGTCGGTCATGGCCATGACCTCGACAGCTCGTTCCGTGCGCCCCTTGAGGACGTACCAGCGTGGGGTATCGGGCAGCCTGAGCAACGGGATCAGAACGAGTGCGGCGGGGAGCGCGGAGAGACCGAGCATCCAGCGCCAGTGACCTCCGCCGGACAGGCCCCAGTTGACGAAGTACGTGATGACGATGCCCGCGACCGTGGCGACTTGGTAGGCGGCCACGGAGGCTCCGCGGATACGCGCCGGAGTCGATTCGGCGACATAGAGCGGGGCGGCGACGATCGAGATGCCGATGGCGATGCCGAGCAGGAAACGGACGGTGTCCAGCACGACGACGTTGGGCGCGACGGCGGAGAGCGCCACGAATACGGCGTAGGAGCCGGCGACGATCAGCATCGCCGCCTTGCGGCCCAGGGCATCGGCGAGCTTGCCGCCGATCAGCGCGCCCACGATGGAGCCGCACACCAGGATGCTGTTGACCAGGCCCTTTTCGGCCTCGGTGAGATGAAAGTCCTTGCTCAGGAACACCAGGGCACCAGAGATGCTGCCGGTGTCGTAGCCGTAGATGACGCCGACGACGGCGCCGGTGAGCGCGAACAGTCTGCCGGTGCGGCGTGCGGTCCCGGGTGACGGGGGCGGGGGCGTCGCGGAGAGCGTGGCAATGGACATGGGAAGTCCTCTGTGCGGCGGAGCGGGCCTTGCTGCATGACTGAGCTGCGCGGCTGGGCTGCGTGCTTGAACTGCATGCTCGAAGCTTGTGCGTGATCTTGCAAGTATTCGGCGAGTTTCACGCAGCTGTCAACACCTTCTCGCACCTCCCGGCGCTTCCCTGAACCTCCCCGCACGCACTCTCGACGGCCCGCGACATGCCCACATTTACCCAGATGAGACCGACTCACAAGTCCCCACCAAGCCACCGATCCACCCCTCCCCTCTGGCGCATCCGCCCGAACGAGGGATGGAAGCCTGACGACTTTCTGCGTACAGTCGATTGCAACGACAACAAATATTGCACTTTCACGCACCTCTGCGGACGCACAGAGACGCAGCGACGCAGACGTACGGACGCACAGATACGCAGACCGATGAGCACACGCACATCGCAGGAGGGTGGGCCATGAACGAGATCTCGTACATGGAGCAGGAACTGCACAGCCAGCCGGAGACCTGGCGGGAGGCCGCGCGGATCGGGGCGGCCGCGAGCCCGCTGCCCAAGGCCGGACAGCGGGTGGCCGTCGTCGGCTGCGGCACCTCATGGTTCATGGCGCAGTCGTACGCGGCACTGCGCGAGGCAGCCGGACAGGGAGTGACGGACCCCTTCGCCGCCTCCGAGGCGTTCCTCGGCACCGACCGCGGCTACGACGCGGTGGTCGCGATCACCCGGTCCGGCACCACGACCGAGGTGTTGCGCGTACTCGAGGCGGTCAAGGGGCGCATCCCGACGGTGACGATCCTCGGTGACCCCGCGACACCGGCAGCGGCTGTCTCCGACGAGGTGGTCGCGCTTCCCTTCGCCGATGAGGAGTCGGTGGTGCAGACCCGTTTCGCGACGACTGCGCTGACGATGCTGCGTGCGCAGCTGGGCGAGGACGTGTCCCGGGCGGTGACCGACGCGGAGGAGGCGCTGGCCGCGCCGGTGGACAAGGAATGGGTGGACGCCGAGCAGTTCGCGTTCCTCGGGACGGGCTGGACGTTCGGCCTGGCCAACGAGGCGGCACTCAAGATGCGGGAGGCGTCGCAGAGTTGGACCGAGTCGTACCCCGCCATGGAGTACCGCCACGGTCCGATCTCGATAGCCGCACCCGGCCGGGTGACCTGGCTGTTCGGCCCGGCACCGGAAGGACTGGAGGCCGATGTGGAGCGGACCGGGGCGCGCTTTGTGTGCCATGCGCGCGATCCGCTGGCCGATCTGGTGCTGGTCCAGCGGGTGGCGCTGGAGCGGGCCCGCGCCCGGGGCCTGGACCCGGACCACCCTCGTGGCCTGACCCGCTCGGTGATGCTCGAAACGCCGTCCGCCTCCTAGACGCCCGTCTTTCCCACGTCACCCGTCTCCCCCGTCATCAGTCCCGTCCGCAAGGGAGCCAGCCTCCGATGCCCCTCGTTCCGACCTCATCGATCGTGGACGCCGCGCGTGAGGCGCGGGTCGGTGCCGCGGCCTTCAACGTCATTCATCTGGAGACGGCCGAAGCGCTCGTCACCGCCGCCGAGCGCACCGAGATCCCGTTGATCCTGCAGATCAGCGAGAACTGCATCCGTTACCACGGCAGCCTGCTGCCCCTCACCCGCGCCACGCTCGCCCTTGCCGAAGGCTCCACGGCCCCGATTGCGGTGCACCTCGACCACATCACCGATGCCGGGCTGGTCCACCAGGGCATCGCCGCCGGGGTGGGCTCCGTCATGGTGGATGCCTCCGCGCTTCCCTACGCAGAGAATGTGGCCACCACCGCCGAGCTCACCGCCTGGTGCCATGAACGTGGCGCCTATGTCGAGGCGGAACTCGGCGAGGTCGGCGGCAAGGACGGGGTCCA
The DNA here is from genome assembly GCF_040643995.1 of Streptomyces sp. NPDC047049. NCBI lineage: Bacteria > Bacillati > Actinomycetota > Actinomycetes > Kitasatosporales > Streptomycetaceae > Streptomyces > Streptomyces sp. NPDC047049. The sequence continues at coordinate 280,290 of NZ_JBEYVM010000006.1, read as the reverse complement.
TGCGCCAGGGGTGCGCACGGACCCGGACGAGGCCCTGGCCTTCGTCCGCGCGACGGGGGTGGATGCTCTCGCCGTCGCCGTCGGCTCCTCCCATGCCATGCATGAGCGCACGGCCGTACTGGACAAGGCCCTCATCGAGGCGCTGCACACCACTCTGCCGGTGCCCCTGGTGCTGCACGGTTCGTCCGGTGTGCCCGACGACGAGCTGCGGCGGGCCATCGCCGCCGGAATGACGAAGATCAATATCTCCACTCATCTGGTCTCCGTCTTCACTCACTCGATACGGCACACGCTGGGCGCCGACCCCTCTCTCGTGGACTCCCGGAAGTACCTCAAGCCCGCCCGGGAGGCAGTGGCCGAGGAAGCGGCAAGGCTGCTGGAGGTACTGGGCACTCCGGCGACGGTGCCGGACCAGTACGCAGCCCAGGCACCGGCCCGGGGGTGAGACGCCCCGGGGCGAGACGGCGGCAGGCGGCCACCGACTCGGCGGCGCTTCGTCACAGCGGAGGGGACCGGCCGGCGCGGCGGAGTACGAGGGAGCCCACGGCGCGTCGCTGTGACCTGCTGAGACGAATTAGGCTCGCGCCATGAAGCGCCATGAACGGATGAACGCACTGCTCGAGCTGCTCGGCGACCGAGGCCGGATGGACGTCGAGGAGGCGGCGACCGAGCTGGAGGTCTCGGCCGCCACGATGCGGCGCGACATGGACGCCCTGGCCGAGCAGCAGTTGCTGACGCGTACCCGGGGCGGGGCAGTGCTCAGTTCGGTGGCGTACGACCTGCCCATCCGGTACAAGCATGCGCACCGGTCGGAAGAGAAGGAGGCAGTGGCACAGGCCGCGGCGAAGCTCGTCGAGCGGGGGCATGTGGTCGGGCTGAGCGGCGGCACGACGACCACGGCGATCGCGCGGGTGCTTGCCACCCGTCCGGACTTCGCGGAGGCCGGCCCGCAGCCGCATCTGACGATCGTCACCAACTCCCTCAACATCGCCAATGAGCTGGCCGTGCGGCCGCAGATCAAGATCGTGCTCACCGGTGGGGTGGCGCACTCGCGGTCGTTTGAACTGGTCGGGCCGTTCAGCGAGTTGGTGCTGCAGCAGATTTCCGTCGATATCGCGTTCATCGGCGCCAACGGCATGGACCCGATGATGGGGGCCACGGTGCACGACGAGGCGGAGGCCCGGGTCAACCGTCTGATGGCCGAGCGTGCCCGGCGTGCCGTGGTCGTCGCGGACTCGTCGAAGATCGGCGAGCGCTGCTTCGCCAGGGTCGGCGACGCGGATGTCTTTGACACGTTCATCACGGACAACGGAGCGAAGGAGGCGGTCCGCCGTGAATTCTCGGATCGGGGACTGAAGGTGGTGGCGGCCCGCCCGCCCTCGGGCGAGTGACCCAGGCCGACAGCCGGAGCCGGGGCCGGCGCTTGGCGGCACTCATCAGTCGGCCTCATAGGTCGGCCTCATCGGTCGGCCATCGGCGGTCGGCAGGCTCTCGGTCGGCCAGACTCCCGTGGATCGTCGCCCCGCCCCGCGGATCGCTTGCCCCTCCCCCTCGCCCCGCTTGCCCCGGCCACCCCGGCCCGGCCATCCCGGCCCGGCCACCGCGGTCCGACCATCCCGGCCCGGCCACCGCGGCCCGGCCACCGCGGTCCGACCATCCCGGCTCGCTCCCGGCCCCCGGAACGGTTGCGGAAGGGCTGCTCTTATGTCGCGCCCTTGTCCCTGTGTGACCCCCGGGGCTGCTTTTCCCTGGGTGGGTATGGACAATGGGAATGAACGTGCGAACCCGAGGTGGGGTTCGCGGGGGTGTCCGAGGTTTCCAGCGGGGGAGATGACGTGCGGAAGATCATGGCCATAGCGCTGGCAACGGTGACGTGCAGCGCCTCTCTGACACTGGTCAGCGCCTCGACCGCGGCAGCGGCCGACCTGCCGCCGCACTGTGTGGTGGTGCGGAAGTACTTCAACAAGGGCCATCAGCGCTATGTCCGCCTGACGAACCTGTGCAGCCGGCGCACCGCGTGCTACACGATCATCGTCCCGCATCAGCGCGACCCCCACGGACGCCTCTCCAAGGGCACGACGAAGGACATCCGCTACGGCACGACGTGGGCGTCGCGGGCCCTGTTCGTGAAGAACAGTTCCTGCTGAGCGTGCACCGGCAGGTCGCTGCGCCGTAGCTGAACTGCGCGGGACGCCGCACCCCTCACGGGTGGGTCAGGCGCGTACGGCGACGCCGTCCAGCACCATGGAGAGGTACTGGCGGGCGATCTCCTCGGGGCTGTGCTGTCCGCCCGGCCGGTACCAGCTCGCCGCGACCCAGACGGTGTCGCGGACGAAGCGGTAGGTAAGCCGGATGTCGAGGTCGGCCCGGAAGACTCCATCGGCCACGCCGCGTTCCAGTGTGCCCAGCCAGGCCTTTTCGAACTTCCGCTGCGAGTCGGCGAGATAGCCGAAGCGGGGCTGTCCGGCCAGGTGCTTGGACTCCTTCTGGTAGATGGCGACGGCCGGGCGATGCCGGTCGATCTCCCGGAAGGACTCGGTGACCAGGGCTTCGATGGTCTCCCTGGGACCGAGCCCGGCGGCGAGTACGGCGTCATAGCCTTCCCACAGCTCGGTCAGGAAGCTGGACAGGATCTCGTCCAGCATCGATTCCTTGGAGTCGAAGTGGTAATAGAGGCTGCCCGCGAGCATGCCCGCCTCATCGGCGATGCGGCGGACGGTGGTGGCGTTGTAGCCGTGTGCGGCGAATACCTCCGCCGCGATGTGGAGCAGTTCGCGGCGGCGCTCCGGTGACGCGTTCGCGGTCGTCGTCTTCTTCTTGGCGGCTGGCACCTGGCCATTGTCGCTCCCCTGCACCAGTACTCCCCCCTCCCGGTTCGGAGCTCTGTTCCGTGAGGCCCGACGTGACGCGGCGCATATATTTTGCAAGTAAAACACCTGCTAATCTTTTGCCATGGGGAAGCACGCCAGACGGTCCGGGAAGAGCGCGTACACCGTGTCGGGAGGTGCGGTGCGGGCCCGGCCGCTGCCCCTCAGGAGCACCGTGCGGCTGCGCCGGCCCGTCGACATCTGGCACAAACCGGCACTGAGCGCGGTGGCGGCGCTGGCGATCCCCGATCTCACCTTGTTCTTCCTGGGCCGGCTGGATCTGATCCTTTACACCTCGGCGGGGGCGATGTGCGCCCTGTACGCGCACGGTCTTCCGTACGCCGCCCGCGCCCGCACTCTGCTGTGGGTGGTGCTCGGAATGGTGGCGAGCCTCGGCATCGCGCTGACCGCCGCCTCGCTGACCACGTCGGCCGCGCTGCTCGTCGTGGGCGCCTCACTGCTGGCCGCGGTCCACAAAATGGTCTGTGACGCCACGCGCATCGGCCCGCCGGCGAACATCATCCCGACGTTCATCACGGCCTCGGCCTTCTTCGTGCCGCAGCACCTCGGACAGGTCCCCCTGCATATGGCCGTGGCACTCGGCGGCGGAGGGCTCGCCTGGCTGGTCTGTATGGCACCGGCCCTGATACGGCCGCAGGGGCCGGAGCGGATCGCCGTCGCCCGCGCGCTGGAGGCCGCGGCAGGACTGTTGCGTACCCGGGAGGAACCCGCCGGTGTGGCGCAGGCGCGGCACGCCACTGCGGCAGCCGTGAACGCCGCCTGGCACACACTGTTTCTGGTTCCGGTGCACACCCCGGCGAGAATCACCGCACGGGCCGGGCTCGAACGACTGCTGGTGCGGGCCGAATCGGTGCTGGGCCACGACGGCCGGTCCGCCGCAGGTGAAGCCGACCGGCTGGGCACCTGGGCCCGTGAGCTGCGCAGCGGGCGGCCGCTGCCCCGGGTTGCGCTCTCGGCCGTGCAGGCCGAGGAGCTGGTGGGCGTGGCCGAGGAGGTGCGGGAGCCGTGGCGGCCTGCGCCCGGCCGTCCGCGTGGCCTGCGCGCGGTGCTCGCCCGGCTCGCGCCCGGGTCACCGCTGCTGCCCATCGGCGCCCGGGTCGCCGCCGGGTGTGTGCTGGCGGGCTGGGTGTCGATGGCCGTCGGCGTCGGGCACCCGTATTGGGCCGTGGTCACCGCGGCCTCCATCTACCAGGCCAACACCACGCTCTCCTGGCAACGGGCGCTCCAACGGACCCTCGGCAACCTTCTCGGTCTGCTGCTCTACACCGCACTGCTGCCGCTGACGCACCTCGGGGAGCTCGCGATGGTCGGGCTGGCGCTGGTCTTCCAGCTCGGCGCGGAGGCCTGCATCACCCGTAACTACTGGCTCGGCTCGGTGTGCGTCACACCGATGGCACTGCTGTTGACCGAGTTCGGCAGGCGGCTGCCGGCCGGCACGCTGATCGCCGACCGCTGGATCGACACCGTGGTGGGCGCGGTGGTGGGGCTGGCCTGCTGTGTCCTGATCACCAATCGGCGGGCCGCGAACCGTATCGAGGTCGCCCTGGGGCGGGTTGCGGCCGCGGAGACCGCCGCCTTGCGGCTGCTCGCGGCGAGTACCACTCCCGGGGCGGACGGCACCCGGGAAACCGGCTGGGCCCACGAAGGTGACCCGCCCCGGGGTACCGACCGGGGCCAAGAGACCCACTGGCCCCAGGAAGCCGACCGGGACCAGGAGATCCGCTGGGCCCGTGACCGGCTGGCCGCGGGGCTGGTCGAGCTCCGCGAAGCCGTGGAGGTGGCGGCCGGCGAGTGGTGGCAGCGTGCCCTCCCCGAAGAGCGGATCGCCCGTGCCGAGCAGCAGGGCCACCGGACGCTGGCCGGCCTCGTGCGCCGGCGTCCGGCACCGGTTCCGGCCGCCTGACCCGCGGTACCGCCCGGCGCGGCGGCCGGCGCCGCGGCAGGCACAATTACAGGCGTACACGGCATGGCCGAGAGGAGTGTGCGGGTGACCGAGGACATCGTCGCGGGGGTGCTGCGCCAGTGGCAGCAGGTGCACCCGGGGCTGGACACCGGCCCTATGGCGGTGATCGGGCGGCTCAACCGCTGTTCCGCACTGCTGCAGCAGGCGGCAGATGCGCCACTGCGGAAGGCCGGACTCACCCGTCCCGAATTCGACATCCTCGGCGCCTTGCGCCGGATGGACCGTGAGCTGACCCCTGGGCGGGTGGCCCGCGAGACCTTTGCGTCCGGTGCCGCGGTGACCAAACGCGTGCGGCAACTGGAGGAGCGCGGGCTGATCGCCCGCCGCCCCGACGACCGGGACCGCCGCGTCGCGCATCTCTCACTCACCGACGAAGGACGCGCGACCATCGACCGGCTGCTGCCCGAACAGTTGCGGTACGAGGCGGCGCTGCTCGAAGGCGTCGGCGATCGGCGCCAAGAGGAACTTTCAGCGGGGTTGGCCGAGTTGCTGGTGGTGCTTGAGGGGCGGCTCGGCAGCCTGATGGAGTAACGACGGCCACCGGGGTGGGTGGGAGCACGGCGGCGTGCGAGAGCCACCCGGAGGCGGGCCCGCGCTTGCGCCGGCGGGCTCCGCCCTCACGGCTCCAGTCGTGCGACCCGTCCTCGCTCGCCCGTGGCCCAGCAGCCCAGGTCCGGGGCGCAGTCGACGGTGTCGTACGAACCCTGGTCGAAGGTGTGCCAGGTGCGGCCGCCGTCGAGGGTCAGATCGCTGCCGGAGGGGCCGACCGCCACGGCGAGGCGCCGGGAACGCGGGAGCCAGGCGGCGCCGGAGCGGTAGGCCTTGGAGGGTTCGGCGGCCGGTGTCCAGGTTCCGCCGGCGTCGTCGCTGACCGCGGCGGCGTGCGGGGAGGGCTGGTCGGGGCGGAAATCACCGCCGACGGCCAGGACATGGGTGCGGTCGCGGAGGGCGAGCGCGAAGACACCGCGGGCCGGGTCGCCCGCCGGTATCGGGGTGTCGGTGGCCGACCAGGTACGGCCGCGGTCGGCGGTGTGCAGGACGCGGGCGGTGGCCGCGCCACCGGTGGCGATCCACGCATCACTGCTGCCGGCGGAGACCAGGCACTGGCCACTGGCGGCGAATGCGGCTTCGCCCGGCTGGGCGGGCGGCATGCCCTTCGACGGCAGTACGCGCCAACTGCGTCCGCCGTCCGCGGTGGACAGGATGCGGTATCTGCCGTCGACGGGGTCGCTGAGCGCGAGGCCGTGCCGCCGGTCGAAGAAGGTCAGGCAGTCGTAGAAGGCGTGCGGGTCGGTGTTGCGGAAGCTTTCGGTCCAAGTGGTGCCGGCATCGTCGGTGCGGAAGACCCGCGAGGCCTCCCCCTCACCGATCGCCAGAACCACCGCACGGCGCGCATCGAACGCCTCGATGTCACGGAACTCCAGGGCGCCGGCACCGGGTGGGGAGACGTCGCTCCAGCGTTTGCCGCCGTCGTGGCTGCGCAGCACGGTGCCCGCCGTACCGGCGACCCAGGCGGTCGTACGGCTGACAGCCGCCAGGCCGCGGAAGCGGGCGGTGCTGCCGCTGTCCTTGAGCCGCCAGCCGGCGTGCGGGGCGGTGAGCGATGCCGCCGTTGCCGGCTCGGCGCCTTCCGGTACCGGCGGCATCGCGGGCGAACCCGCCGGGGCCGCGGTCGCCGGCCCGGCTGTCATGGCGGCAAGTACCGCCATACCGGCCGCCATGGCCGCCGCCCGCCCTCGATCCTTGCGGGTACGCAGCGCCCGCCGCGTGCCCCGACACCCTTCCCGGGCCCGTCCCGGCTCCCGGTTCTGGGCCCGTTCCCGGTCCTCGTTCCGTTCCCGGGCCCGTTCCCCGCGCAACAAGCGTCCCGTGCGCCGCACTTCGCCCCACCCCGCTCTGGTTGTGGGCTGGAAGCTAGCCCAGCCCGAACCGGTCGTCCAGACCACCGCCCGCGGCTGCCGAAACCTGTCCCCTCGCTCCGTCGCCGATGCCGTCGCCCACCCCCACGGACGCCGCCCCCTCCACACCCCGCCCACCCCCACAGCGCACACCACCAGCCTCGCGAGCACACCTGACGCCCCATCACCTCAGTCGGCCGAGCCCCCATCGCACCCCCTGACGCACAGCAAAGAGGGCATTTACGTACATTCAAAGGCCCGTGATGCAGGTCACGCAGGAATCCAATGCACCTGGCGCGATGACCTACGCGTCCTAGTGGTCACAGCAGCGAGGATCCGCACCGATTACAAGGGAGCCGGCGATGTCCAGCGTCATCGACCAAGCCGTTCAGGCCCGTCTCATCGCGACCGCTCCCCGGTCGCAGGTGATTCCGGCGAGCCTGCGTTATGACCGCGCCGATCCGTTCGCGGTGGCTCTGGTCTTTCCGCCCGCCGCGTCGCTGGACGGGGCCGAGGTCACCTGGACGTTCGCGCGGGAGTTGCTGGAGGAGGGCCTGTGCGAGCCGGCCGGGGCGGGCGATGTGCAGATCTGGCCGTACGACACCCACGCCGTGGTGGTGGAGTTCCATGCCGTAGGAGGCATGGCCGTGGTGCAGTTCGACGCGCAGGAGCTGCGGACCTTTCTGACCCGGTCGTACCAGATCGTCGCGAAGGGTGAGGAGGCGCGGCATCTGGATGTCGAGGCCGATCTCGTCGCCCTGTTGCGCGAGGCGTAGCCCTCTCCCCCTCCCCGAGGACGACGGCACGGGCGCGGACCCCGAGAGCCGCGGGCCCCGACAGCCGCAGCCACCACGAGCCGCCGCGGCCGCAGAGGACCACGGCCACCGAGGAGCGCGGCCGCCCCACCCGCGCTCGCGGCGATGAGCCCCGGCCCGGCTTCCGTTCACGCCCGCTCCGCCCCGAAGAGGTTCGCCAGTTGCAGATCCAGCAGCCGCAGCGCGGTTTCGGGGTCGTGCACACCCAGCAGGACGTAGGTGGCGAGCCCGTCGGCCGTACTGATCAGCAGCATCGCCTCGTCCTCGGTGGCGCGTTCCGGCGGCAGCTCACCACGGTCCGCGGCCAGCCGTAGTTGACCGGCGAAGAAGGCACGGAGCTGGGGGATGCCGTTCTCGGCCTCCGCGCGCAGGGTCTCGTCGTGTACGGCGCGGGCGAAGTAGGCGGCGCTGACCAGCAGCCCGGTACGGCTCTTGGCGTCGAGCGGCAGCATGCCCGAAAGACAGGCGCGCAGCACCTCACGGGGCGTCGGCTCCCTCGCCGGCTCCCCGCCCGCCCCCTCGGCAAGCGACTCGATGCGGGCGCGGATCCGGTCCGCGGCGAGCCGGTTGATGTGCCGGAGGGCGAAGAGCAGCATCTCGTCCCGGGTGCGGAAGTAGTGCTGCAGCCGGCCGAGCGAGATCCCGGCCTCCGCCGCGACATCGCGCAGGCTCGCGCCGTCCAGCCCGCGGCTGCTCGCAATCCGCCACAACGCCTCGGAGATCTCCTGGCGTCTGGCTTCGTGGTCCACCTTCTTGGGCACGGATGACCTCCCTCCTCCCGTGCGCGGCCTTCGCATGGCGCCGACGCGTCACATCGCTACGGCACATGACTCCGGCTCAGGGGGCCGGCTCAGGAGGGCCGGCCCGCTTTTACAAGTCGCTTGTACCGTTATAACGTACCGGCACTCAATACGCTTGACTTGGAAACCGGTGACTCCCATGCCCGAGCATGCCGCCCCGCTGCTGCGCCCACCCCGCCACCGAGTCGATCCCCGGGCCCGCCGCTGGTGGACGGCCCAGGCCCTGCTGACCCTCAGCGGACCGATGCTGCTCGTCGCCCTCGTCATGACGGTCCTCGCCCTCCTCTTCTTCCCCGGCGCACTGCCGTGGCTGGGCCCGTTGCTGCTGGTCGTGCTGGTGCTGCCGGCCGTCGGCTACCTCGCGGTCATGCCACGGTGGCGGTATGCGGTGCACGCCTGGGAACTGGGCGAGCGTGCGGTCTATGCGGCGGGCGGCTGGTTCTGGCAGAAGCGGCGGATCGCGCCGCTGACCCGGGTGCAGACGGTGGACACCGTGCGCGGACCGCTCCAACGGCGCTACGGGCTGGCGACGGTGACCGTCACCACCGCCTCGACCGCGGGCGACATCAAGATCGCGGGACTGTCCGACGCGGACGCCGAGGAGCTGTCGCGGCGGATCGGCGAGGCGGCGCAGGACGTACCGGGTGATGCCGCATGAGCACGCCACACGAGCCCTCCGCGCCCGGCGTGGACCACGGCATACCGGGCACGGCCCCCGCCGCCTCCACCACTCCCTCTGCCGCCCCGTCCGTCCCCCCGTCCGTCGCCCCCTCCGACACGGGCCGGTGGCGGCGGCTGGATCCGCGCACCCTGCTGGTGCACTGCGGCTGGATGGCGGCACCGCTCGGTTCGCTGGCGCTGACGGCACTGGCCACCGGCGGCCGGATCACCGCCCAGGCCTGGATCACGCTCGCCGCCATCGCCGCCTCGTTCGCCGTCGTCACCACCGTCGGCCTGATCCGCTGGGCCCGTACGGAGTTCCGGGTCACGCTCCCCGGGAGCCCGGACGGCACGGAAACGGGTACTTCCGGTGGCCACGGCCACACTTCGCCCACCCTCGACATACGCAGCGGACTGCTGACGCGCCGGCTGCGCAGTGTGCCGCTGCACCGCATCCGCACCGTCGATCTGACCGCGTCGCCGCTGCACCGGCTGCTGGGGGTCACCGTGCTGCGGGCCGGCACGGCGGGCTCGGGGGACGGCCGCAGCGAACTGTCGCTGGAGGCGCTGACGGTCCACGACGCGGAACGGCTGCGCGCCGAGCTGCTGGCGTACGCGGACGCCGAGGGGGCGGCGAACGACCCGGTGGTAGCCCGTATCAGCTGGCGCTGGCTGCGGTACGCGCCGCTCACCTTCTGGGTCATCGGCGGGGTGTTCGTGGTGGCCGGTTCGGTCTACCGGGTCCTGGACGGCATCGGCATCGAGGCCTGGAAACTCGGCGTCGTCCAGCGGGCGTTCACCGAGTTCGGCGCGAGCGCCCTCTGGCTGACGATTCCGGCGGCGCTGCTCGTCGTCCTCGCTCTCGGCTCGGTCGGCGCCGTCGCCCTGTACGTCGAGAACTGGTTCGACTACTGCCTGGAGTGGACCGACGCACGCACCCTGCGGGTACGCCGCGGCCTGTTCACCACTCGGTCGGTCACCATCGAACGGGCGCGGCTGCGCGGGGTGTTGCTGCGCGAACCACTGCTGCTGAGGGCCGGTGGCGGAGCGCTGGTGCGGGCAGTGGCGGGCGGCCTGGGCAACCGCGAGGAGAACCGCAAGCGCAGCGGGCTGCTGCCGCCGGCGCCACGACCGGAGGCGTTGCGGGTGGCGGGCGGCGCCCTGCGGTCGCCGTTCCCGGCAGCAGGCGCGTCACCGGTCGCGCTGGCACCGCACCCCCGCGTCGCCCTGCGCCGGCGCCGGGTGCGCGGACTGCTGTGGGCGGTGCTGCCCGGCACTGCCGTCCTGGCCGGTCCCGGTGCGGCGTTCACCCCCGTCCTGCTGCACTGTGCCTGGGTCTACGCGCTGGTCACCACGGCGCTCGTGCTGTGGCTGGCCCGGGACGCGTACCGCAACCTGGGGCACGGGATCGATGGCCCCTATCTGGTCGCCCGTTCGGGCACCTTCAGCCGCGACACCCTCGCCCTCCGGCGCGAGGCCATCGCCGCCTGGACGCTCTCGACCTCGCCGTTCACCCGCCGGGCCGGCCTGGTCACGCTCACCGCCGCGGTCGCGGCGGGCGAGGACGGCTATCGCATCCCGGACCTTGCGGCAACCGAGGCGCCGGCCTTCGCCGCGATGGCGGCCCCGGGGATCCTGGAGGAGTTCCTGACGTACCCCGGGGCGCCGGACCACCTTCCGGAGCAGCGACTGCCCTAGCAGAAAGGGCACCTCCCCCCAGGCATTCAGCACGCCCGCCCCGTGAGTCCCGCGCGCCGCGCACGCCGAGCGCGGCGCACACGAGGAACACAGCGCGTACGACGGACCGCCGGGCGATCCCTCCGGCCACATGAGACACATCTCACACCGATGTGGCGTGCACGGCGAGCGTGGGCACACCGTCTTACTGGACGAGCCATTGCCCATGACCCGACAGCCGCAGGGGGATCAGCGCGATGAACACCGTGATCGACCAAGCCGTCCAGGTCCGCCTCATCGCCACCACCTTCGGCCCGCACGCGGTGCCCGCGGTGCTGCACTACCAGCCCGCCGATCCCCTGGCGGTACGGATGTTCTTCCCGCCGGAGATCTCACTGGACGGCTCCGCCGTGGACTGGGCCTTCGCCCGGGAACTGCTCGACGAGGGGCTTCGGAGACCGGCCGGGCGGGGTGATGTGCGGGTACGGCCGTCCGGTCCGGACCGCACGGTGATGGAGTTCCACGCGGAGGAAGGCGTCGCCCTGGTCCAGTTGAGGACCGCGGACGTCCGGCTGTTCCTCACCCGCTCCTACGAGGCCGTACCCGCGGGCGGCGAGCCGGCGCACCTCGGTATGGAGCGCGGCCTCGCGGAGCTGTTCGGCGCGGCGTAAGACAGACGGGCCGTGCGCGGCAGGCAGCGGCGAGCCGCGCACGGCATGAGGCCGGGGGAGGAGGCCGTCGCCCCGGAGGAGTGGAAGGCGACGGCACACACCGGGGCCTGTCCGGCAGGTCGGTGACGGACAGGCCCCGGGTGTCCGGTGGGTGGCGGTCACCCGCCCCCGCCCACCTCAGCGCTTCGGAAACCCGAACCCGTACCCCTGCTGCTGCATCCACGGCAGCAGCCCGTCCAGCGCCTCGACGGTCCGGGAGCGGTCGCCCCCGCCGTCGTGGAACAGGACCGTCGGCCCGTTGGGGAGTTCACCGCGCACCGTCGCCTTGATGCCCTCGAGGGTGCCGCCCTCGAAGTCCTTGCTGTCGACGTTCCAGCCCAGGGGCCGCATCCCGTGATCCGCGGCCAGCTTCCGGCTGTAGGGGGTGAAGGCGCCGCCGGGGGCGCGGTAGTACTCGACCCGGGCGCCGCCCGCCGCGTCCTCGATCATCTTCTGCGCGTCGAGCACCTGCTGCGACTGGTAGCTCTCCGGCTGGTGATCCATACCGGTGTTGTGGCTGACGGTGTGGTCGCAGAGCTTGTGCCCCGCGGCCACCACCTGCTTGACGAGGTCCGGATGCGCCTTGGCCTGCGGACCTATCATGCAGAAGACCGCTTTGACGTTGTGCTTCTTCAGCACGGCGAGCACCTTCGGGGTCCAGACCGGGTCCGGGCCGTCGTCGATGGTGATGTTCAGGCTGCGGCCGGGGCGGTCCGAGGCGTGCACGATCGAGGAATCGACCTTGACGGGGGCGGCCCGCTCGGCCTGGCCGGAGCCGACGGTGTCGGCCTCGGCCTGTGAAGTGGCCCCGAAATCACCGAAGGCGAGCGTCCCCGCGACCGCGAGCGACACCACCGCCGCCGCGGCCACCCCGATGATGCCGCTCTGAATACCGAAGCGCCGTGCCATCCCGTCCCCGTCCCTACCCCTGCTCGTGTGCGTACCGACCGGCGGTGGCCGCGTTGTGCGCACCGCCTTGCACCACGTGAGATGCAGCAGAGCCCGGGCAGGCTGCTCCTGTTACCGATCCATCATGAAACTTATTGATACTGGACCCATGCCACGTGTACTTCTGATCGAGGACGACGCCGCCGTACGGGACGGTGTGTCCCTGGCCCTACGGCGGCGCGGCCATGAAGTGGCGGCCGCGGCCAGCGGTGAGGAGGGGCTGGAGGTCCTGCCGGGTTTCCGCCCGGACATCGTGCTGCTGGATCTGATGCTCCCCGGCAAGGACGGCTTCGAGGTCTGCCGGCTGATCCGCGCCGAGCGGCAGCTGCCGATCATCATGCTCACCGCCCGTGGCGAAGATCTCGACGTGGTGCTCGGCCTGGAGGCCGGCGCCGACGACTACATCGTCAAGCCGGCCCGCGGCGAAGTCCTCGAAGCACGGATGCGTGCCGTGCTGCGCCGTACCGCGCTGCCCGCCGATGGCGCACCGGCCGCCGCCGAGCCGGGACCCGCCCCGGTCGAGACCTACGGCGAACTGGCCATAGACCGCGCCGGCCTGGTCGTCGGCAAGGGCGGCCAGGACCTGGCGCTGGCCCCCTCGGAGATGAAGCTGCTGTTGTTCCTGTCCGCCACTCCGGGGCAGGTCTTCAGCCGCCAGCAGCTGCTGGAGCATGTGTGGGAGCACAGTTACCACGGCGATGCGCGGCTGGTCGATGCCTGTGTGATGCGGCTGCGGACGAAAATAGAGGACACCCCGCGCAGCCCCCGTTACGTCCAGACCGTGCGCGGCTTCGGCTACCGCTTCGGACCCCTGTGAAGCGCCCCGGCCTCCGGATGCCGGCCCTGCCCCGCCTGCGTACGGGGAACCCCCAGTTGCTGCGGGGGCTGCGGGCCCGGCTCGTCGTGGGGTTCCTGGTGGTGGCCGCCGTCAGTGCGCTGACCACCGCTCTGCTCACCTATCAGGAGGCCCGTAACGCCATACTGCAGCGCTCCCAGGACATTGCCGTCAACGACCTGAGAGCGCAGGTCAACTCGCTGGCCCCCGAGCTCCCGGTCCCGCCGTCCCAGGCGGATCTGGATTCCCTGCGCGTCCAGTTGGAGCGCTCCGGAAAGTCCCGCGAATGGGATATTTCCGTACATTACAGCGGCGCACGGGACAGTGGCGACGGCAGCCTGGGGGGCGAGGTCGTGATACCGGCCGGCCTCAAGGCGTCGGTGGAGAAGCGCCATGTGCCGGCCTTCCAGCGCGTGGACCGCGGCGGGGACCCCTGGCTGCTGATCGGGATGCCGGTCCGGCAGTCCGACGGCCGGGCCTCCGCGCTGACCGTCTACGCCCAACTCTCGCTGAGCGCCGAGGAGTCCAACGTCGAGGCGCTGGTGAGCGCGGCCCAGCGGGGCGCGCTGCCGGTACTGGTACTGACCGTGGTCCTGGCGCTGCTCGCCGCGCGCGGCGTACTGCGGCCCGTACGGGGTCTGCGGCAGGCCGCCGGACGGATCGCCGAGGGCAAGCTGGACACCCGGCTGGAGGTCAAGGGCGCCGACGAGATCGCGGACCTGTCCCGGACGTTCAACGACATGGCGGCCCGGCTGGAGGAGAGCATGGCCGAGCTGCGCCGCCTGGAGTCCAACTCCCGGCGGTTCGCGGCTGATGTCTCGCACGAGCTGCGGACCCCGCTGGCGGCGATGACCGCGGTGACCGATGTGCTCGACGAGGACGCCGACTCCCTCGACCCCGACACCGCCTCCGCGGTCCGGCTGATCAGCCAGGAGACCGGGAAGCTGGCGCGGATGGTGGAGGATCTGATGGAGGTGTCGCGCTTTGACGCGGGGGCCGCGGCGCTCCATCTGGACGAGGTGGACGTCGGCGAGACCATCCGCAAGACCCTCCAGGCCCGGGCCTGGCAGAAGCGGGTGACGGCGGAGTTGCCCGCGGACGTACGAGCCGGGCTCGATCCACGGCGGCTCGATGTGGTGGTCGCGAACCTGGTCGGCAACGCCCTGCACCACGGCGGCGAGCCGGTCCGGGTGCGGCTGCACCCTCCGGAGCCGGGCGCGGACCGGCTGCTGATCGAGATCTCCGACAGCGGCCCCGGCATCGACCCCGAGGTCCTGCCGCACGTCTTCGACCGCTTCTACAAGGCGGACTCCGCCCGCGCCCGCTCGGAGGGCAGCGGCCTGGGCCTGGCCATCGCGAGCGAGAACGTACGGCTGCACGGCGGCTCCCTGCGCGCCGCCAACTCCCCCGAGGGCGGCGCGGTGTTCACGGTGGATCTGCCGCTGCGCCACCAGGAGGCGGGCGAGCCGGCGGCCGCAGGAAGCGGCGGCCCGCCGGACGACGCGGCGGCGGCCGACGGGCAGACCGCGGAGGACGACCGGGGCGGCCTCCGCTCCGCAGCCGGAAAGGAGAGGCACGCATGAGCGCCACGAACGCCCCCCGCGCCCTGCGTGCGACGCGTGCCCGCCGGCGGATGCTGACCGGCGGGCTCACCGCCGCGCTGGCCGGCGTACTCACCGGCGCGCTGGCCGGCGGCCTGACCGGCTGCGGTATCGCCCCCACCGATGTCATCGACGCCGGTGAGCCCGCCACCGGCGTGAAGTCACCGGGCCAGCCCGCGGCCGATGTCCAGTTGTTCTTCTACGGGCCCTCCGGCCTGCGCTCCGCGACCCGGCGGGCGAAAGTGCCGGTCGACCCGGAGCTGGCCATCGCGTTGCTGATGAAGGGGCCGAACCACGCGGAGCGGATGCGTGGCCTGTCCAGCGTGCTGCCGAAGTTCCCCGGTTCGCTGTCCGTGACCACCCATGTGGGCAGTGTCGTGATCAGCCTGCCGATGAACGTGAAGCGGCTGGACTCCGCCTCGCTGAACCAGTTGGTGTGCACCGCGGCCAATGCCCGGGTGCCGGGGAACAAGCCGTCGGGGGAGGTCGCCGTGACACTGGTGAGCAAGTCCGTGCGCGTGGGCCCCATGGTGTGCGGTGGCAACAATGCCTTCCCCGTCGTGGAGCCCAGTCCGACCGGAACCGGTACGCCGCAGAGCGGCACGGGCAGCGGCAGCGGCACGACCGGACCGGGCCCGGAGCCGGCGGAACCGGACCCGGCGGGCTGAGCGGTTCCGTTCCGCGGGCCCGTCCGGCCCCGTGAAGCGTGAAGCCGGTCGGGCCGGCGCCCGCCCGCACCGCCGTCACCCTCCGGCGGGCCCCGTTCGCACTCGCAGGAACCGCGGCCTGTAGAGCTCCACATCGCCGTTGAGCCGGGCATCGGGCGGGACGCCGGGCGGGCCGAGCCAATTGATGTCGTAGCTGAGCAGAAGCTCCCCGTTCGCGGTGAATTCGGGGTGTACCTGAGGGTTGTAGGCGGCGACGTACCGCGGGTCGGGCGCCGGTGGGCGGGGCGGGGTGAGGCGGCCGCCCGGCCCGTGCCAGGGGCCGTGCGGCGAGCAGGACCAGTAGGTGGTGAGCGCCCGCAGCCCGGCCGCCCCACCGCCACCGGTGTCCATGGTGAACAGCAGCCAGGCCGGACCGTCGCGCACCACCGAGAAGGCGCTGCCGACCCCGCGTCTGCCCCCGGCCCGCAGCACCGGGCGGGCCCGCCCGGCCTGCCGCTGCCAGCGGGCACCGTCCCAGAACCGCCAGCTCCTGCGGTCCGCGAGCCGCCCGTACGGAACCCGTGCGGCATAGGCGCTGGAGGCCGGTGACGAGGGCGGGTCGTCGCCGCCGAACACGTAGGTCCAGCCGCCGGCACGGACCGCCGCCGTGCCGTAGAGGACGCGCCGGGCCGGGTCGGCGGAGGTCGGGCCGACGGTCTCGGTGATGCCTTCCAGGCGCAGGCCGGGCAGCGACAGCGTGGCCACCTCGGTGCCGTGCGGCACGCCGAAGATCCACGGCCCGGTCCCGGGCGCACGGTTCCACAGCAGCACCCGGACGGCCTTCTCGTGCGCGCCGGGCGTACGGGGCTCCACGCTCGCGCGGACCGGCCAGCGCCGGCCGCCGCCGGGCGGATCGGGGAAGAACGGGCCGGGAGCGGCCGCGGTGCCGCCGGTCAGGGTGCGCACCGGCCGGCCCGAACGGGACATCACCACGGCGGAGTTGTGCCGCAGGAGCGGGGCGCCCCCGGCGTCGGCGGTGCGCCAACGGTGCCACTCCCTTTGCGGGTTGGGCGGCGGCTGGATCCGGTCGAGGAAGGTGTCGGAGAAGAGCCAGAGCGTGCGGCCGTCGGGAAGGCGAACCGAGTGGGTCCGTCACCGCCGGTCCAGTCGTCCACCCGGGTGTTGTCGTCGCCGTAGCGGGCGAATTCCGCGGTATGCCGGGAATCGGGGGACCAGGAGGCGATCCGGCGCCCGCGGCAGTCCGCGGCGCTGCCGGGAGGGGCCGCCCCCGGCAGCGCCCACAGCAGCCCGGCGACGGCGAGGAGCAGGGCGGCGGCGGCCGCCGTACGGATCACTGGCGCCTCGGACATCGCGCTCCTCCGGCATCCCCCGGTTCCTTGAGAGCTCGGGGAGGGTGCCGGGCCCACGCTACGGAACC
Organism: Streptomyces sp. NPDC047049; assembly: GCF_040643995.1. Classification (NCBI taxonomy): domain Bacteria; kingdom Bacillati; phylum Actinomycetota; class Actinomycetes; order Kitasatosporales; family Streptomycetaceae; genus Streptomyces; species Streptomyces sp. NPDC047049. The sequence goes on along the minus strand of NZ_JBEYVM010000006.1, from coordinate 263,410 downwards.
TCCGCGGCGGCAGACGGCAGGCGCACCCCGCGGGGAAAAGGATGACTCGGCACCGTACGGCCGAACCGTCCCACCTACGTCCCACCTGCCCCTTCCGGCGCATAAATATGAAGATCCATGGGAGGTCAACGAGTGCAAGGTCACAGCTGGAGCCCCTGCTCCAGCTAACGGTCGTTCGCCTAGCCTGCTGCTATGACCGCCGAGTCCCCCGAACTCCCCCTGGCCGCCGCCTTCCCCGATGCCGATCGAGAGCAGTGGCAGCGCCTCGTCGAAGGCGTGCTGCGCAAATCGGGCGTCACAGAAGCGACGGGCACCGCCGCCGAGGATGCGCTCGCCACCGATCTGCAGGACGGCATCCGCATCCGCCCGCTCTACACCGCCGAGGACGCCACGGGCGCCCTGGGCCTTCCGGGCTTCCCGCCGTTCGTACGGGCCGGCCGGCCCGAGGGCACGACCGTCGCCGGGTGGGACGTACGCCAGCGCCATGTCCACACCGATCCTGTGCGCGCCAATGAAGCGGTACTGGCCGATCTGGAGAACGGCGTCACCTCCCTCTGGCTGGCCGTCGGCGACGGCGGGCTGCCGGTGGACGGACTGGAACGCGCACTCGACGGTGTCTATCTGGACCTGGCCGCGGTGGTGCTGGACGCCGGCGCCGATTTCGCGCCGGCCGCCGAGGAGTTGCTGCGCCTGTACACCGCGTCCGGCGCGCCGCTCGCCGACGCGGTCGGCTGCCTGGGCGCCGACCCGCTCGGTCTGCTGGCCCGTACGGGCGACGACGCCAAGCTGCGCCTGCAGGGGGAGTCGGCCGCCCGGATCGCCGCGCGGTGCGCCGCGGAGGCGCCCGGCGTGCGCGCGCTGGCCGTGGACGCGCTGCCGTACCACGAGGCGGGCGGTTCCGCGGCCGAGGAGCTGGGTGCCTCGCTGGCGACCGGTGTCGCCTACCTGCGGCAGCTGACGGAGTCCGGCCTGGGCATCGACGACGCCTGCCGGCAGCTGGAGTTCCGCTACGCCGCGACCGCTGACCAGTTCCTGACGATCGCCAAACTGCGCGCCGCCCGGCGGCTGTGGGCGCGGGTCGCCGAGGTCTGCGGAGCCTCCCCCGCCGCCGGTGCGCAGCGCCAGCACGCCGTCACCTCCACGGTGATGATGACCCGTCGGGATCCGTGGGTGAACATGCTGCGCACCACGGTCGCCGGGCTGTCCGCGGGCGTGGGCGGCGCGGACGCGGTGACGGTGCTGCCGTTCGATGCCGCGCTGGGGGTGCCCGATGCGTTCGCCCGCCGGATCGCCCGGAACACTCAGTCCGTGCTGCTGGAGGAGTCGCACCTGTCGAAGGTGATCGACCCGGCGGGCGGTTCCTGGTACGTGGAGAGCCTGACCGACGAACTGGCCGGTGCGGCCTGGGCGTTCTTCCAGGAGATCGAGGGCGCGGGCGGCCAGGCCGCGGCGCTGCGGTCCGAGATGATCGCCGGACGGCTGGCCCGCACCTGGGAGCGCCGCAGCAAGGACCTCGCCCACCGGCGCGAACCCATCACCGGTGTCAGCGAGTTCCCGCATCTCGCCGAGGCCCCGGTGCACCGCGAGCCGGCGCCCGCTCCGATCGGCGGAGGGCTGCCGCGGGTGCGCAGGGACGATGCCTACGAGCGGCTGCGGTCGCGCTCCGACGACCGCCTGGCGGCGAGCGGTGAACGGCCGAAGGTCTTCCTGGCCGCGCTGGGCCCGGTCGCGGCGCACACCGCGCGGGTGACGTTCGCCGCCAACCTCTTCCAGGCCGGCGGCATCGAAACGGTGAAGGAGGCCGCGCCGGTGGACGCGGAGTCGGTGGCCGAGGCGTTCGCCCGCTCCGGCGCGCGGATCGCCTGTCTGTGTTCGAGCGACGCGGTGTACGGCGAGCAGGCGGCGGCCGTGGCGGCCGCGCTGAAGTCGGCGGGGGCGCTGCGGGTGCACCTGGCCGGCAAGCCGGGTGAGCGCCGGGAGGAATTCGTAGCGGCCGGGGTGGACTCCTTCGTCTTCGCGGGCTGCGACGCGGTCGAGGTGCTGTCCTCGGCCCTGGATGTCATGGAGGTGGCGTGATGAACGACACGACACAGCAGACGGGCGCCATCCCGGACTTCAGCGCGGTCGAGCTGGGCAAGCCGGCCGCGGTGGACGCCGCCGGCGGCACCGGCGAGTGGGCCGAGGCCGTGGCGCGGTCCACCGGAAAGGGCGTGGCGGACCTGACGTGGGAGACGCCGGAGGGCATCGACGTCAAGCCGCTGTACACCGACGCGGACCTCGACGGCCTGGACTTCCTGGGCACGTACCCGGGGATCACGCCGTATCTGCGCGGCCCGTACCCGACGATGTACGTCAACCAGCCCTGGACCATCCGGCAGTACGCCGGCTTCTCCACCGCCGAGGAGTCCAACGCCTTCTACCGCCGCAACCTCGCGGCCGGCCAGAAGGGCCTGTCGGTCGCCTTCGACCTGCCCACCCACCGCGGCTACGACAGCGACCACCCGCGGGTGACCGGCGATGTCGGCATGGCGGGCGTCGCCATCGACTCGATCTACGACATGCGGCAGCTCTTCGAGGGCATCCCGCTGGACAAGATGACCGTGTCGATGACGATGAACGGCGCGGTGCTGCCCGTTCTCGCCCTCTACATCGTGGCCGCCGAGGAGCAGGGCGTACCGCCCGAGAAGCTGGCCGGGACCATCCAGAACGACATCCTCAAGGAGTTCATGGTCCGCAACACCTACATCTATCCGCCGCAGCCCTCGATGCGGATCATCTCCGACATCTTCGCGTACACCTCGCAGAAGATGCCGCGCTACAACTCCATCTCCATCTCCGGCTACCACATCCAGGAAGCGGGCGCGACGGCCGACCTGGAGCTGGCGTACACCCTCGCCGACGGGGTGGAGTACCTGCGCGCGGGCATGGCGGCGGGCATGGACGTGGACTCCTTCGCGCCGCGGCTGTCGTTCTTCTGGGCGATCGGCATGAACTTCTTCATGGAGATCGCCAAGCTGCGGGCGGCCCGGCTGCTGTGGGCCCGGCTCGTCCAGCGCTTCGACCCGAAGAACCCCAAGTCCCTCTCCCTGCGCACCCATTCGCAGACCTCGGGCTGGTCGCTGACCGCGCAGGACGTGTTCAACAACGTCACCCGCACCTGTGTGGAGGCGATGGCGGCGACGCAGGGCCACACCCAGTCGCTGCACACCAACGCCCTGGACGAGGCGCTGGCGCTGCCCACCGACTTCTCCGCCCGGATCGCCCGCAACACCCAGCTGTTCCTGCAGCAGGAGTCGGGCACCTGCCGGGTCATCGACCCGTGGGGCGGCAGCGCGTACGTCGAAAAGCTCACCCACGACCTGGCGCGACGGGCCTGGCAGCACATCGAGGAGGTCGAGGCGGCCGGCGGGATGGCGAAGGCCATCGACGCGGGCATCCCCAAGCTGCGCGTCGAGGAGGCCGCGGCCCGTACCCAGGCCCGGATCGACTCGGGGCGGCAGGCGCTGATCGGCGTCAACAAGTACCGGGTGGAGACCGACGAGGAGATCGAAGTCCTCAAGGTCGACAACTCCTCGGTGCGCGCCCAGCAGATCGAGAAGCTGAAGCGGCTGCGCGCCGAGCGCGACGAGGACGCCTGCCGGGCGGCGCTGCGGGCGCTGACCGCGGCGGCCGAATCCGGCCCCGGCGAGGGGCTGGAGGGCAATCTGCTGGCGCTGGCGGTGGACGCCGCGCGCGCGATGGCGACCGTCGGCGAGATCTCGGACGCCCTGGAGTCGGTCTACGGGCGGCACTCCGGCCAGATCCGTACGATCTCCGGTGTGTACCGAGACGAAGCGGGCCCCTCCTCCGGTGTCGAGCGCACCCGGGACCTGGTGGCCGAGTTCGAGCGCGCCGAGGGGCGCCGGCCGCGCATCCTGGTGGCCAAGATGGGCCAGGACGGCCATGACCGCGGCCAGAAGGTGATCGCCACGGCCTTCGCCGACCTGGGCTTCGACGTCGATGTCGGCCCGCTGTTCCAGACGCCGGCCGAGGTCGCCCGCCAGGCGGTGGAGGCGGACGTCCACATCGTCGGGGTGTCCTCGCTGGCGGCCGGGCACCTGACCCTGGTGCCCGCGCTGAAGGAGGCACTGGCCGCCGAGGACCGCGAGGACATCACCATCGTGGTGGGCGGGGTGATCCCGCCGCAGGACGTGCAGCCGCTGCGCGACATGGGCGCCGCCGCGGTCTTCCTGCCCGGCACGGTCATCCCGGAGGCCGCGCACGACCTGGTGCGGGACCTGGCGTCGGTCCTCGGCCACGAGCTCTGAGCGGGGGGTCATGCCTGCGACGATCGATGTCGAACGGTACGCCGAGGGGGTCCGCGCGGGTTCCCGCGCCTGGATCGCCCGCGCCGTCACCCTGGTGGAGTCCACCCGGCCCGACCACCGGGCGGCGGCCCAGCGGCTGCTGGTCGAGCTGCTGCCGTACTCCGGCGCGGCCCGCAGAGTGGGCATCAGCGGGGTGCCGGGCGTCGGCAAGTCGACCTTCATCGACGCGCTCGGCTCCCTGCTGACCGGCACCGGGCACCGGGTGGCGGTGCTCGCCGTCGACCCGTCCTCCAGCCGTACCGGCGGCTCCATCCTGGGCGACAAGACCCGGATGGAGCGGCTGGCGACGGACCCGGCGGCGTTCGTCCGCCCCTCCCCCACCTCCGGCACGCTGGGCGGGGTGGCGCGGGCCACCCGGGAGTCCATCGTGGTGATGGAGGCCGCGGGCTACGACGTGGTCCTGGTGGAGACGGTCGGCGTCGGCCAGTCCGAGACCGCCGTGGCGGGCATGGTCGACACCTTTCTGCTGCTGACCCTGGCGCGCACCGGCGACCAGCTCCAGGGCATCAAGAAGGGTGTGCTGGAGCTGGCGGACCTGGTCTCCGTCAACAAGGCCGACGGCCCGCACGAACGGGACGCCCGCTCGGCGGCCCGCGAACTGTCCGGTGCGCTACGGCTGTTGCAGCCCGCCGACGCGGCCTGGACCCCGCCCGTCCTGACCTGCAGCGCCCGCGAGGGCACCGGCCTGAAGGGGGTCTGGGAGCGGGTCGAGCAGCACCGCACCCTCCTGGAGTCCACCGGCGCACTGGCCGAGCGGCGCCGCGCGCAGCAGGTCGACTGGACCTGGTCGATGGTCCGCGACCGGCTGATCGACCGCCTCCAGGAGCACCCGGAGGTGCGCCGGCTGGGCCCCGGAGTGGAACAGGCGGTGCGCGACGGCGAGATCACCGCGACGCTGGCGGCGGAGCGGCTGCTGGAGGCGTTCGGGCTGGGAGAGGGGGCGACGGCGGGGGCATAGGCCGCCGGCCGGGCGGTCGCGGGCCGGGGACCGTCGCAGGCCGCCCGGTCCTCGCACCGCCTGGCCCCGCATGTCCCGGCCCTCCCCGACGCGCGGCGGAACGATCAGCACCACACACCGCCAGGGCGAACTGTCACTGTGTGTTAACCTCACATGTTTGGACTGCTGCGACGGTCCGCGATGCCGTCCGTCCCGTTCCCCTTGTTCGTCGGCTGCTCATTCCTGCCGGGCCTTCCTCGGTACGTTCCCCCTTGCGGAAGGCTCTTCATGAACCACCCGGACCGCCCCGCCACCTCGCACGGCGACGTCGACCAGGCGGTGCCCCTCGCCTCGACGGTGCCCCCTGTCGCCTCCTTCGCCGATCTGGGCCTGCCGGCCGAGGTGCTGCGCACGCTCACCGAGCGCGGCGTGCGCGAACCCTTCCCGATCCAGGCGGCCACGCTGCCCGACGCCCTCGCGGGACGCGACGTCCTGGGGCGCGGGCGCACCGGATCGGGCAAGACGCTCGCCTTCGGTCTGCCGCTGCTCGCCCGGACGGCCGGGCGGCGCGCGGAGCCGAAGCAGCCCCTCGCGCTGATCCTGGTACCTACCCGGGAGCTGGCCCAACAGGTCACCGAAGCGCTCACGCCGTACGCCGACGGCCTCCGGCTGCGGATGGCCACGGTCGTGGGCGGTATGTCGATCGGCCGGCAGGCCGCTGCGCTGCGCGACGGGGCAGAGGTCATCGTCGCCACCCCTGGTCGCCTGCACGACCTGGTCGAGCGGAAGGCCTGCCGCCTGGGACGGGTACGGATCACCGTCCTCGACGAAGCCGACCAGATGTGTGACATGGGCTTCCTGCCGCAAGTCACCCAGGTGCTCGACCAGGTGCACCGCGACGGCCAGCGGATGCTGTTCTCCGCCACCCTGGACAGCGACGTCGGCCGGCTGGTGCGCCGCTACCTCCACGATCCCGTCGTCCACTCGGTCGACGCATCCGCGGGCGCGGTCACGACGATGGACCACCATGTGCTGGTCGTCCACGGCCCCGACCGGTACGCCGTCATCACGGAGATCGCCGCCCGCGACGGCCGCGTACTGCTGTTCCTGGACACCAAACACGCGGTCGATCAGCTGACCCGGCACCTGCGGGCCGTCGGGGTGCACGCAACGGCCCTGCACAGCGGCAAGTCCCAGCCACAGCGCACCCGCACCCTCGCGCAGTTCAAGAACGGCCAGATCACCGTCCTGGTGGCCACCAACGTCGCGGCCCGCGGCCTGCACGTCGACGACCTCGATCTCGTGGTCAACGTCGACCCGCCCACCGACCCCAAGGACTATCTGCACCGCGCGGGCCGCACGGCTCGGGCCGGTGAGTCCGGCCGCGTCGTCACGCTGGTGCCCTCCGGCCTGCGCCGCGAGGTGAGCCGGCTGATGGCCGAGGCCGGCATCGAGCCGACGATCACCAAGGTGCGCTCGGGCGAGGCGGAGCTGAGCCGGATCACCGGGGCCAGGGCGCCCTCCGGCACCCCGCTCGACGGCGGGCTCGCCGCACCCCGGGCCAAGAACGCCAACGCCCCCTTCCGCGGCCTGGGCACCAGCAAGGACGCCTCCCGCGGCACCGGCGGCAAGTCCCGCAAGGCCACCGAAGCCCGCAAGCTCGCCGAGGCCCGCAAGGCGGCCCGGGTGCGCCGCGGCAACTGAGCGCCGCTGCCCCGCAAGGCCGCTGCGCCCACAGTGCGGGACCGGCCGCACCTGAAAGTACCCGCGCCCCGACTCCCCAGCGGAAAGGGTGCGTTACGCCCGCTCGGCGAAGTGCGCCACGGCCATGTCACGGAACCGCCCGGCGGCCGTGGAGAGGTAGCTGTCCTCGCGCCGGACCAGGCTCAGGGTCCGTACGCAGTCAGGGGCGTCGAGGTGGAGCCAGGCGAACGGTCCCTGCGGCAGTTCGGTGCGGCCGAGCGCGGGGATCAGGCCGATGCCGAGCCCGGCCGCGACCAGGAAGTGCGTGGCACCCGGTTCATCGCCCTCGCAGGAGATCACCGGTCGCCGCCCGATCGCGCCGAACAGCCGCTCCAGCAGCGCGCGGGGCCAGTGCCCCGTCCTGGTCGTGATGAAGGGCTCATCGGCGATCTCGGCCACCGTGACCCGCTCCCGGCCGGCCAGCGGATGACCGGCGGGCACCACGAGCAGTACCTCTTCGCGCAGCAGCAGCACCGCGCTCAGACCGGGCCCGGACAGCGGCTGGGAGGCGATGCAGAAGTCGACGTCCCGGGACCGTAACTGAGCGTGCATCACCTCGGGGGTGGACTGCAGGCAGCGGACGGTGACCCCGGGGTGCGCGGCGCGGAAGCCGGCCAGCAGTTCGGTGAGGGGCAACAGGGTCTCGGCGGCCACGGCGACGGAGCCGCCGTCCAGCCCGGCGGCATCGGCCATCTCCCGCCGCGCGTCGTCGAGTTCGTTCAAGGCCCGCTCGACCCGGGCCAGGAAGGCGGCGCCATAGCGGTTGAGCCGGATGGTGCGGCCCTGCCGGTCGAAGAGCGGCACGCCCAGCTCGGCCTCCAGCCGGGCGATCGTCCGGCTCACCGAGGGCTGGGCAACCCTTAACTCCTCGGCGGCCCGGCTGACGTGCTCCCGGCGCGCGACCTCTCGGAAGTAGTGCAGGGACAGCAGATCCATCGGCTTCTCGGGCCTTCCGCTCGGGTGACGGCAACCCGGGAATCGTCACACACGGCAGGTCCGTGTCGGGCTGAGGCGGGCCCGCCCCCCGCACGGGCCCGCCTCAGCCGCGCCTCGACACCGTCGCCCAGACCGTCTTCCCGGTCCGGTCCGGCGGTGTCCAGCCCCAGGAGTCGCTGAGCTGGTCGACGATGTGCAGCCCCCGTCCGGATTCCGACAGGGCGTCTTGCGGCTTGACGACGGGGGCGTCCGTTCCGGCGTCCGAGACCGCGCACAGCACGGTGGAGTTCTGCCGGGTCAGCGCGAGCCAGGCGTTGCAGAAGGGGACGGGCGCCCCGGCGGCGCTGTCGTCCCCGGCGGACTTGCCGCCGTAGCGCAGGGCGTTGCTGACGAGCTCGGAGACGACCAGGGCCACGTCATCGGCCACATCTGCACACATCTGCCAGCCCGCGAGAGTCACCCGGGCGAACCGCCGGGCCTCCGGCACGGTGCGCGCCGAGCCACTGAGGGCGCAGGCGGCGAAGCCGTCGGGGGCGGGCATCCACCATCCGCCCTCACACGGTTCCTCCCGAAGGGCGTCGTGCACGGTCTCTGCCGGATGTGTGGTCATCAACATCTCCGCGAGGGGGATTTCGGGGCTGGGCCGGACTGCCTCGGAGAGCTAATATCCTCGTCAGCCGTCACAGCATGCAAGTGCATCTGCAATTACATCAGCAAGGACGGTCGCTCAGGGGCTTGTTCACGCCAAGGTGATCGCAGGCTCGGGATCGGTCGGAGGAGAGACCTCCAGCAAGGAGCAACTGTTATGAAGCCGGTGACCAACGGCATACAGGCGACCAGCATCGAAGGCGCCGTCTGGCGCAAGAGCCGCCGCAGCAATCCCAGCGGAAACTGTGTGGAACTGGCCGTTCTTTCGGACGGCGGGGTGGCGGTGCGCAACTCCCGGTTCACCTCGGGTCCGGCGCTCGTCTACACCCGTGACGAGATGGTGGCTTTCGTCCAGGGAGCCAAGGACGGTGACTTCGACGATCTCATCGCCGGCCACTGACGGTGCGCCGTCGCGATTGGCGCATATGTCGTTCGGATAGTCGCCCCGGCTGTACGCAGTGCGCGGGGCGGTGGGACACTGGGCGTTCGCCCGACCACTCAGGGGAGTCAGCATGACCGCCGCGCAGCCGAGCAGCGATCCGTCCCTGCGCCGCTATCTGGAGCATCCACGGGGCGGCCCGACCGTCCTGCGGATCGTGCTGGGCACCCAGCTTCGCCGGCTGCGAGAAGGAGCGGGCATCACCCGGGAGGCCGCCGGGGACGCCATCCGGGGCTCGCACGCGAAGATCAGCCGCCTGGAGCTGGGCCGGGTGAGCTGCAAGGAGCGGGATGTCGCCGATCTGCTGACGCTCTACAACGTCACGGACGACGCGGTCCGTTCGGACTTCCTCAAGCTGGCCCGCAGGACCAGCAGTCCGGGCTGGTGGCACCAGTACAACGATGTCCTGCCCGGCTGGTTCGAGACGCATATCGGCCTCGAAGAGGCCGCCTCGGTGATCCGTACCTACGAAGTCCAGTTCGTGCCGGGCCTGTTGCAGACCGCGGACTACGCCCGCGCGGTGGCGCAGCTCGGTCATCCGCGGTCCGCTCCGGAGGAGATCGAGCGACGGGTGCAGCTGCGCGTACAGCGTCAGGAGCTGCTGACCGTCCCGGACGCTCCGCGGGTATGGGCCGTGATCGACGAGGCGTCGCTGCGCCGTCCGCTCGGCGGTCCCGAGGTGATGGCAGGCCAGCTGAGACATCTGCTGAAGATGGCCGAGCTGCCGAACGTCACGCTGCAGATCGCGCCGTTCAGCCTCGGCGGTCTGGCGGCGGCCGGTGGTCCGATCACGATCCTGCGGTTCCTGGAGCCGGATCTGCCGGACATCGTCTATCTGGAGCAGCTGACCAGCGCGCTCTATCTGGACAAGCGCGATGATGTCGATCATTACCTGGCGGTGATGGACCGTCTCAGCGCACAGTCCGAGTCGCCCCGCGAGTCCCTGGCGATCCTGGAGCGGCTGCTCAAGCAGGAGAGCTGAGGCGCGGAACCGGACGCGACAGGGGGCGGGGTTGCTCATCGGGCGCCCCGCCCCCCTTGTCTGTGGTGCGGTCTGTCTTGCCTGAGCGGTCTGTCTTGCCTGTGCGGTCTGCCTTGCCTGTGCGGTCCATGTGGTCCGTGGGGCTACAACTTGCGGGCCACTCCGCCGAATTCGATCCACTCCTGGGTGAGCTGCCTGGGACCGAGGTCCGCGTCCGGCTTCCAGGTGGAGACCTCCACCAGACCCGGCTCCTGGATCTCCAGCCCCTCCAGGAACCCGGCCAGTTCATGCGCCTGCCGCACCCGGCCCCACTGGCCGTGCGTGCTGACCCGCATGAATTCGGTGACGAAGTCGCGGGTGGCGGCGTCCTCACTGACCAGTTGGCACACCACCAGGAAGCTCCCGGGCGCCAGCCGGTCGGCGACCCTCTTGATGAGCCCGGCCGGGTCGTCGGCATCGGGTATGCAGTGGAGGACCGAGACGAACAGCGCGGCGACGGGCCGGTCGAAGTCGATCAGCCGCTCGACCTCCGGACTGCCGAAGATGCCTTCGGTGTCCCGCATATCCGCCTGGATGACGGCGGTGTGGGCGTTCTCCTCCAGCAGTGCGCGGCCGTGCGCCAGCACGATGGGGTCGTTGTCGACGTACACCACGCGGGAGTCCGGGTCGACCTGCTGGGCGACCTGGTGGACGTTGTCCTGGGTCGGCAGGCCTGAGCCGTGGTCGATGAACTGACGGATGCCGTGTTCGCGAGCCAGCCAGCGGACCACCCGCCGCAGGAAACGCCGGTTGTTGATCGCCAGCACCTGGGTACTGGGGACGACCTTGCTCAGCTCTTCACAGGCCTCGCGGTCAACGGCGTAGTTGTCCTTGCCGCCCAGGTAGTAGTCGTACATCCGCGCCACACTCGGGATGCTGACATCGACGACACCGGACTGCGGTCGTGGTTCCTGGCTCATTCCACACTTTCCCGTCGCTTCGACAGTCATCAGCCATGGGGCAGGGGTGATCGCTCCGTACAGGAGTGACCACACGCTGCGAGCCCCCAACATACCCATCGGAAGGCGGTTGTTGCAGACGAGCGGCAGGGTCCCTCGGGAAGAAGTGGCGGATGCCGGCCGGTCGGCACGGACGAGCGCCCCAACAAGCGTACGAATGCGGGGTGTTCAATCAGCCAGGTCGCCTTCCCGGTGCCGACGTCAACCGTATTCAGACCCCTGGCCAGGCCCCCGTACCGGGCCCCACGCCCAGGGGCCGAAGCCCCTGGCGGGGGTACGGGCCGCCGCCACGCCACTCACGGGCGGCGGCCCGTTCCTGTTCCCCCGGCGACACCCAGCGCCGGGCACGCCCCCCGCGCGGCCGGCCCCGGGCAGGAGCACCCCCGGGCCCGGGCCGCATCCGGTTTCCGCCTCGGCAGGCACCCGAGCAACAGCCGTTGCGGAGCGGGGCGTTGTGTGAAGTCGCCTACCACCATCGGCCTGGTTTACACCCACGAGTAATGACACCGAGGGGCCCCGCGCCCGGCCGTACTGGCCGGCTCCCCCGTCCGGCCGGTACAAGAGAGGGATGACCACAGAGCAGAGTGAGCTGTCGACCTCCCCGGGGGCATCACCCGTCACCGCGGGACCCACCGCCGAGGCGCCCACCACCGAGGAGATGGTGCGCGCCAACGAGGCGAACTGGGATGCCCGTACGCCGGTCCATGTGGCCAGCCGGTTCTACGGCCTGGACGGTTCCCGGACCGCCGAGGACTGGTTCGCGCCGTTCGAGTGGACGGATCTGGGCGAGCTGGCCGGGCGGGACGTCCTGCATCTGCAGTGTCATCTGGGCACCGAGACCGCCGCGTTCGCCGAGCGCGGCGCGCGCACGGTGGGCCTCGACTTCTCCGCGGCGGCGGTCGCGGAGGCGCGGCGGCTGGCCGAGGAGGGCGGCCGGAGTGTGGAGTTCGTCCGGTCCGATGTGCACCGGGCCGTGGAGGCGCTGGGTGAGCGCCGGTTCGATGTGATCTACACGGGCAAGGGCGCGCTGTGCTATCTCCCCGATCTGCCCACCTGGGCCGGGATCGTCAGTGCGCTGCTCCGGCCCGGCGGGACGTTCTACCTCGTCGAGTTCCATCCCCTGCTCGACTCCCTGGGGCCGACGCCGAGCCCGGACCGGCAGCAACTTCAGCTCCATCATGACTACTTGGGCGGCCGAGGTCCGCTCAGGAGCGATACCCCGTCCACGTACACCGACGGGCCGCCGGTACAGGGGGCCACGACGAGTTACGAGTGGCGGCACGGGCTCGGGGAGGTCATCTCCGCTGTGATCGGGGCGGGGCTGGCCGTGGAACTGGTCCGGGAGACCGAGCTGCTGCCCTGGAAGCGGTTCGACGCCATGGTGCCGGCCGAGAACGGCTGGTGGCGCCTCCCGCCGTCGGAGCCCATCATTCCGCTGCTGTATGCGCTGCGGGCGGTCAAGGCCTGAGCCGCCGGCCGGCACGGGCGCCCGGCGACCCGGTAGCCCGGTAGCCCGTCGACCCGTCGACCCGTCGGCCCGAGCCGGTCGGCACCGGGTCCGGCGGGCGCCTCAGCTCGCCGGCCCGTGGATCCTGCGGTGCGTCAGCGCCCACCAGACCTCCGCCAGATCGGCCGGGTCACGGAGGCTGGTGCCGGTGATCTCCTCGAAGCGCCGCAGGCGGTTGCGCAGGGTGTTGGGGTGGACGTAGAGGGTCCGCGCGGCGGCTTCCAGTCGCAGCCCCTGCTGCAGATAGGCGGCAGCTGCCTCCTCCAACTGGGTGCCGTCTTCACCCCGTTCGGCCAGCGGCGCCAGGCGGAGTCCCACCAGTTGTTCCCCCAGGGCCGGGAGCGCTACGACCGTCGCCCGCAGCCCCAGCTCCTCACGGGTGAACGCCCCGACGAGTCCGAAACCGACGGCGGCCCGGAGCGCCTGGGTCGCCCGGGTGAACTCCGCGGCGAGTCCGGACGCGGGTACCGGGGCGCCGAGCCCCAGGACCAGGCCGCGGCACAGCCCTCCCGGTCGCCCCGTCAGCAGCCCCGCCACCTCCCGGTCCACGGTCGTGACCAGAGGTTTCCCGGTCTCGTCCAGGGCGAGCCAGGGGCGCAGCAGGGCGGTGATCCGGTCGAAGGCGCGGTCGCCGGGGCCGGGATGGGAGCCGGCCTGCGGGGCGGGTCCGGGCTCCGGGGGGCGGTCCGGCGCGCCGGGCGAGGGCTCCTCGGGCAGGCGCGCGCGGAAGGGCAGACGGAGCGCACCGTGGTCGTACCCGCCCTCCGTGGCGGCCCCGTCGTCGGGGTAACCGCCGGCGCGGTGCCCGTCATCGGGGTAGCCGCCGGCGCGGTGCCCCTCGCCGGTGCCGCCGCCGGCCGGCCCGGCGTCCCACGCGCCGCCCGGAAGACCGGAGGCGCCCCACCGCACCTCGCCGAGCAGCAGGGCGCGGACCAGCGCCGCGCGCCGACGGTCCGTCATCGATTCGCCCTGGGCTCCCACGGCCCGGCAACTGCGCACGATGCGCAGGGTGTTGGCGTCGGCCCAGGCACGCAGCGTCTCGGCGATCGGCAGCAGGTCCTCGGCGGTGCCGCGCCGGGCCGCCATCTCCTCGCCGAACCGCCGCCAGACGATATCCGTGCCGATCCGGTAGGCGGAGATGATCTCCTCGGCGGGCAGTGAACGCGCCAGGGCCGTCACCTCGTCGAGGTGGGTCTCCGGAATGCCGTACGCCCGCCCGTCGCCCTGTCCCTGCGGTGTCCTGCGCTCCTCGGACCAGCGCTGCACCAACGACAGGCCGTTGCGCAGGGACGCCTGCACCCGCGGTCGGAGCTGTTCCACCGACAGTGCCGCATAGGAGGGGAGTTGGGCCCGCAGACCGCCGATGACCTCGTCGGTGAGGGCGCCTATCCCGGCGTGCAGCGCGGCGACGGCCTCCGGCACCGTTGTGGAAGTCTCCACCCGTCCCCTCCCGACTCGGTGTCTTTCCCCATGGCGAAAGCGATCATTCGTCGCCATGCTACGAGGAAGCCGCCCGAACCCCTACAGATGTTCGATCCTGGACGACTTTTCCCCGGCCGTCCGGTATTCGTCCGGCGTTCGGCGCCCGGCCCCGCTGTTCCTCCCCGACACCCCCCGCACCACCAAGGAATCCCATGGCTGTTTCCTGGCGCCGTATCGCGGTGCCCGCCGCCGCGGTCGGCGTACTCGTCCCCGCGGCCCTCGGCACCCATGCGCTGCTCTCGGGCCCCGACACCCCGCGCGCGTCCTCGGCCGGCATACCGGCCACCGGGGCGACGGTCCCCGGTGCCGTGCCGGACGATGCCCGGGCCTCCGGTCCTGAGGGCGGTGCCGCGGTCGCCAGGCCGTCCGACGCGCCGACCCGTACGGGCAATTCGGTCTCCGTGCAGCTCTCCTCGTACGACGCGCACCGCAAGCAGGCGGAACTCAAGCCGTCCGCCGGCAAGACCGTACGGACCGGTGATGTGATCGCCGCCGCGCCCAACCGGCACGCCCCCTCGGGTGCGCTGTTCAAGGTCGGCAAGGTCACCGGCTCCCACGACGGCAAGGTCCGGGTGACCACCGCTCCCGCGACGCTCTCGGAGCTGCTGGGCGATCAGAAGGTGGACCAGCGCACGGCGTTGCGGCCCGGTGAGGTCTCGGTCAGGCCGCTCTCCTCGGGTGTCACCGTGCACAAGCCCGCTTCCGGCACCGGTACGGACGCCGGCGGCCCGGCGACTGGGTCCAGCGCCCCGGCCACTCCGTCGGGCACCCCTGACGCCACCGCCACCGGCTCCCCGAGCCCGTCGGCGTCCGACTCCGCCGGGGTCCGCACCCAGCTCGTTCCTACCGGTAAGCGCCCCAGCCCCACCCCCACCCCCTCCGCAGGCACGCTGTCGCCCGACGCGCGCAAGGCGCTCACCACCCTGCGGCTGGGCGTCAACGTGCCGCTGCCCAAGGGCGTGGAGGCGACCGGTAAGTCTCCCGCGCGGCTGGCCGGCGAGGTGACGTTCCGGCCCGAGCTGATCTTCCAGTACGAGAAGCGCGGCGGGCTGAACCTGCTGCCGCAGCGCGCGGCCATCGGCCTCGGCGGCTCGTACGGGTACGGCTGGCAGGTGCACGGCAAGGTCCGCAAGACCGCCGACACCGGACAGATCGCGGTGCCGCTGGCGGCGGTGACCGGACGGCACGTCTTCTGGGTGGGCCCGGTCCCCGTCGTGGTCAGCACCGAGGTCACCTTCACCTACCGCTTCACCGCGGGCGGCCGCATCGTGCTCGACGCCGACCAGCGCACCTCCGGTGCGTTCGCCGTCGGTGCGAAGTACGACCGGCAGCACGGGTGGCAGCCGCTGCACGAGGCGTACCAGCAGACCAAGGGGGCCACTCCCCGCGTCGAGGGCGCGGCCTCCGCGACGGCCCGCGTCGGGACGCGCGCCCAGGTGTTCCTCTACGACACCGCGGGCGTCGGCGGTGAACTCTCCGTCCACCTCACCGGACGTGCCGCGGGGGCCAGTGACGGCGGTGCCCCGGCGTGGGAACTGCGCGCGGGGTACGACCTCAAGACCGAGCTGATGCTGCAGCTGAAGATCTTCGGTATCCAGATCGCCGATCTGCGCACCACTCCGTTCGCGCTGCACGACGAGCGCAAGCTTTTCGGACGCGGGAAGCTGCCCGCCGCCTGAGCCCTCGCTCCCCGCACACCGGACGGCGCCGCCGGGGACATCCGTGCCCGGCGGCGCCGTCCGTGCGTCCGCGTACCGGCCGGCGGTCGCTCGCGTCCGGCGCCGCCGCTCCTACCCCAGCCGCCGGTACGCCGAGCGCAGCAGCTGGTCCTTCGCCGGCCCGCCGACCCGCCACTCCAGATACCAGGTATCCGCCGCGGTGACGGTGAACGTGCCCTCGTAGCGGTCCTCGGCGCAGGGGTGGACGGCGCGCCAGCGGCCGGTCCTGAGATCGAGGTCGTGGAAGGGCCGGCCGTCGGCGAAGCCGATCTCGGCGGTGCCGTCCGGGCGGGGCCGCAGGCGCAGGGTGCGGCTCGCCGGATGCACCGCGGCGCCCCACCGCAGTTGGCCCTCCTCGACGTGGAGCAGCCCCTCCCCGGCCGGGTCGGGCCGGAACTCGGCGGTCCCGCGGAAGCTGCCCTCGGTGCCGGTCCGCAGGTCGCACACGGTGCGCTCGATGTCCCAGCGGCCGGAAAGGTACGCCGCGGCATCGGGGGCCGAGTGCGGGGACATTTCGCCAACCGGCCCCGGCTCCGGCCCCGGCTCCGGCCCCGGCTCCGGGATACGCATCGGCTCCGGGACCCGCCCCGGCTCCTGCCTCTGCCCTCGGCCCAGCTCGCTGCCCATCCCGCCATTCTCCCGTGCGCCCGCGGGCATCACTCCGTCGGCCCCGCCCGGCGGCGCTCCCCTCTCCCCCGGCCCCTCGTACCGTGCGGAGCCGCACCGCCCGTCTTACTCTCGGTTCAGTGATCGTTACCGAGGCCCGCACGGAGGCCGCCCGTCGGCCCGATGCCGTCGGCCGGGCACCGCGGCCGACGCTGCCGCCTCGTACGAGCCGGAGACCGGAGGCACCACCATGCCGGAGCTGTTCATCGGCGGTCAATGGACCGCAGCGGCCGACGGGCAGGTGCGCGAGATCCGCTGCCCGGCGGACGGCACGCTGGTCGCGACCGTCGACGAGGGCGGGCCGAAGGACGTGGCGGCGGCGATCGGTGCCGCCCGGACGGCGTTCGACGACGGGGCCTGGCCGCGGACACCGGCGGCCGAGCGCGGCCGGCTGGTGCTACGCGTCGCCGAACTGCTGGAGCGCGACAAGGACGCGCTGGCCAGGGCCGAGTCGCTGGACACCGGCAAGCGGCTGGTCGAGAGCGCCTACGACATGGACGACATCGCCAACTGCTTCCGCCACTTCGGCAACCTCGGCGCGGCCGGCGGGACCGACCGGGTGGTGGACGCCGGTGCCCCGGAGATCGCCAGTTCGGTACGGCACGAACCGGTCGGCGTCTGTGCGCTGATCACCCCCTGGAACTACCCGCTGCTGCAGACCGCCTGGAAGGTCGCCCCTGCCCTGGTCACGGGCAACACCTTCATCCTGAAGCCCAGTGAGCTCACCCCGCACACCGCCATTCACCTGATGCGGCTGCTGGCCGAGGCCGGGCTGCCGGACGGCGCGGCCAACCTGGTGCTGGGCACCGGCCAGGTGGTGGGCGCACCGCTGACCGAGGACCCCCGGGTGGACATGGTGTCGTTCACCGGCGGTCTGCTCACCGGCCGGCGCATCATGGCCGCCGCGGCGCCCACGGTGAAGAAGATCGCGTTGGAGCTGGGCGGCAAGAACCCCAACATCGTCTTCGCGGACGCCGATTTCGACACCGCCGTCGACTACGCACTGATGGCGGTGTTCCTGCACTCCGGGCAGGTCTGCTCGGCGGGCGCCCGGCTGCTCGTCCAGGAAGAGCTGCACGATGCGTTCGTCGACGAACTGGTCTCCCGCGCCCAGCGGATCCGGCTCGGCGGGCCGTTCGACGAGCACGCCAGGACCGGCCCGCTGATCTCGGCCGCGCACCTCGCGAAGATCGAGGCGTATGTGGCGGCAGGGCTCGACGAGGGCGCCGTCCTGCTCTGCGGCGGCGCCCGGCCCGACGATCCGTCGCTGGCCAACGGGTTCTACTACCTGCCGACCGTGCTGGACGAGTGCACCCCGGACATGACCGTCGTGCGCGACGAGAGCTTCGGCCCGGTACTGACCGTCGAGCGGTTCCGCACCGAGGACGAGGCGGTCTCGCTCGCCAACGACACGGTGTACGGGCTGGCCGGGGCGGTCTGGACGCAGGACAGCGGGCGCGCGCACCGGGTCGCCGGCCGGCTGCGGGCGGGCACGGTATGGATCAACGACTTCCACCCCTATGTGCCGCAGGCGGAGTGGGGCGGGATGAAGCAGTCGGGCATCGGGCGCGAGCTGGGGCCCGCGGGACTGGCCGAGTACCAGGAGGCCAAGCACGTCTGGCGCAATACCGCGCCACGTCCGCAGAGGTGGTTCGAGTGACCGATCCCGCAGCGTCCCGGCCCGGTCCCGGGGCCGGCCACGGGCACGACGACGAGGCGATCGCCGAACTCGGCTACAAGCCGGAACTCAAGCGCACCCTGGGCAACTTCCACACCTTTGCCGCCGGCATCAGCTATATCTCCATCCTCACCGGCACCTTCCAGCTGTTCTACTTCGGCATCGCCCACGGCGGCCCGGCGTACTGGTGGTCCTGGCCGATGGTCTTCCTCGGGCAGCTGATGGTGGCGCTGTGCTTCTGCGAGCTGGCCGCCCGCTACCCGGTTGCCGGGTCGGTCTACAACTGGTCCAAGAAGCTCGGCGGCCCGCACATCGGCTGGCTCGGCGGCTGGATGATGCTGACCGCCACCATGGTGTCGCTGTCCGCGGTGGCGCTGGCGTACCAGGTGACGCTGCCGCAGATCTCGTCGTGGTTCCAGTTCATCGGCGACGGCACCGGCCAGTCCGCGGCCGAGAACGCCGTGGTGCTCGGCACGATCCTGATCACCTTCACCACCCTGGTGAACGCCTTCGGGGTCAAGCTGATGGCACGGATCAACTCCGCGGGCGTGGCGATCGAGCTCATCGCCGCCATCGTTCTGGTCCTCCTCCTCGCCGCGCACGTCACCCGCGGCCCCGGCGTGGTGCTCAACACCTTCGGTCTGGGCAGCGGCCAGAACCTCGGCTATTTCGGCGCGTTCCTGACCGCGTCCCTGGCCTCGGCCTACGTCATGTACGGCTTCGACACCGCCTCCTCGCTCGGTGAGGAGTCCAAGGACCCCGGCCGCAACGCGCCCCGCGCCATCCTGCGGGCGCTGGTCGCGTCCTTCCTCATCGGCGGTCTGATCCTCCTCTTCGCCCTGCTCTCGGTGCCCGATCTGCACTCCGCGAAGCTGTCCGTGGACGGCCTGCAGTACGTGGTGCTCTCCACGCTCGGCTCGACCGTCGGGCAGATCGTGCTCTGGTGTGTGGTCATTGCGATCACCGTGTGCGAGCTGGCGGTGCACACCGCGGGCATCCGGCTGGCGTTCGCGATGGCCCGGGACAACAACCTCCCGGCCGCCTCGCTGCTCGCCAAGGTCAGCCCGCGCTTCCAGACGCCGGTACTGCCGGCCGTGATCATCGGCCTGGTGGCGATCGGCATCCTCCTCATCAACGTCAACCAGCCGCAGATCTTCTCGGTGATCACCAGCATCGCGATCATCATGATCTACCTGGCCTACCTGGCGGTCACCCTGCCGATGCTGTTCCAGCGGCTGCGCGGCAAGTGGACTCCGGCCCGGGGGAGGTTCAGCCTGGGCAAGTTCGGCATCCCGGTCAACATCCTCGCCGTGCTCTGGGGCTTCGGCATGTCCCTCAACCTCGCCTGGCCGCGCGCCGCGGTGTACAACGCGACCGGCCCGCAGCACTGGTACCTGCGGTGGGGCGCCTTCTTGTTCATCGGCGTCGTGGCGATCGGCGGGTTCACCTACTACTGGTTCGTCCAGCGCAAGCGCACCGGAGTCCTGGCCATGCACGCCGCCGTCGCCCCCGACAGCGGCGGCCCGGGCAACAGCAACGCCCCCACCCCCTGATCAGGAGACGGCGCGATGTCCCAAGAGGCCCCTGTGGACGAGTTCGACTACGTCGTGGTCGGCGGTGGCACGGCCGGCGCCGTCGTGGCGGCCCGGCTCAGCGAGGACCCGACGGCCACCGTCTGCCTGCTGGAGGCCGGCCCCTCCGACGTCGGCGACGAGAACGTGCTGCGCCTGGACCGCTGGATGGGACTGCTGGAGTCCGGCTACGACTGGGACTACCCGGTCGAACCGCAGGAGAACGGCAACAGCTTCCTGCGGCACGCCCGCGCCAAGGTGCTCGGCGGCTGCTCCTCGCACAACTCCTGTATCGCCTTCTGGGCCCCGGCCGAGGACCTTGACGAATGGGCCGCGATGGGCTGTACGGGCTGGAGCGCGGCCGACTGCTTCCCGCTCTACCAGCGGCTGGAGAACAACGACGCCCCCGGCGACCACCACGGCCGCAGCGGTCCGGTCACCCTGCGCACCGTCCCGCCCCACGACCCGTGCGGGGTGGCCCTCCTGGAGGCCTGCGTCGCGGCCGGCATCCCGACCACACCGTTCAACACCGGTCAGACCGTCGTCCGGGGCGCGAACTGGTTCCAGATCAACTGCCGTCCGGACGGGACTCGTTCGTCCGCTTCGGTGTCCTACCTCCACCCGCTCATGGGCACCCGCCGGAACCTGGAGGTGCGCACCGGGCTCCAGGCCAAGCGTCTGAATTTCGACTCCGCCCGGCACTGCACCGGCGTGGACTACCTCGCCCCCGACCTGATCCACACCCGCACCGTCAAGGCCCGCCGCGAGACCGTCGTCTGCTGCGGCGCCATCGACTCCCCGAAACTCCTCATGCTCTCCGGTATCGGCCCGGCCACCCATCTGCGGGCCACCGGTGTCGAGCCGATCGTCGACTCCCCCGGCGTCGGCTCCTGTCTCCAGGACCACCCGGAGGGCGTGATCATGTGGAACGCCAAGCAGCCCATGGTCAACTCGTCCACCCAGTGGTGGGAGATCGGCATCTTCACGAACACCGAGCCCGGCCTCGACCGTCCGGACCTGATGTTCCATTACGGCCAGGTGCCCTTCGACATGAACACCTACCGGCATGGCTATCCCACCTCGGAGAACGCCTTCTGCCTCACCCCGAATGTCACCCGCGCCCGCTCGCTGGGCACGGTGCGGCTGCGCACCCGCGACTTCCGCGACAAGCCCAAGGTCGACCCGCGGTACTTCACCCACGACCACGACATCCGCGTGATGACCCACGGCCTGCGCCTCGCCCGCGAGATCGTCTCCCAGGCGCCCATGGTCCAGTGGGCCGGTACCGAACTCGCCCCCGGCCCGTCGACCCACTCCGACGCCGACCTGTTCGACTACATCCGCGCCACGCACAACACCGTCTACCACCCCGCGTGCACCGTTCAGATGGGTGCCCCCGATGATCAGGCGACGCCCCTCGACCCCCACCTGCGCGTGAAGGGCGTGACCGGCCTGCGGGTGGCCGACGCTTCGGTGATGCCGTTCCTGCCGGCCGTGAACCCCTGCATCACCACGATGATGATCGGGGAGAAGTGTGCGGATCTGATGCGCAGCGACTGAGCGACGCGCAGCTGCTCCACGCACACGAACGACCTACGAGGTGGGCTCCCTTCGCCGGCATTGTCCGGATCAGGTGCTAGGGGTCGCCGTCCGGTCTTCCAACCTTCCGGCCTCTCAGCCCGGCCTTCCTTCACGTCCTCGGCGGCAACCAGAGCTGCCTTCCCCGAGGCCAGTCCGGTCGGACTCCCTCGCTCGCCCCGTAGGCCTAGATTCAGGGTACTCCCTCACAAAGGGGATGGAACAGGTTATTCACACTTTTTCTCGGCCGGGCCGGATCACCGCGCCGAAGCCGCGCGCGGAGGGCGCGGCGGGCCTCGAAACCCCCGCGGTCCACTGCGGCGCCCGGTTTCCCGGCTGTGTCACGATCGTCGCGTCACGCAGGCCGGAGAGGGGACACGCATGGCTGGTCGGGCCGCAGAGCACAGCAAGCACACGGAGGGCGGCGCGGACCCGGAGCCGGCGGAGCGGGACGCCGGCCGGGGGGCGGACACCGGCCCGGGGGCGACCGTGGCCGAGCGGGTGCGGCAGGTCGAGGGAGGCCTGTCTCCTGCCGAGCGGAAGATCGCCCGGGCACTGACGGCCAACTACCCGGCGGCCGGGCTGGAGTCCGCCTCGGGACTCGCCTCCCGGGCCGGCGTCAGCGCACCCACCGTGGTGCGGTTCGTCGCCCGGCTCGGCTTCGACGGCTACCGGCACTTCCAGCAGTCGCTGCGCGAGGAGGTGCAGGCACGGCACGCCTCTCCGCTGACCCTGGCGCCGGTGATCGGCGCGGAGTCCCCCACCTCCGAACTGGTCGAGGCGGCGCAACAGGTGAGCAGCGCGACGCTGAGCCAGACCTTCACCGCCCTCCCCGAGCAGGAGTTCGACCAAGCGGTCGGTTTGATCTGTGACCCGGCCAAGCGGATCGCCTGCTTCGGCGGACGCTTTTCGCAGCTCCTGGCCGAATACCTCGACCTGCACCTGCGGCTGCTGCGTCCGGGGACCCTCCTGCACTCCGCGGCACCGGGACGCGATGCGGGATTCCGCCTCGATTTGAGCCGACGGGACGTGTGCGTGGTCTTCGACTTCCGCCGCTACCAGGACGACACCGTGCGCCTCGCCCGGCACGCGCACGAACGCGGGGCCAAGATCGTGCTGTTCACCGACCCGTGGCTCTCACCGGTGGCCGAGTTCGCCGATGTGGTGCTCCCGGCGCGCGTCGAGGCGCCGAGTCCGTTCGACAGCATCGTCGCACCCCTGGCGCTCGTCGACGCCCTGGTCGCCGCGGTGCATGCGCGCCTGGGAGCGGCGGCCGACGAGCGGATGCGGGCCGCGGAGGAGGAGTGGTCCGGAGAGGCCGGGGAATGAAAAATTCATTTCAACACGCCCCTTGACGCTCCACTTGTAACGAATATTTCATGAGGGTGTCTCGGGCCGCGCCCCTGCGGCCCCCCTCCTGCTCGGGAGTGTGTTGTGCCCGATCATCCTCATCCCTCACGCAAACTGCGGCTGTGGGAAGCCCTGGCCCTCTCCGTCGGCCTCATGGGGCCGACCCTGGCGATGGGCCTCAACGGGGCCGGCGTCGCGGCCACCGTGGGCAAGGCCGTGCCCCTGGTCTTCCTGCTCGGTCTGCTCGGTGTCGGCCTCGTGGGCTACGGCTTCTGGCGGCTGACCCAGCACTTCCACCACGCCGGCTCCGTCTACGCCCTGGCCGGAGCCACCATCGGGCCCCGCGCCGGCTTCTTCGGCGGGTTCGCCCTGCTCGGCACCTACCTCGCCTTCCTGGTGTGCACGCTCGCCGCGACCGGGGTCTTCGCCCACGCCTTTCTGCACGCGCTGGGCCTGACCTCCACCGGCCCGTGGGCGGCCGTCGCGGTCGTCGCCGCCCTGGGCGTCACCCTGCTCAACTCACGCGACACCCGCCTCACCGCCCGCACCCTGCTGATCACCGAAGGCATCGGCATCGCGGCGATGCTGGTCCTCGCCCTCGTCGTCATCGGGCGTACCGGCACCGGATCAGCACCCCGCCACCAGTCCCTCGACCTGTCGGTCTTCACCCCCGGCGGGGCCTCCTTCGGCGCCGTCATGACGGCGACCGTCTTCGCCTTCCTGTCCTGGGCGGGCTTCGAGGCATGCGCGTCACTGGGCGAGGAGACCGACGACCCCAGGCGCAACATCCCGCGCGCCCTGACGGGAAGCGTGCTGCTCACCGGCGTGCTGTACCTCCTGATGATGTTCGTCCAGACCATCGGGTTCGGCACCGACGGCAAGGGCGTGAAGGAGTTCGCCGGGGCGGAATCGGCTCTGGTGACGCTCTCCGACGACTACCTCGGCACCTGGTTCTCGCTCGTCATCGCCTTCACCGCGGTCGCCTCCGCCTTCGCCGCCGCACTGTCCTCGTCCGCCGCCGCGGCCCGCATGGTCTCGGCGCTGGCCCGGGACGGCTTCGGTCCGGCCGGGCTCGCCCGCACCGAACCGGTCACCGGCGCCCCCACCAGGGCCCTGTGGCTGTGCGGGGCCCTGGCCGCCGCACTCACGGCCGTCATGTACGGCCTGGGCACCACCGCCTTCGACACCTACTACTGGTACGCGACCATCGGCGTGCTGTGCGTCCTGGTCGTCTACGCGGTCGCCGGCGCGGGCGTGATCGTCTTCACCCTCTCGCGCCGCGGCGCCATCCCCCGCCGCGAACTGGTCATCCCGCTCGCCGGTCTGGGCTACCTCTGCTTCGTCTTCTACCGGCAGTCCACCGGCCAGGGCGCGCCCTACAGCTACTTCCCCTGGATCGCCGCCGCCTGGTGCGCGACAGGACTCGCCGTGGTCCTGTTCGCCCCCTCCCTCGCCGGGCGCATCGGCGCCCGTCTCACCAGTGAACTGAACGGAGGCCAGGGCCCCCACCAGGAGCGGAGCCCGGAGCCTCCGGCCGCCGACAACATGAAGGTGATCTCATGACTCCCCGCGCCGACGACTACGCGACGGTCTTCGTCGCCACCTGCGATCTGGCCGGTCAGGTACGGGGACGTGCCGTGCCGCCCTCGGAACACGACGCGGTCCTGCGCAGCGGCACCGGCTGGGTCCCCGCGAACCTCGCGATCTCCTCGTTCGGCCCGATCGCCCCCGACAACGTCTTCGGCTCCCGGGGCGACCTGCGGCTGGTCCCCGACGCCGGCACCGCGGTCGGCATCCCGGCGGACGGCACCGCTCCGGGGATGCTGCTCTACCTCGCCGACCAGACGCTGCCGGACGGGCAGTCCTGGGGATGCTGCCCGCGCACCTTCCTGCGGGACGCCCTCGCGGAGCTGCGCGAACGCACCGGCCTGGAGGTTGTCGCCGCCTTCGAGCACGAATTCGTGCTGGACGGCCTGCCCGCGAGTGCTCCGTTCTCGCTCCGGCGCTTCCGGGAGGCCGAACCCTTCGGATCCGATCTGGTACGGCTGCTGGAGCACGCCGGCCTCGAACCGGAGACCTGGATTCCGGAGTACGGCGACGGCCAGTTCGAGGTCACCCTGCGCCCCGCCGCTGCCGCGGTCGCGGCCGACCGGGCCGTCCTCCTCAGGGAACTCGTCCGCGACCTGGCCCGCCGCCGTGGCCTGCCCGTCACCTTCGCCCCGCTCCTGGACGCCGCGGGCGTGGGCAACGGCGTTCACCTCCATCTGAGTCTGCGCGACGCCGACGGGCGCCCCGCGCTGTACGACCCGCAGCGCCCCGGCCGGCTCTCCGCGCTCGGCGCCCGTTTCAGCGCCGGCGTCCTGGCCCACGCCCCGGCGCTCACGGCCCTCACCGCGCCGAGCCCGGTGTCCTTCCTGCGCCTGACCCCGGACCGCTGGAGCGCCGCCGGTGCGTTCCTGGCCGAGCGCAACCGCGAGGCGCTGCTGCGCATCTGCCCCACCACCGAGCTCGCCGGCTCCGGCCCCGCCGCCCAGTTCAACCTCGAATACCGGGCCGCCGACGCCACGGCCAACCCCTGGCTCGCCCTGGCCGTCCTCGTCCGGGCCGGCCTGGCCGGTCTCACCGGGGACTACGACGAGCCCACCGTGTGGCCCGAGGACACCGACCGGTCCGCTCTCGCGTCGGCGCCGCCTCTGCCCGCCACCCTGGAGGAGGCCCTGGAGGCCCTGGAGAAGGACCACGTCGTCCGGTCCTGGTTCGACCCACACCTGCTGGCCACGCACCTCTCGGTCAAACGCTCCGAACTCGCCCAGCTGGACGGTCTGGACGACGCCGCACGCATTCGGAAGGTCCGCAATGTCTACTGAACGACTCCTCGCGGAGATCACCCGGCTCCCCCTGGTGGACCACCACGTCCACGGAGCCCTCCGCCACGACGCCGACCGCGGGGCCCTGGAGCAGCTGCTCACCGAGTCCGACCGCCCGATCCCGCCGTGGATGACCCAGTTCGACTCGCAGATCGGCTTCGCCGTCCGCCGCTGGTGCGCCCCGGTCCTCGGCCTCGAACCGCACGCCGACCCCGAGGCCTACCTGGCCAGGCGCTCCGCACTCGGCACCGACGAGGTCAACCGCAGACTGCTCGAAGCCTCGGGCATCGGCCACTACTTGCTGGAGACCGGCTACAAGGGGGAGAACATCCTCGGCCTCCAGGGCATGGCGGCCGCCTCAAGGCGCCCTGTCGACGAGGTGGTGCGCCTGGAAGCCGTGCTGGAGGACGTGGTGCGCGAGGGGGTCACCGCCGCCGGACTCCCCGACCGGTTCCGGGCGGCCCTGGCCGCGCGCACGGTCACCGCGGTCGGCCTCAAGAGCATCATCGCCTACCGCCACGGCTTCGACTTCGACCCCGGACGCCCCGACGACCACGAGGTGACCGCCGCCGCGGGCGCCTGGCTCGCCGAGTACGAAGCCACCGGCACCCTCCGCGTGAGCCACCCGGTACTGCTGCGCTTCGCCCTGTGGTGCGGTGTCGACCGCGGTCTGCCGATCCAGCTGCACGCCGGATACGGCGACCCGGACGTCGAACTCCACCGCTGCGACCCGCTGTTGCTCACCCGGTTCATCAAGAACGTGGAACCGCACGGCACCGACCTGCTGCTGTTGCACTGCTATCCCTTCCAGCGCAACGCGGGCTACCTCGCCCAGGTGTTCCCGCACGTGTACTTCGACGTCGGCCTCGGCATCAACTACACCGGCGTACGCTCCGCCGCCGTCATCGCCGAATCACTGGAACTCGCCCCCTTCGCCAAGATCCTCTTCTCCTCCGACGCCTGGGGGCCGCCGGAACTGCACCACCTCGGCGCCCTGCTGTGGCGTCGCGGCATGGCCAAGGCCCTCGCCGCGTGGACCGAGAGCGGGGAGTGGGACGTCGATGAAGCGCTCAAGGTGGTGCGCATGACCGGCCACGACAACGCCCGCCGCGTCTACCGGCTGGAGGACCACGCATGACCGGCCCCCACCTGCCCGCCCTGGCCGCCGCGCTCGATGAGGAGCTCCCGGCCGCCGCGGCACTGCGCCACCGCATCCACGCCCGCCCCTGCCTGTCCGGCGCCGAAGCCCCCACCCGTGACCTGGTGCTCGCCGCGCTGCCCGCAGGCTCCGCCACCAAGGTCGCCGACACCGGCGCCGTCGTCCGGATCGGCGGACCGGGCCCCGCCGTCGCCGTCCGCGCCGAACTCGACGCCCTCGCGGTAGAGGAGAAGAGCGGCGCGGCATGGGCGTCCGCACACCCCGGCCTCATGCACGCCTGCGGCCACGACGTACACCTGGCCGCGCTCACCGCCCTGGCCCGGGCCGTCGACCGCACCGGCGGCCCGGCCCCCCTGCTGGCCGTCCTGCAACCGAGGGAGGAGACCTACCCCTCCGGCGCCCGGGACATCGTCGAGGACGGCATCCTCGAGCGGGAGCAGTGCCGGGCGGTGATCGGAGCGCATGTGCAGCCGCTGCTGCCGCCCGGCACCGTCGCCTGCACCCCCGGCGGCGTCAACGCCTCGGCCGACGAGTTCACGATCACGGTGCGGGGCCGCAGCGGCCACGCCGCCTACCCGCACCTCACCCGCGACCCCGTCGTGGCCCTGGCCCATGTCGTCGTCGCCCTGCAGAGCCTGGTCAGCCGCGGTACCGACCCCATGTCGCATGTGGTACTCACGGTCGGCACCCTCGCGGCCGGTACCGCCGCCAACGTCATCCCCGGCACCGCCGAAGCCCGCGGCACCCTGCGCGCGCTGGGCAACGACGACCGCGAGATGCTGCACACCCGGCTGGCGGAGGTCGCCGGACTGGTGGCACAGACCCATGGCTGCACCGCGCAGACGGACATCATCCGCGGCGAGCCCGTGCTCGACAACGACCCGGCGCTGACCGCCGCCACCAGACCGCTGCTCGGCACGCTCGGCCTGAGCGCCGGTGACGACCTGCGCTCCGCCGGCTCCGACGACTTCTCCTTCTTCTGCGCACATCTGCCGTCGCTGATGCTGTTCGTCGGCACCCACGGCGGCACCGAACAACTGCACTCGCCCACGTTCCTGCCCCCCGACGAGCGGATCCTCGACGTCGCCCACGCCATGCTCGCCGGCTACCTGGCCGCCGCGGAACCACTCGCCTGAACTCCGGTGCGCCTCCGCGCCGTTAGCGCCCTTAGCGCGCTTCCCCCTCCGCACCTCCGCACCCAAGGACCACCTCATGACCACCACCGAAGCGCACGGCATGCCCCACCCCGGCTCCGCCACTCGGCACCACGTATCGCTGGCCGAGACGACCACCGCCCGCAACTACACTCCCCTGCCCGTGGTGCTGGCCTCCGGCCAGGGCGCCTGGGTCACCGATGTCGAGGGCCGCCGCTACCTCGACTGCCTGGCCGGATACTCCGCCCTCAACTTCGGCCACGCCCACCCCCGGCTGACGGCCGCGGCCCAGGAGCAGCTGGCCCGCCTCACCCTGACCAGCCGGGCCTTCCACAACGACCGCCTCGGTCCGTTCTGCCGGGACCTCGCCGACCTGGCCGGCATGGATCTCGTGCTGCCGATGAACACCGGTGCCGAGGCCGTCGAGACCGCGATCAAGGTCGCCCGCAAATGGGGTGCCGACCGCAAGGGCGTAGCCCCGGACCGCGCCACGATCATCGTCGCCGACGGCAACTTCCACGGACGCACCACCACGATCGTCAGCTTCTCCACCGACCCCGTCGCCCGCGACGGCTTCGGCCCCTTCACCCCCGGCTTCCGCAGCGTTCCCTACGGCGACAGCGCGGCGCTGGAGGCGGCGGTCGACGAGACCACCGTGGCCGTGCTCCTCGAACCCATCCAGGGCGAAGCCGGCGTACTCATCCCCCCGCCCGGCTACCTCCAGGCCGTGCGGGATGTCTGCACCCGCGAGAACGTGCTGTTCCTCGCGGACGAGATCCAGTCCGGACTCGGCCGTACCGGCACCACCTTCGCCTGCGACGCCGAGGACGTCACCCCCGACGTCTACATCCTCGGCAAGGCCCTCGGCGGAGGCATCGTGCCGGTGTCCGCCGTGGTCTCCCGCCACGACGTCCTCGACGTCATCCGCCCCGGCAGCCACGGCTCCACCTTCGGCGGCAACCCGCTCGCCGCCGCCGTCGGCCATGCCGTGGTGGAGCTGCTGCGCAGCGGTGAATACCAGGCCCGTGCGGCCACATCGGGCGAACGGCTGCGCAATCGGCTGGAGGCTCTGACCGGCCGCGGCGTGGTCGCGGTCAGGTCCCGCGGCCTGTGGGCCGGCATCGACCTCGACCCCGCACTCACCACCGGCCGCGAGACCTGCCTCCATCTCCTGAACCACGGCGTACTCGCCAAGGACACCCACGGCTCCACCATCCGACTCGCCCCACCCCTCATCATCGAGCCCGACCAACTGGACTGGATGTGCGACCGGCTCGGCGAGGTCCTGGCCCAAGCCGGACCCTGAGGTCCGGTGAGCCGGGGCTCCGGTGTCCGCCATGGCGGAGGCGCGGCCGCGAACACCTTCACAGCCCGTCCACGGTGAGGATCACCTTGCCCACGTGCCGCCCGGTCGTCAGCGTCCGGATCGCGGTCGGCGCCTCCCGCATCGGATACACCTCGTGCGCCAACGGTTCGAGGCGCCCGTCCGCCCACAACGGCGACAGCTCGGCCAACAGCGCCTGTACCAGCGGCCGGTCCACCCGCGACAACAGCAGCAGATCGACGCTGTGCATGCTGATGTTGTGCCGGAAGGGTGCCAGCTCGACCGTGCCGCCGCCGTAGATGTCCCGCTTGCCGATCTCGACGAACCGGCCGTGCAGGCGCAGCAGGCCGAGCCCGGCCTGCTGCGCCTTGCCGGCCAGCGAGTTGAGCACCACGTCGACGCCGTCCGGGCTGATCTCCCGCACCCCGTCGGCAAACGCGACCGACCTCGAGTCCAGCACATGCTCGACGCCGAGCTCCCGCAGGTACTGCCGCTTCCGCTCGGTCCCGCTCGTCGCCAGCACCCTGGCCCCGTGCAAGCGCGCCACGTTCATCGCTGCGAGCCCGACGCCGCCCGCCGCCGACTGGATCAGCGCTGTCTCCCCGGCACCGAGCCCGGCCAACCGGACGAGCGCATACCAGGCGGTCAGGTAGGCCACGGGCAGGGTGGCCGCCTCGGCGTCGGACAGCGCGGCCGGCGCGGCCACCACGAGCTCGGCCGGCACCGTCACATGCGACGCGAACGCACCCTCGTGGAAGAAGAGCACCCGGTCACCGACGTGCGCCCCAGGCGCACCGGACCCGACCCGGACCACCGTGCCCACCCCGTCCAGGCCGAGCTCGTGCGCGTCGCTCTCGCCGAACACCGTCCCCATACCGAGTACGACCAGCACGTCGGCGAAGTTCACCCCGGCCGCCCGCACCTCGATCTCGACCTCACCCGGCCCCGGCGCGCGCCGGGGCCGGTGGCGGGCGGCCAGGCTGTCCATGTCACCGGGCCGCTCCGCGTGCAGCACATAGCTGTCCACGAGTTCAGGAAGCCTGGTGTGTCCGGTCGGGGAAGAACCTCTGCCGCATCGCCTGCAGCGTCCGGAAATCGTCCGGCTCGATCGACATCCGGTCCACCTTCTCGCCGCCGGCCCGCTCGATCACCACCAGCAGCTCTATCGCCTGCAGGGACGTGAGGATTCCGGTGTCGAAGAGGTCGAGGTCCGCTTCGAGTGAGTCCCGGCGGTCCCGGGCGTCCTGCTGGTCCAGTACCCACTGCTCCACTTCGTGCCAGCCCGCGTTCGTTGCCATGGTGTTCAGCTCCTCCTCGCATCAAAGGGATTTTTTTCAGTACCACGTGAGCAGGACGACGCCGGTGCTCAGCCCGCCTCCCACGCTGGCCAGCAGGATCCGCTCGCCGCGGCGCAGCGGCCGCTGCCGGTGTGCCGCGGCAAGCGTCACCGGCACCGATGCGACCGC
This sequence comes from Streptomyces sp. NPDC047049, assembly GCF_040643995.1. Lineage (NCBI taxonomy): Bacteria > Bacillati > Actinomycetota > Actinomycetes > Kitasatosporales > Streptomycetaceae > Streptomyces > Streptomyces sp. NPDC047049. The sequence goes on along the minus strand of NZ_JBEYVM010000006.1, from coordinate 232,840 downwards.
GGTGTTGCCCAGCTCCACACAGGTGAGCGGGAACTTCTCCAGCGGCACACCCAGTTCCGCCGCGCAGCTCTCGACCAGGTACGGATTCGCCTGGTGCAGCACGAACCGGTCGATCTCGCCGAGTGCCGTTCCGGTCTCGTCGAGCACCTGGCGCACGGCCTTGGGCAGCGCGTTCAGCACGTACTCCCGGACGGTGAACCCGTTCATCCGGAACAGCCGTTCCTCCGGCGTCCCGTCCGGCATCCTTGTCCCGCCCGCCCGTACCTCGATCATCTCGCTGTACTGCCCGTCGGTGACCAGGTGCGCGGCTTGGATGCCGAACCCGTCGGGGACCCGGCCCAGCACGACCGTCCCGGCGGCGTCGCCGAACAGGCTCACCGTGCGCCGGTCGGCCCGGTTCATGATCGTTGAGTACTTGTCGGCGCCGATCACCAACGCACGCGCCTCGGGCGACCAGCGGGCGAGCACCGCTTCGGCCACGGTCAGCGCGTAGAGGAATCCCGAGCACACCGCGTTCAGGTCGAACGCGGGCACGCCCGGCAGGCCCAACTTCCGCTGCACGAGCGCGGCCGTCGCGGGCTGCGGCTGGTCCGGGGTGGAAGTCGCCAGCACGATCGCGGCCAGGTTCCCCCGCGTCTCCTCGTCGAGCACCTTCAGCGCGGCGGCGACGGCCAGATCGGACGTCGCCTCCTCCGCCGCCGCATAGCGGCGCTCCTCGACGCCGGTCGTGGCCTTGATCCACTCCTCGGTCGTGCCCGCCCAGTCCGCGACCTCGGCGTTCGTCACCACCCGGTCGGGCAGGTACGAGTCGAGGCCTAAAATGCCGATAGCCATGTCACTCCCGTCTCGCCGGGGCAGCGCAGCTACATCGCGGCGCCACCGTCCACCTGAAGCACCTGCCCGGTCACGTAGGACGCCCGGTCCGACAGCAGGAACATGACGGCGTCGGCGATCTCCTCCGCCTTGGCGAAACGGCCGAGCGGGATATTCTCCAGCGCCTTGGGCCGCGCCTTCTCCGGAATGTCCGCCAGCAACGCGGTTTCCGTTATCCCCGGCGCGACGACGTTGACCCGGATTCCGTGGGGCGCGGCCTCCTTCGCCAGCGCCTTGCTCAGTCCGATAAGTCCGGCCTTACCCGCCGCATAATTGGCCATCGTGACGAACCCGCGAATGCCGACGATCGAGGAGATCGTGACGATGGCACCACGCCGGCGGCGCATCATCCGGAACAGCACCGGCTGGCAGACGTGCCACACCCCGTTCAGGTTCACGTCCATGACGTCCTGCCAGGCCTGGGGCGGCATGAACGCAGCCGGGCTGTTGCGGGTGATCCCAGCGTTGGGCACCAGCGCCGTGATGGGCCCCACGTCGTCTTCCACCCGCGCCACCAGCTCCTCGACCGCTTCGCGGTCGCCGACGTCGCAAGCGGCGAACAGAGCGCGCCGACCCAGCTTCTCGACCTCGTCCGCCACCGCCGCCGCCTCCTCGGCACCCGATCGGAAGCACCCGGCGACGTCATGGCCCTCCCGGGCCAGCCGCAGGGCGACAGCGCGGCCGATACCCCGCGAAACGCCGGTCACGAAGGCGCAGCCGGAATGTTCGTCGACGCTGGACATGAACCCCCCAAAGCAACCGAGCGGAAATTACACCAACATGCGTCAGCGGATAGTCCGTGGACGTTATCAGGGACCGCTAAAGAGTCGCTTTAACGACCATTAAGCGGTCCTGGCGCAACAGTAAATCAATTCCGCCTTGACATCCCGGAATGGTCGTCAATATGGTCGGCTGGCGACGAGCTCGGTGAATTCGCGAGCCCATTCCGCATTCCGCCGGGAGGACCGAATTATCGGTAACCCGGTGCGCGCCGGTGTCCGGAACACCACTCACGGCGAAGGGAGTCATATGACCAAGAAGGTGCTGGTGATCGGGGGCGGCCCCGGCGGCTCGACTGCGGCGGCACTGCTCGCCCGCAACGGAGTCGACGTACTGCTCCTGGAGCGCGAACGGTTCCCGCGCTACCACATCGGTGAATCGCTCGCCTCGTCCTGCCGGGTCGTGCTCGGGCTGTCCGGTGTCGTGGACAAGATCGACGCGCAGGGCTACCCGGCCAAGCGCGGCGCTCTGTTGCGCTGGGGCGCCGAGGAGGACTGGACCATCGACTGGTCGGAACTGTTCGGCACCAACGTCTCCTCGTGGCAGGTGGAGCGAGACCACTTCGACAAGATTCTGCTGGACCATGCGGCCGGGCAAGGCGCCGATGTGCGCGAAGGCGCCACCGTCAAGCGCGTGGTCTTCGACGGTGCCCGCGCGTGCGCCGTGGAATGGACCGACCCCGCGCAGGGGGGACGGATCGTCCGGACCCAGTGCGACTACGTCATCGACGCGTCCGGGCGGGCCGGAGTGCTCTCGGCTCAGCACTTCCGGAACCGGAGTCCGCACGAGATCTTCCGCAATGTGGCGATCTGGGGCTACTGGAAGGGCGGCAAGACTCTGCCGAACACCCCGGCCGGCGGGATCGACGTCATCTCGCACCCCGAGGGCTGGTACTGGGTGATCCCACTGCGCGGCGGTGTGCACAGCGTCGGATTCGTCACGCACCAGAAGAGCTTCCTCGAGAAACGCCCGAAGTACGGGACTTCGCGCGAGATGCTGCTGAGCGTCGTAGACGAGTCCCCGACCGTCCGCGACTTGATGGCCGGAGCGGAGTTCACCGAGCCCGTACGGGTCGAACAGGACTTCTCCTACGTCGCCGACCGGTTCTGCGGCCCGGGGTTCTTCGAGGTGGGCGACGCCGCCTGCTTCCTAGACCCGCTGCTGTCCACCGGCGTGCACCTCGCGCTCTACAGCGCCATGCTCGCTTCGGCGTCGATCCTTGCCACCCTCCGCGGCGAGGTCACCGAGACCGAGGCCACGGCGTTCTACGAAACGCTGTACCGCAACGCCTACGCGCGGCTGCTGGTGCTGGTTTCCGGTGTCTATGAGCAGTACGAGGGCAAAGACAGCTACTTCTGGCTGGCCCAACGCATGGTGCGGGAGAAGGAACGGCTCACCGGCGACCGGTCGAACGCCGCCTTCGTCGAGATCGTGGCCGGCCTGAGCGACTTGCGCGACGCGGGGGGCACCGACGGTACCGGGGCCATGACCGAGCTGATCGAGGAGGCGGAGCGGGCACAGCGGCGGGTGGATGCGGACGAGGCAGGCCCCTCGAACCTCGCGCCGCTGCGTATCGACCCGAGCGACCTCCACGACGCCGCGTCGGGCCTCTACCTGGTAACCAAGCCGCTCGGCATCGGCCGCGAAGAGCGCTGACCCCCGGCGGGACACGGGACGGCGGCTTCGCGACAGAAGGAGAGCCGGCCGGACTCACCCTGTCCTACGGCGTCACGGTACGGGCGGTGAGCGCCGGGACGTCATCATGCCGCCCGCCGAGGGCGCCGCGGCCGCCCGCGCCATCATCCGCGCCAACTACGGAGCTGCGGGGCTGCGGACACCTCGGTTCCTCGCACGTCCCAGCGAGGTCAACGTGTTGTTCACCGAGTTCTCCGACGAGGTGAGGAGGGATCGATGAGCGCAGCCGCCTTGCTGTTCGCCGACGTGGTCCTGATCGTGGTGCTGGCCCGGCTGTGCGGCGCGCTTGCCGTGCGGCTCGCCCAGCCCGCGGTGGTCGGCGAGATCGTCGCCGGCATCCTGCTCGGTCCCACAATGCTGCACGGCGAGCTCGCAAGGACGCTGATCCCGACGGAGGTGCGGCCCGCGCTGGGCGCACTGGCCGGCATCGGTGTCGCGCTGTTCATGTTCGCCATAGGGCTCGAGGTCGACCACGGCCGCACCGGCGGCATGCGGGCGGCGGTGAGCGTCGCGTTGACGGCCACGGCGCTGCCACTGCTGCTCGGCGGTGGCCTCGGCCTACTACTCGCCGGGCGATACCACCCGCGCGAGCCCATGGGGTTCGTCCTGTTCCTCGCCGTGGCACTATCGGTCACCGCGTTCCCGGTGCTGGCCCGGATCCTGACCGACCACGCGATGCAGCACACCAGGCTGGGCACGCTCGCGCTGGCGGCGGCGTCGATCGCCGATGTGGTCGCCTGGTCACTGCTGATCCTCGTCGTCACCGTGGTCAACCCCTCCGGGGCGAGCCCGTGGCGGCTGCTGCTCCTCGCCCCGTACGCGGCCGTGCTGCTCGCGGCCCGCCCCCTGCTGCGCCGCCTGCTGTGGGATGCGCGGCAGCCGCACCGGGACCGGTTCGCTGTGGTCTTCGTCGGCGCGCTGGCCTCAGGCGGGATCACCGAACTCCTCGGCCAGCACTTCATCTTCGGCGCGTTCGTCTTCGGTCTCCTGCTGCCGCGCGACGACCCCGAAGGCTGCGCCGAAATCGCCCACTTCGCCAAGCGGATGGGCGGCCTGCTGCTTCCGGTCTACTTCGTCGTCGCCGGGTTGCAGGTGGATCTCTCCAGCATTGACGGGAACGGGGCCGGCGTACTCGCGTTGATCCTGGTGGTCGCCGTCAGCGGCAAGATCGGCGGCGGATTCCTCGGCGCCCGTCTCGCCGGGCTGAGAAACCGGCAGGCGTGGGGCATGGGCGCCCTGATGAACACCCGCGGGCTGACCGAACTGATCATTCTCACCACCGGCCGCCAGCTCGGCCTGCTCGACGGCGAACTGTATTCGCTCATGGTGGTGATGGCGGTCGTCACCACGGCGATGACCGGACCGTTGTTGTCACTTACCCGGCCGATCGATATCCCGTCCTCCCCGGCCGCGGACACGGATTTCCTCCCCGCGGAACGGAAATCGACGCACACCGGATAGACGGAGCTTCCGGACACCCTGTCGACTTACGGGAGTCTCGGTCCTGGCTGCCTCGGCGCCGGTGGCACCCTTGCCGTCCCGTCCGGCGCCGGCCGGGAGTGATCGCGCAGGATTTCACCTCGGCCGCATCACCCGACCAGTGCCCGAACTGAAACGGCCCAGTGGTCGACACAACTTCTGGGGAAAACACCTAGACTGCCGGCGTTCAGAGTCGACGCAGGGAAGGAATCACAGCGGTATGGTTCAGGCCACCGATGAGCAGTTGTTGACCACCCCGATCGACCAGCGCTACTTCGAAGACTACGTGCCGGGTTCGACCTATGTGTTCGGCACCGCGACCGTCGACGAGAGGCAAATCGTCGAGTTCGCCAAGGAATACGACCCGCAGTTCTTCCACGTCGATCCGGTCGCCGCGGCCGACGGGCCGTTCGGCGGCCTGATCGCGAGCGGTTGGCAGACCGCGGCGCTGATGATGCGGCTGTTCGCCCGGCACTACCTGTCCAGCGTGGCGAGCCTGGGTGGCCCCGGCGCGGACGAGCTGCGCTGGCTGCGCCCCGTCCGCCCGGGCGACGTGTTGACCCTTCGCGTCACCGTGCTGGAGGCCAAGGCCTCGAACTCCAAGCCCGATCGCGGGCTCGTCCGCTCGCTCGCCGAGCTGCTCGACCCGGCGGGCAGACCCGTCTTCAAGGCCACCGTGCTGAACTTCCTGCGTCGCCGCACCACGGGCGGCTGAACCCGCCCGACGGGTGTCTGCTGAATCCGCTCCCGGATCGGAGGTGAGAGGCGAGCCGGCTCAACCGCCCGGGTCAACACAGCCCCCCGTGTTCAGACGGCCGTATGCGGATTGCCCCGTCTCGAACTGACGGCGTAGCTGCGGGCCGCTCGCCCCTCCGCCTCTCTGGCGATCAACGCCCAGGCCAGGGGCGAAGCCCCGCGCCGGTTGCCTGACGGCTCCGTCTCCACCGGAGCAGCGGTGCGGACACCGCTCGCAGCCCCGACCGACCGCAGGCAGCGATCCGTAGGCAGCGATTACCTCATAGCGTGCCGAAGCACGGCCCGATCGGCGCGCATCCGCCGACCGGCCGACGGAATCAGGACGGGGAGGAGATCAGCAGGCCTTGGCCGAGGTCGTCGAGCCGGGCTTCTCTGCTGAGGACTGCACGGTGCAGGTTCCGCAGCAGGGCACACGGTTCCACTCCTATTTCCTCGACGAGAGCCTCTCTGATGTTGCTGTAAGTCTTCAGGCATTCTCGAATCCGCCCACTTCGATAAAGAGCGATCATAAGGTAAGCGTGAAGATTCTCCCACATCGGGTGATCGTGCACGAGTCCGTATAACTCGCCAATCAGTTCGCTGTGCCGACCGAGTCCGAGTTCCAGCTCCAGACGCCGCTCGTACGTGGCGTTGCGCCTCTCTTCTAATTGCCGCGCATAACCGTTAAGGGTGGGAGTGGCCCTGACGTCCGCGAGCGCCGGGCCGTTCCACAGCTGGGTCGCCTCGGAGAGCAGCTGCGCTGCTTCACGCGGAAGGCCGGCACTCAGAGCCTCACGCGCCTGAAGGACCATGGAATCAAAATGCCTCAAGTCCAGCGAATGATGCTTGAGCCGGAGTACATACCCTGGCGACTGGGTGACGATTATCGAGGAACCGGCGCCCAGGTTTCCGAAGTGTCTCCGCAGTTTCGAAATGTATACCTGGAGGGCGGTGGAAGCCGTACGCGGAGGCGCCCCCGCCCAGAGAGCGCTGATGAGACGCTGCGTGGGTACGACCCGGTCAGCATGAACACACAGAGCGGCCAGGAGCGACCGTAGCTTGAGCGCCTGTGGCGTTACTCCCTCATCACGGTCCGTTGCCACCTCTAATGGGCCAAGAATCCGAAATCTCATTTACCCCCCGATCATTCGACTCCCGAAACCCTTCCCATTTACCGCCGCATTACACCGAAGGCGAATTCCTGAATATGATGAGCGAAGCCTCGGGGGACGTCAAGCCTATTGCCCGCATCACGTTCACATGAGCACAAAGAGGCTCAGATATAATGCGCTTACATCAAGCACGCTAAAATCTCCCATATACGGACATGTATCCCCTCACCCGTAACTGCCGGTTACCGCTACTCGATGCTTCATAGGTCAGCACCTGGAAGGCAGGCGGGCGCACGATCAAATACCGGCCGGTAACCAAAATTAAAGCAAATTAATTCGCTGCCTCCCGAACCGGAACCCGCCTTCTCCCGTCGCTACTTCAGAGAGGCTTTAGTGGCGTTTTATGGCAGGCCTGCCCGACCGCACCGGCGAGTTCAGGAGTCAGCGGAAGCAAAAACTAAGAGCTGTCCCACAAAAGTTCCTGGCTGCGGACGGGCCTTGACCCTGAATCCTGGACACGGGTTATGCGGCGGGTGTCAGCGTAGTTGATGTCGTTTTGGACGCTGACTCGTAGGCGATCGGGCTGCGTTGTCCGAGGCGGGAGTGACGGCGTCGGGTGTTGTAGCGGTTGAGCCAGCGGAACGCGTCGAGGCGGGCCTCGCGTTCGCGGACACCGGCCTTGCGGCAGGCTTCGGCGAAGGCCCGGCTGGTGTACTGGGTCCCCAGGTCGGTGTGCATGACCGCCCCGGCGAGGCTGCCGCGGGTCCGTTCGGCGGCGGCCAGGGCGTCGGTGACCAGGTCGGTGCGCATGTGGTCCGCGATCGCCCAGCCGGCCAGGCGGCGTGAGGCGAGGTCGATGACGGTGGCCACATACAGGAACTTCCCGCTGTCCAGCGGAAGATAGGTAATGTCGCCGAGTGCACGGCACTTATCCGGGCGGCCAGGCGGAGGTCGGTCGCCTGGCGGACGGCCCGGTCCGCGGCCGTCCGACGCCAGTAGCAGAAGCTGGAGCGGGCGATGCCCCGGGTGGTGCACAGCCGCTTCACGCCGTAGCAGCGGTGGTGGTCGGCGACGAACTGGAAGCGGTTCACCAGCGCGTCTCCCCGGCGAAATACTTCGCCGCCTTGCGCAGGATCTCGCGTTCCTCCTCCAGATCGCGGACCTTCTTGCGCAGGGCCGCGTTCTCCGCCTCCAACGGCGTCGGTGGCTCGGTCTGCACCTCCGCCCGGCGTCCCCGCGGCCGGTGTCCAGGATCAGGGGTCAAGGCCCACCTGGGAAGTCTCCAGGCTGTTGGTCACGTGGTTGGTCACGCCACAGCCCGAGAAACAGAAAAACCCCAGATCAACTGGGGTCTCTACTGGTGTCCGAGGGGGGACTTGAACCCCCACGCCCGATAAAGGGCACTAGCACCTCAAGCTAGCGCGTCTGCCATTCCGCCACCCGGACTAGGTGTGATCTTCGCGGGGCGTTCCCCGCGGCGACATGGACAACAATACCAAGGTTTCGGAGTGCCTTTCACCTGCGTATCCGCCCGACACATAACCCCGATTTATGGGTAATGAGGGACATGCCGCGCATATCGGTGGCCCCGCAGGCCACGGGTGCTCTCGCCGCTGCGGGAGCAGCTGCGGGACACGTCTGGTTCACGCCGGCGCCGCTGCTGCGGCACCGCACGCTCCCTGTTGCAGGCAGTGGAGCGTGCGGTGCCGACGGCCGCGGACCGGCAGTTCGTCCGATGGGACCGATAAGCCCTGCAGCCCTGCAGCTACGGCATCAGGTGGTAGTCGGGGAAATTGCCCGGCAGCCGCTCGGACGCGGGGCCCTCGGTCACTGCGCGGACCAGGAGTTCGCCGCCGACGAAGGCGCCGCTCCAGGAGTTGCCGAAGCCGCCGAAGAGCTCGTCGCGGTCGCCGCGGGACCGGGGCTTGCCGTGGCCGACCTTGAATGCCCGGATCTGTGGGGCGAGACGGTCGTAGGTGTCCTTGTCGTCGCAGGACAGGCTGGCGACCAGGGCGCCGTTGCTGGCGTTCATGGCGGCGAGGAGTTCGGCCTCGGTGTCGACGAGTACGAGGGTGTCGACGGGGCCGAAGGGCTCGGCGTGGTGGAGCGGGGAGGAGGAGGGCGGGGCCAGGAGGGTGGTGGGCGGAAGGTACGCCGAGGTGTCCTGGGAGGGGAGGAAGTGACCGTCGGCGAGGCTGCCGCGGTGCAGGGGAACGGCGCCCCGGGAGATCGCCTCGGTGGTGAGGTCGGCGAGCTCCTTGGCCTTGGCGGCGTTGATCAGCGGGCCGAAGTCGAGCTCGGGAAGGGGGTCGGCGGGGTCGGCGACGGCCAGCGGGTGGCCGAAGTGGACGCTGCGTACGGCCGGGAGGTACGCGGCGAGGAAGTCGGCGAAGGCCTCGCGCTGGACGACGAAGCGGGGGTAGGCGGTGCAGCGCTGTTTGGCGTAGTCGAAGGTCTTGCGCACCAAGGGGGTCAGGGACTGCCAGTCGGTGTAGTTCCAGATGCCCCAGGTGTTCAGGCCCTCCTGTTCGAGGATATGGCGTTTGCCCAGGTCGGCGACGGCGGTGGCGACGCGGGCACCGGTGTCCCGGCCGCCGACGAAGGAGACACAGCCGATCTCCGGCGAGCGGACGAGGGCGGGCGAGAGTTCCTTGCCGCTGCCGCTGACGAGGGTGACCGGGATCCCCTCGCGGGCGGCCAGGGCGCAGGCGAGGGTGAGGCAGACCAGCCCGCCGTCGGTGGGGGTCTTGGCGATCACCGCATTGCCGGCCAGCGCCTGGACGAGCATCGCGTGGATCAGCACCGACATCGGGTAGTTCCAGCTGGCGATGTTGCTGACCGGGCCGGGCAGCGGCGTGCGGTCGGCGAGCATTCGCTCGATCTCACCGACGTACCAGCGGACGCCGTCGATGGCGCGGTCGACATCCGCCTGCGCGAGCTTCCAGGGCTTGCCGATCTCCCAGACGAGCAGCAGCGCGAGCAGTTCGCGGTGCTCGGTCAGCGCGTCGAGGGTGGCGGAGATCCGGGCCTTGCGTTCGGTCAACGGGACGTGGCGCCAGGCCCGGTGCTGGTCGAGGCAGGCGCGTACGGCGTGCAGCGCGGCGTCCGCATCGAGGCGGGGCGGGCCGGCGATGGGGGTGTTGTCGATGGGGCTGGTGGCGGGCAGCGGGTCACCGTCCGGGTGCCAGGCGGCGGCCCAGAGGTTGAGGGCCTGGTCGTCGCGGAAGGCTTCGGGGGCGGCGGCCAGGCTGCGCTGCCAGGCGTCCTGCCAGGACGTTCCGGGCTTGAGGAGCAGCGTCGGGGCGGGCGCGGGGTGCTCGTTGTGCTGCGGGTTCGAGGTGGATTCGGTGCTGGGGGCCATCGGATGTCTCCGCTCTCGGTGCACGGCCGGAGGGGCAGGGTCATGGCGCTCGGGCGGCTCCCGGAGGAACCGTGTTACTGGACGGTAGTGGGCAGGGTGGCACCGCGGGACGGTCCGGCGTCAGGTATGGCGAGTGTCACTCGGCGCGGGCGACGCGGCCAGCGGGGTGAGGCGACCGCGTGGCCCTGGCCGGCGGCAGGGGCCCCCACGGGCCGCGGGCGCGGCGGGCGGCCTGCCCAACACGGCGTGGTGGGCGCACAGTTCCGGCCACCGTTCGCTGGGGCGGTGCGAGACCGGCCCGGTGTATGCGAGGAGGGTGGGCGGTGGCCTCACGGCACCGCCCACCCTCGTCGGTTTCGTGCGTACGGGCTCAGCCGGCCGCGGGCTCGGCCGGCTCCCCGGCCCCCTCCTGCGTACGGTCGGCGATCGCCCGGTGGTGGCGGACGACCTCCCCGATGATGAAGTTGAGGAACTTCTCGGCGAATGCCGGATCGAGCTTGGCGTCCTCGGCCAGTCGGCGCAGCCGCTCGATCTGCGCGGCCTCGCGGGCCGGGTCGGCGGGCGGCAGGCTGTGCCGGGCCTTGAGCTCGCCGACCTGCTGGGTGCACTTGAAGCGCTCGGCGAGCAGATGCACCAGGGCGGCGTCGAGGTTGTCGATGCTGCCGCGCAGATAGCTCAGCCGTTCACGGGCCGCCTCGTCGGCGACGACGGCCGCTTCGCCGGCCGCCGGTGCTGTCCCCTCGCTCATGTGCGTCTCGCCATTCGTGATCGGTCGGGTACCTGGTGCGGTGTCGTGCTGCTGATCCCTGATGTCTTGATCGGGTGCACATTACCCGGCCGGTGGCCGGCGGCCGGGCCGGTCTCGCGGATCGGACCGGAGGGAACCCGTTCCGGCCGGAGTGGCCGGCGAGGTGTCGAAGGTGAGGCCGCTGATCGTCGTCGGTGTGACGCACGGGCCCGGGGTTTCGTAGGCGTACAACCCGGGCGGGCGCCGGCGGGTCGGTCTTCCTGGCCTCGCGGACGAGACGGCAGTGGTCGGCCTCGCGCAGCAATTCCCGGTGACGCAGCTGATGGATCTCGATGTTCATCCTCGCTCCTCCTCGCGCCGGACACGTCAACCGGCCCACTGATGCTGTGGCTTCTCCCAGGGGCAAGGTCAACGAGCGGCCGTGTTGCGTGGCAGGAGGGGCGTCGATCAGGCGCTCTTGAGGGCGTGTTGGGGCTGCCGCATTGACCGATATGATCCGCCGTTATCCGCCGTTCTCGCCGCTGACCAGGGGCTTCACGGAACTTTCGGCACGGACCCACGGTCCGGACGGTCAGGACCTTGCATGTGCCCACCGCGGCTCGACCGGCCACATCCCCGAGACTTGCTCCTGTCCCCCGCGCTCCCCCGAAGCCCCCCGTGTCCCCCGTGTCCCCCGTGAAGAAAGGACCGCAAGCATGCCGAACAGTGCCCTCCTCGTGATGGACGTCCAACGGGACATCGTGAATATCGTCGACGACGGCTCCGGATATCTGCCGCGCCTGCGCAAGGCGATCGACGGTGCCCGGGCGGCGGACATCCCCGTGATCTACGTGGTCGTCGGGTTGCGCCCGGACCAGCCGGACGTCAGCCCGCGGAACAAGGTGCTCACCGCCGCCGTGCGGGAAGGTCTGTTCGCCGAAGGCAGCCCCGGTACCGGGATCCACCCCGACGTCACGCCCCGGCACGGCGAGATCGTGGTCACCAAAAGGCGGGGGAGCGCGTTCTCGGGCAGCGACCTCGATCTGGTGCTCAGGACTCGCGGTATCGACAGCCTTGTTCTCACCGGCATCGCCACCAGCGGTGTGGTGCTGCACACCCTGTGCCAAGCCAACGACCTGGACTTCGGCCTCACCGTCCTGGCGGATGCCTGCCTCGACGCCGACCCCGAGGTGCACCGGGTCCTCACCGGGAAACTGTTCCCGCAGTGGGCGGATGTCCTCACCGTCGAGGACTGGTGCGAAGCCCTCGCCCCGTAAGAGATACGCAGAGCGAGGGGCTCGTTCGCCGAAGCGGTGACCGAGCGGTCCCCGCGTCAGCGGGCGCCCGGTGGCGGGATCCCCCACAGAACCCGCCACCGGGCCGCTCTTCATGGGGCGCGGCGCTCGGCCGGCCCCGGGTCCGCGGCGCTGCCGGGTCCCGATTCAGGCACCTACCCAGGTCACCGCCCGGCCACCCCTCCTTCACGAGACTTCAGAAGACTTCAGGGGGATTGAGGGGAGGGGACGGACGGGCGGCGGCGCAGGGGCGGTGCTGGGGGCGGTTTCGGCGCGCCGGGACGGACGCGCGCTGCGAGGATGTGCCCGGTCACACCAGGCAGCCGACCGACCATCGGCGCCGGACAACGCAGGGGGTATCCGCGTATGAGCAGGGACCGCATCAGGATCGCCGGGGCCGACGTCGCCGTCGTGGGCGGCAGCATCGCCGGTTGTGCCACGGCACTGGCCGCGCACCGGGCCGGCGCCGGCCGGGTCACCGTGTACGAACGCACCGCCGGCCGGCTCGCGGACCGCGGTGTCGGCCTCGCGGTGCACAACGCCCGGTATGCCGAGCTCGCCGCCGCCGGTTATCTGGACACCGCCATGGCATGGGTCCAGCTGGCCACCCGTCGCTGGTACGTGCGCGACGGCGCCGGGCCGCTCGGCCGTCAGATCGGCGCGCTGCCCTTCCCGTTCCGCTCGTACTGCTGGGGTCCGCTCTGGCAGGAGTTACGGCGGCGGCTGCCGGAGGACACCGTCTTCCGGTCGGGGGTACGGGTGGACGCGGTCAGCGACGCGGCGGACGGCGCCGGCGTCCATCTCGGCGGCGGCGAAGGAAGCAGAGCGGGCGAGGGCGGTGCGGGCAGCGGCGAACAGCGCGGCGCCGACGGCAGCAGCCGCCGTACGGAGCGCTTCGACCTGGTCATCGGCGCGGACGGCTACCGTTCGGTGGTCCGCGAGACCGCGTTCCCCGGCGTGCGGCCCGGTTATGCCGGGTACCTCGCCTGGCGTGGCGCGGTGCCGGCCGACCGGCTGACGGAGCTCCACTTCCCCGGCCTGCCGGCCGACCCCTGGGCGGAAGAGGACTGCATCTACGGCGTCTTCCCCGGCGGCCACGTCATCATCTACCGCATCCCGGACGGCCAAGGGGGTCAGCGCGCGAACTGGGTCCTGTACACCGCCCCGCCCGCCGGCCTCGACCTGGGGCTCGACACCCCCACCAGCCTGCCGCCCGGCACCCTCACCGACGCCCTGTACGCCCATTTCACCTACGTCACGGACGAGTTGCTGCCGCCCTACTGGGGCGGGCTGATGCGACTGACGCCGCGTCAAGAGGTGTTCATCCAGCCGATGTACGACTTCACCGCGGCGCGCTACACCGCAGGTCGGCTGCTGCTCGCGGGCGATGCGGCCACCGTCGCCCGCCCGCACACCGGCGCCGGTGCGGTCAAGGCGCTGCAGGACGCCGCCGCTCTGGAGACCGCGCTGCGCGCCGTACCGGAGCGGCCCGACGCGCTCGCGGCATACGGGGCCGAGCGCGGCGCGACCGGCCGGTCGATGGTCGAGCTCGGGCGCCGGCTGGGGCGGACCCTGGTCCAGGCCACCCCGGACTGGCGGACCTTGGACCAGGCCGGTCTGGAGGCCGCCTGGGCCGCGGCCGACGGCTCGGGCGCATTCGGCGGGCGTGAGCTGAAGAGCTGACGCTCCTGTCCGGGCACCACGCACCACGTACCGTAGGCCGGCTGACCGGCCGGGCCTGTGGTGCGTGGTGCCGACGCCGGCCGTCGCACCGCACTTCCGTGCAGGAGAATGGGAACGTCGAGGTCCCCTTGCCGCGCACGGCTCCGGTGGCCACGGCGGCAACCACTGCACCGGGCAGCGCCGAGCAACATCAAGCCGCACCAAGGGCCGCTTCGGCTCTCCATACAGACACCACCGGCGCCGCTCCGGACCGGTGAGGACGGGACTGATCAGACATGGGACGGGTCACCGAGCGACGCCGCGTCATCCGCATCCGCGACGGTGCCGTGAGCACCCGTCCGGACACCCTCGTCGCCGAGGAACCGCTGGAGATACGGCTCGGTGGCAAGCCGCTGGCGATCACGATGCGCACACCGGGCGACGACTTCGCGCTCGCCGCCGGATTCCTCGTCAGCGAGGGCGTGCTGGCGAGCGCCGACGAGCTGGCGAACATCGTCTACTGCGCGGGGGCGACGGCGGACGGGGAGAACACGTACAACGTCGTGGACGTCCGGCTCGCGGACGGCGTCCCGGTCCCGGAGATCACCCTGGAGCGCAATGTCTATACGACGTCGTCGTGCGGGCTGTGCGGCAAGGCCAGCCTGGACGCGGTGCGCACCACCACGCGCTGGCCCCTGGCCTCCTCGCCCGCCGCCTCGGACGGTATCGACCCGCTCCGTATCGATCGGATCCGTATCGACCCGGCGACCCTCGCCGCCCTCCCCGACCGGCTGCGGGCCGCTCAGCGGGTGTTCGAGCGGACCGGGGGCCTGCACGCCGCGGCGCTGTTCACGACGGACGGAGAGCTGCTCGACATCCGGGAGGACGTGGGGCGGCACAACGCCGTCGACAAGATCGTGGGGCGGGCGCTGCAGCAGGGGCAGCTGCCGCTGTCGTCGAGTGTGCTGATGGTTTCCGGCCGGGCATCGTTCGAGCTGGCGCAGAAGGCCGTGATGGCGGGCATTCCGGTGCTGGCCGCGGTCTCGGCGCCCTCCTCGCTCGCCGTCGATCTGGCCGCCGAGACCGGGCTGACCCTGGTCGGCTTTCTGCGCGGCTCCTCCATGAACGTCTACGCGGGTGAGCACCGCATCGCCCTGCCCGCGGGGGCCGCCACGCCTGCGGACTGAGGGCGCGGGCCCGCCACACCGGCACCGCGGCGTACGGGCCGCCACACCGGGCGGGCCGACGGGCGAGGCGCCCCCGAAGGTGCCGATCGCGCCGCCCCCGCGCCGCCCGGCCTCATGGTTCACTCCCCCGGCAGCGCGATCCGGGTCAGCAGGGCGACCAACTGCTCTCGTTCGGCCGGGGTCAGATCCTCGGTCAGCGCCGCGTTGGCCTCGTCACCGAGCTGCCGGGTGCGCCGCAGCCGCCGTCGGCCGTCGGCGGAGATCTCGATGGCGTTCTTGCGCCGGTCCCGGGGATCGGGGCTGCGGGTCACCAGCCCGTCCCGCTGCAGCTCGTTGACGATCGCGACCATGTCCTTGGGGTCGATATGCAGCGTCCGGCCGAGCTCCGCCTGCGAGACCGGACCGATTTCCTCGACCGCCGACAGGACGGCGTGGTGCATCATCCGCATGCCCTCGCCGGCCAGGGCCTCGGCGACGAGGCGGTGCCCGCGGGCGGCGGCGCGGCCCAGCAGCCAGCTGGGGAGCGCGCGGATGTGGCGGGGGGCGTAGGGGGTGTCGGCCATGGGGCCACCGTACCGAGCACTCCCTTGGCGAGCCCAACGAAAAACTATTGGCGGAACCAATGGCTGCGGGATATCGTTGGGGAACCCAATGAAACCGGCCGGTGCGTGCCGTCCGGCGACCGGGCAGCTGTCCGGCTGCCTGGCCGCCCCGCGCGCCGAGCGACGATCCCGGAGGTGCCTGGCCATGCGCCGTGTCCGATTCCATACCTACGGCGGCCCCGAGGTCCTGCGGGTCGAGGAGGCCGGGGCACCGGTGCCCGGTCCCGGTGAACTGCTGGTGCGCACGGAGGCGATCGGCGTCACGCTGCCGTGCGTACGACGGGTGCGCGGGGACGGCAAGGGCGGCGGCGATCCGCTGCCCGCCATGCCCGGCGGCGAGATCGCCGGTTCGGTCGTGGCCGTCGGCCCGGACGTCACCGGGTTCGCCCCCGGCGACCGCGTCACCTCGCTCACCCTCACCGGCTCCTACACCGAACTCGCCCTCGCGCCCGCCTTCCTGGCGAGCCGGATACCGGACGACGCGGACGCCGTGCAGGCGGTGGCGCTGGTGCGCAGCGGCCAGGTCGCGCTCGCCGCGCTCAGCACCGCGGCACCGCAGGGCGCCGAGTCCGTACTGATCACCGGCGCGGCGAGCGGCACCGGACACCTCGCCGTCCAACTGGCCAAGCTCCAGGGGGTGCCACGGGTGGTGGCCGCGGTCGGCTCGCCCGCCAAGGCGGAGTTCCTGTACGGGCTGGGGGCCGATGAGGTGGTGGTCTACGACCAGGGGTCCTGGGGTGAGCCGGTCGATATCGTCCTGGACGGTGTCGGCGGCGAGCTGCTGCCGCGCGCACTGGCCGCGCTGGCTCCCGGCGGCCGGCTGATCTTCTTCAACTCCGGTGGCGGGACGGTTCCGGCGCACGAGCTGCTGGCGGGCGCCAAGACCATCACGGGACTGACGATGCGCCGCTTCTCCACCGTCCACCGGGAGCTGTACGAGCAGCACCGGACGCGGCTGTGGGAGCTTGCCGGATCCGGCCGGCTGCGGGTCGCGGTCCATGCCGAACTGCCCCTGGAAGAGGCCGCGAAGGCACACGAGATCATCGAGGCCAGGGCCAACCTGGGGAAGGTGGTGCTGCGGCCGTGAGGCACGGCGGGCGAGGTGGGCGGGGCGGGCGCGACGCGGCAGCTGCGGGCCGGGAGAGTGAATCAGGAGAGTGAATTACGGCCGCGGCGCGGAGAACCCGCGCACGCTCCTTGTCGCGGTCCGCACGCGGCAGTAGCTTCCGTCGCGATGCACATAGGACGTGGGATGTCCTGATGACCCGACGCCGATGCCTCGAAGGGCAGGCCGGACCATGACGTCAGTTCTCCGCGCACACCCCAGCCCCCGCCGCAGACCCCGGCGCCGTGCCGTGGCCCTGCTGACCGCGCTGACCGCGCTGACCGCCACCGCCCTCGCCCTCCTCCCGACCGCCCCCGCACGCGCCGTGCCTGACAGGGCATCGGACAGCGTTCGTGCCACCGCCTCGGCACCCTCCCCTGCCGGCGGCTTCGAGCAGCAGATCCTCTTCAAAGCGTCCCAGGAACAGGGCTACTTCTGCTTCCGTATACCGGCCGTCGTGAAGTCCGTGCGCGGCACCCTCCTCGCGTTCGCCGAGGGCCGGCGGCACGACTGCGGTGACGCGGGCGATATCGACCTCGTCCTCAAGCGCTCCACCGACGGTGGCCGTACCTGGGGCCCGCTCCAGGTGATCAACCACGGCAACGGCGACACCCACGGCAACCCGGCGCCCGTCGTGGACCGCCGCACCGGCCGGATCGTGCTCGCCGAGACCTACAACAAGGGCCGCACCGACGGCCTCAGCTGCGCGGTCCCCTGCGACCGCACCCCGCACCTCCAGTACAGCGACGACGAAGGCGCCAGCTGGTCCGCGCCCCGGGACCTGACCGCCGCCGTCCGTCCCCCGCAGTGGAACTCGTGGTACGCCACCGGGCCTCTGCACGGCATCCAGCTCACCCGGGGACGGCACGCGGGCCGTCTGGTGCTCGGCATCAACTCCGAGAGCTACGCGGACGACCGGGTCACCGCCAACCACGCCGCGCTCGTCCACAGCGACGACGGCGGCGCCACCTGGAAGGTCGGCGCGCTGGACACCTGGCCCGTCGCCACTGACGGCACATTCCGTCAAAAGCCTTCGGAGATGGCGCTCCTGGAACGCTCCGACGGCTCGGTCTACGTCAACGGGCGGGAACAGGACGGCACCGACCTGGGCCACCGCACCGCTGCGGTCAGCCGTGACGGCGGCAACTCCTTCACCGCCCCGTTCCGTGCCCTGCCCGGCCTCTACACCCCGATGGTGCAGGGCTCGGCGCTCCGGCTGCCGCACCCGCGCGCCGGCCGCAGCCGGACCCTGTTCGCGGCGCCCGCCGACCCCGACCGGCGCCGGACCATGACCATCCGCTCCTCCTGGGACGAGGGCCGCACCTGGGAGGGCGTCGACCGGGGGGCCCGGGTGACCACCGACTGGTCCGGCTATTCGGACCTGGTCGCCGTCTCCGACGACGTCACCGGCCTGATGTACGAGGGCGGCGCGGTCGACGCCCGGGACGAGATCCGCTTCGCCCGCTTCACCGAGGACTGGCTCGGTCCGCGCCGCGGCCCGGATCCCACGACGGGTGACGCCGCCCCGGGCGCCCGCCCGGCCTTCGTCCTGGGCGGCGCCCGGACCACCGGCGGCCGCTTCGGGCAGGCGCTGGCCTTCGACGGCGCCGACGATGCGGTACGCCTCCCCTACCGCGGCTCCCTCCCGCTCGGCACCCACGACTTCACCTGCAGCCTGTGGCTCCGTTATGACGCCGCTGCCGGCGAACAGCCGCTGTTGTGGATGGGCGGGGTGGGCAGCAAGTCCCCGCAGGTCGCGGTGGAGGGCGACCCCGGCCACGCCCGGATCGTCGCCCGCGTCACCGCCGTCGACGGCCCCGCTCCGGCCGCCACCGCCCAGGCCGTGACCCACGACGCGTACAACGACGGAAACTGGCACCATCTGGCCCTGCGCCGCACGGGTGGGCGGCTGCTGCTCACCGTGGACGACGGGGAGACCACCGTCGTCCCCGATGTCCCGGGGTCGGTCAGCCGCGGCTCGGTCTTCGGTGTGCACCTGGGCCAGCGGCCCGACAGCCGCGCCCAGTTCACGGGTGCGCTGGACGAGGTACGGGTCTACCGGCGAGCCCTGACCGACGCCGAACTGTCTCGCGTACGCACCGCCAACGCCCCGGTGGGCGGTCCGCTGGTCATGGGGCTGCCGCTGGACCGGGTGCGCGGGGGTGCGAGGCACTGACTCGCCGGCCACGACCCCGCATCGCCGGCCGGCTCCGCTCAGGCCGCGGCGCCCCTGCCGGTTCCCGCGACCGCCGGCGTCGGCGCCGGGCTGCGCCTCGATCCGCAGCACCCGGCCCCGCTGGTCGTCTGCCCGCCACCCGCGCTGACCCGCGCTTGGGCGCTGGAGCGCGCGGGCCGGGAATGGCGGATCGCCCGCACCATCGGAAGCCCAACGGACTGATCGCCGCAACCCGGGCAGGCCTGGGCGTTATGGCACATACGAGAGGCACGATCCCGCCAGGTCTGGTTCGGATTCAGCCACGTGCCGGACTGCCGGAACTCGGCGGAGTGGAGTTCGTTCTGCTCCATGGGCAGCGCAGCCGCACGGCACGCGGCCCGGCAGAGGCGCCGGCGGACGCGATCCTGGCCGGCGGCGACCGGCTGCAGCTCCCCCAGGGCTCCACCAAAGGTTCCGCAAGGCCCGTCCACAGGGCCCCGGGAGGCGCCGCCACCCGGCTTCTCCGCCCGGCATCCCCGCGCGGATCGGGGCGCGGTCAAGCCGGCCGCCCGCCCCCGACCCCCGCCCCCTCGGCCTACGGGACAAGCCCTGGTCAGGGGCTCCGCGCCGGGTGCATGTCCGATCCGGTGCCAGGTGCAGAGATTTGGTGCAGATATGGTCCCGGCGTCGTGATCGTCCGGCGTTGAACCGGCTGGCTCATGTCCAGGCTTCTCCGAAGTAACCCGATTTCGACGGTTGGCCAGATCCCATGCCGCCGGATTCACCACGTGGTACGGCTCTGCCGGATGCCGTCACGTTGGGGTACGGTCGCGGCCTTGTGAGCAACACCACGAGGAGCTGGGTCATTGCGCGAGTTCACCGTCCCGCCTTTGGCGACCGCGCCCCGGGTCGGCGGGCTGGCGGACGTTGTCTACGAGTACGCCGACGCCGACCCCGAGCGTGTCGCCTTCGCCCGTAAGGACGACGCGGGCAACTGGCAGAACGTCACCGCCGGAACATTCCGGGACGAGGTCCTCGCACTGGCCAAGGGCCTGCTGGCGCAGGGCGTCCGGTTCGGCGACCGCGTCGGCATCATGTCGCGTACGCGCTATGAGTGGACCCTGTTCGACTTCGCGCTGTGGTCGATCGGCGTCCAGTCCGTACCGCTGTATCCGACGTCGTCGGCGGAGCAGGTCTTCTGGATGCTGCACAACGCGGGCGTCTCGGCCTGCCTGGTCGAGCACGAGGACCATGCGATGACCATCGGCTCGGTCATCGACCGGCTCCCCCAGCTGCGCAAGCTGTGGCAGCTGGACGCCGACCCGGTGGCCGAACTGACCGCGGCGGGTGCGCATATCGACGACGACGTCGTCCACCGCCACCGGATGGCCGTCACCCCGGACGCCACCGCGACGATCATCTACACCTCCGGCACCACCGGCCGCCCCAAGGGCTGCGTGATCACCCACGCCAACTTCATGGCCGAGGCCGACAACATCGTGCTGCGCCACGAGACCGTCTTCACCTCCAAGGGCGACGACGAGGCCGCCACCCTGCTGTTCCTGCCGCTGGCGCATGTCTTCGGGCGGATGGTCCAGGTCGCCGCGGTGCGTGGCAGGGTCAAGCTGGGCCACCAGCCCGAGCTGGCGGCCCGTGCGCTCCTGCCGGACCTGCAGACGTTCCGGCCGACCTTCATCCTGGCGGTGCCCTACATCTTCGAGAAGGTCTTCGCCGCGGCCCGGCGCAAGGCGGAGGCGGACGGCAAGGCCGGACCGTTCGACAAGGCCGTCGAGATCGCCGTCCGCTACGCCGAGGCCCAGGAGCACAAGGCCTTCGGCACCGGGTCGGGGCCCAGCGCCGCGCTGCGGATGCAGCATCAGTTCTTCGACAAGGTGGTCTACAGCAAGGTCCGGGCGGCGATGGGCGGCCGGGTGCGGCATGCGATGTCGGGCGGCTCCGCGATGGAGCGCCGGCTCGGGCTGTTCTTCGACGGCGCCGGCGTGCGGATCTTCGAGGGCTACGGCCTGACGGAGAGCACCGCGGCCGCCACCGCCAACCCGCCCGAGCGGACCCGCTTCGGCACCGTCGGCACCCCGGTCCCCGGCACCACCGTGCACATCGCGGAGGACGGCGAGATCTGGCTGTACGGCGGGCAGATCTTCCACGGCTACCACAACGACCCCAAGGCGACCGATGCCGTGCTGCACGACGGCTGGTTCTCCACGGGTGACCTGGGCGCGCTGGACGAGGACGGCTATCTGACGATCACCGGTCGCAAGAAGGAAATCCTGGTCACCTCCGGCGGCAAGACCGTCTCGCCGGTGGGCCTGGAGGAGCGGGTGCGGGCGCATCCGCTGGTCGCCCAGTGCATCGTGGTGGGCAACGACCGGCCGTTCATCGCGGCCCTGGTGACCCTGGACCCGGAGGCGGTCGCGCACTGGCTGGCCATGCGGGAGAAGCCGGAGATGCCGCCGACCGACCTGGTGCGCGACCCGGATCTGGAGACCGAGATCCGGCGCGCCGTGGTCGCTGCCAACACACTGGTCTCGCAGGCCGAGTCGATCCGTACGTTCCGGATACTGGCCAACCAGTTCAGCGAGGAGCACGGGCTGCTGACCCCGTCGCTGAAGCTCAAGCGCAAGGCGATCGAGACGACGTACCAGGTCGAGGTGGACGCGCTGTACCAGGCGTGAGGGGCGGGGCACCGTCCCCGGGGCCCCCGAGGGGCGCCCCGGCTGGTGAGGTGCTCCGCACCGGTGCGTTCACTCTGGGCGAACCCGCTGCCGCGACCACCGTGGCATGCCCCGTATCAGCGGCCACGACCGGCGTCACAGCGCCGCCGGCCGGTCCCGCTCACGGCGCCTTCGCAGGATTACTCCGCCCTCTGCCCGCATCCCGTCGGCCCGTGCGGGAATGCGCCGTTCCGGATGGTCGTTGACCTCCGTGAACGAGAAAGACGACGTAAGGATCGATTCCCCCGTGAGCAAGGTTCCCGCCATCACGCTCAACAACGGCGTAGCGATGCCGCAGCTCGGCTTCGGCGTCTGGCAGATCGAGGACGACCAGGCGTTCACCGCCGTCGGCCAGGCCCTGGAGGCCGGATACCGCAGCATCGACACCGCGGCGGTCTACGGCAACGAAGAGGGCACGGGCAAGGCGCTCGCCGCTTCCGGGATCGCCCGTGACGAACTGTTCGTCACGACCAAGCTCTGGAACGCCGACCAGGGCCACGACTCCACGCTGCGCGCCTTCGACGCCTCCCTCACCAAGCTCGGCCTGGAGTATGTGGATCTCTACCTGATCCACTGGCCGCTCCCGTCGAAGGACCGCTACGTCGAGACGTACCAGGCGCTGGAGAAGATTCAGGCGGAGGGCCGCGCCAAGGCCATCGGTGTCTCGAACTTCCGGCCCGAGCACCTTCAGCGGCTGCTGGGCGAGACCTCCGTCGTCCCGGCCGTCAACCAGATCGAGCTGCACCCGCAGTTCCCGCAGGCCGAGTCCCGCGCCTTCCACGCCCGGCACAACATCGTGACCGAGGCCTGGTCGCCGCTCGGCCAGGGCAAGGGCCTCCTGGAGGACCCGACGCTCGCCACGCTCGCCGCCAAGCACGGCAAGACGCCCGCACAGGTGGTCCTGCGCTGGCACCTCCAGCTCGGCAATGTCGTCATCCCGAAGTCCGTCACCCCTTCGCGCATCGCGGAGAACATCGACGTCTTCGACTTCGAGCTGGACGACAAGGACCTCGCCACCCTCGCCGGCCTGGACACCGGCAAGCGGATCGGCCCGGACCCGGCCACCTTCGACATGGCCTGACCGCCGCTCGGTAAGGCGCTCCACAACGGCGCCGCCCGGCTCGTCCGGGCGGCGCCGTTGCCGTACCCGAGTGGCGGGCCCGGCGGACGGCAGGAAGTGTGGTGGGTGAGCGTGGGGCGGCCCCGGGGCATGCCGACCGGGGCCGGTACCCCTCGCTTTGCCCTGCGCCTCCCCCGTGCCCTGGCAGGGGAGGTGCCCCCAGCGAGGAGGCACGATGCCTGAAGTCACCTCTCCCTACCAGCCCGGAACGCCCTGCTGGATCGATCTCGCGGCCCCTGACCAGCAAGCCGCCATCGACTTCTACTCCGAGGTCTTCGGGTGGGCCGGAGAGATCGGGCCCGCGGAGACCGGGGGCTATGCCGTCTGCACGCTGAACGGCAAACCGGTGGCCGGAATCATGGCCGCCGTCCCGATGGGCGGCCAGCCCGCGCCGCCGACCGTGTGGACCACCTACCTGTCGGCCGCCGACGCGGACGCCGCCTCCGAAGCGGTGAGCCAGGCCGGCGGCACGCTCCTGATGCCGGTCACGGACGTAATGACGCTCGGCCGGATGTGTATCGCGGCCGAGCCCACCGGAGCGGTGTTCGGCATCTGGCAGCCCAGGGACTTCCCCGGCGCCGGCATCGTCAACGAACCGGGCGCACTCATCTGGAACGAGCTCAACACCACCGACCCGTCCGCCGCCGCCACGTTCCACAAGGCGGCCCTCGGTATCGACAGCGCCCCCATGGAGGGCGCCGAGAACTACTACGCCCTTACGGTGAACGACCGGCCGGTGGGCGGAATGCAGCCGATGTCCGAACAGATGCCGTCCGGCACTCCCTCGCACTGGCTGGTGTACTTCGCGGTGACGGACACCGATGGCACGGTCGACAAGATCACCGCGGCCGGCGGTGCGGCGCTGCAGCAGCCCTTCGACATGGTCGCCGGCCGGATGGCCGTGGTGGCCGATCCGCAGGGCGCGACATTCGCCGTGATCAGCCCGAAGCCGATGCATCAAGACTGAGGGACCGTTGACCGCTCCTACTGCGCGCGGGCCGTGTGGAAGGTCTGCGCGGACAGCAGGAAGGCGTCGGGGCGGCGGACGATACCGGCGGCGTCATCAGGGTCGGCGAGACGGGCGAGGGTGGTGCGGTCGCCCTCGTCCAGGCGGTCGCCGTAGAGGTCGAGCCCCTGGGTCAGGTGGTCCTGGAGGTAGGCGCGCGCATCCTCGGTCAGCGGGGCCGGCAGGTCCAGCAGGAAACTGCGGGTGCGCGGGGTGCGCAGGCCGGCGTCGGCGAGGAAGGCGGGCCAGTCCTCGGTGTCGTCGACGGCGCCGGGCAGCGCCGCGCGCATCTCCACGAACCAGTCCTCGCAGGCCGCGTCGAGCCGGGACTGCAGCCCCGGGCGCCCGATGCCGATGTCGCGTGGCAGGAAGCGCGGGGTGAGGCCGCCCTCGCAGACGGCGAGCAGCCCGCCGGGCCGCAGATGAGCGCCGAGGGCGGCGACCGCGGCACGCTGGTCGCCGACGTGGTGCAGGGTCCTGGCGGACCAGATGACGTCGGCGCCGCCGAGGGCGTCGAGCCCGTCCGGGAGTTCGGCGAGATGGGTGCGGACCCGGTCGCCGAGGCCGAGGCGCCCGGCCCGGGCGTGTGCCCGCTCCAGAAGTGCCGCGCTCGCGTCCACGGCGACCACTTCGGCGGCGGGGAAGGCCTGGGCCAGCAGACAGCTGACGACGCCCGGCCCGCTGCCGACGTCGAGCACCCGCTCCACCCCCTGGCCGACGGCTGCGGCCGTCCCGGCGAGGAGCTGCCGCAGCCAGGCGGCGGCCTGCTCGTAGAGCGGCAGGTGCAGCTCGGCACCCCGTTCGAGGAGCGGGCCGAACACCTCCCAGTCGATCTGCGCCGTGTCGTGGGGGCCGCGCCCGGGTGCGGGCCGTTCGTCGTTGCTCATGACATCGAGCCTCCGTTACCGGTCGTGGGCGTGCAATCCGCGCTGCCGCTCCGGCAGCCCCGGATACCGGCGGAGCAGGGCACGACCGTAGGGTCTGGCCCGTGGCTACTCCGGGATGGATGCCGCCGACGGATACCGAGCGGCGGCTGTACGAAGCGACGGTGCGTGGTGACTGGGACGGTCAGATCGCGGCGATCGCCGGTGAGGATCTGTATCTGGCGGCACCGCAGCAGGGCCAGGACCCGCTGCCCGTCTACGACGACCCGGCGGCGGGTGGTAAGTGCATTCCCGTCCTGACCCGCGGCATGCTGCCGCCGTGGCAGCCGCAGCAGTTCTTCGACCGGGTTTCGCTGGAGGAACTGGCACAGGACTGGCCGAACGGCAAATGGCGGCTCGCGGTCAACCCCGGGACGCCGTGTGCCGCGTACCTGGCCGCCTCCCCGGCCCACCGGGCGGGCTGGCTGCAGCGACGTGCTCAGGTCGGGGCCCGGCCCGGCGGCCTGCTCGTCACGCACTTCGGCGGTCCGCTGCACGGCCCGGTGGCGCAGGGGCTGGCGTGCGGTGCGCCGCTCGCGGTGCACCACAGCGTGCCGTGGAACGAACTCGGTACGGCCTTCCTCGATCACGCCGCCGATGCGCAGACGCTGCACGAACAGTGGTCGGTGACCGATCCCGCCGGCTGGCAGCAGCGCCTGGACCAGTTGCTCGGCGGACAGTTCGTACCGGCGGAGACGGAGACCGCGCTGCGGGCACGGGCCGGCGGCAGCGGCGCCGGGGCCGGGACCGGGACCGCCGGGCGCGCTGCGGACACGGCGGACGAGGCGGACACGACGGACGCGAGCCGGACCGATGAGGCCGGGGCGGGTTCCCCGGACACCGCCGCCACGCCGGCCGTCCCCGAGCTGGTGACCAGGTACGAAGAGCGGTTCCGGGCCGACGGCCTGCTGCCGTCGGCGGACGGCCGGGTGGTGTCGCTCGTCGCACTGGACCTCGCACATGCCGTCGCTCTCGTCCGCTGGGGCCTGGGCGCCCGGCTGTGCGCACCGCAGCAGGCCGAACAGGCCGTGACGCAGGCCGGCGCGAAGGCCAGGGAGGTGTACGGCTCGTGGGAGGAGTTCGCCGCGGGCTATGCGCTGGGGCGGATGCTGGCGTTCGACAACGGCTGGTTCGGGCCGGAGTACGCGCAGGCCGTGCACCTGCACCGGGTCCTCACCCAGGACCCGGGCTCGCCGTGGCGCGGGCTGCCGTTCGCTTGACGGGAGCGCGTCGCTCGACCGGGAGCGCGTCGCTCGACCGGGACGGGGCCGCTGGACGGGGGCAGGGCACGTCGCTTGACCGGAGTGCGTCGCTGGACGGGACCGGGCCGCTGGACGAGGCGCGTCGCTTGGCCAGGGTGCGTCGCTGGACAGGACCGGGAGTGCGTCGCTGGTCGGGGGCGCGCCCCGGCGGGCGGTCGCGCGGCGCGGGTTCGGTGTAGACGTAGGGCATGGATGTAGCCGTTTGCCTGTTCAGCTCCGACCTCCGGCTGCACGATCAGCCGGTGCTGCATGCCGCGCTGCGCTCCGCGGCGCGGGTGGTGCCGCTGTTCGTCGTCGACACGGGGGTCGCCGACGCGGGGTTCATGGTGCCCAACCGCGCGGCGTTCCTGGCCGGCGCGCTGGCGGATCTCGATGCCGGGTTGCGCGGTTGCGGCGGTCGGCTGGTCATCCGTACGGGGGATGTGGTGGCCGAGGCCTGCCGGGTGGCGGCGGAGACCGGAGCCGGCGAGGTGCATCTCGCGGCCGGGGTGAGCGGCTACGCGCTGCGCAGGGAGCGGCGGTTGACCGACGGCCTGGCGGCGGCGGGGCGGGCGCTGGTGGTACACGACGCCGTCATCACGGCGCTGCCGCCCGCCGCGGTGCTGCCCTCCGGTCCGGGCAAGGACCACTTCGCGGTCTTCACGCCGTACTGCCGGCGCTGGCAGGCCGCGGGGCTGCGGTCGGTGCTGCCCGCGCCCCGGTCCGTACGCGTCCCGGACGGGGTGCGGTCCGAGGACCTGCCGTCGGCGGCTGACCTGTGCCCGGGCGGGAAACCGTCGCCCGCGCTGCCGGAGGGCGGCGAGCGGGCGGGGCGCCGCCGGTTCGGGGCCTGGCAGCGCTCCGGCATGGCCGACTACCAGGACCGGCAGGACGACCTGCCGGGCGATGCCACGTCACGGCTCTCGCCGTATCTGCACTTCGGCTGCCTCTCGCCGGTGGAGCTGGTGCACAAGGCGTCGGCCCGCCCGGACGCCGGTGCCGAAGCGTTCGTACGGCAGCTGGCCTGGCGGGACTTCCACCACCAGGTGCTGGCGGCCCGCCCCGGCGCGGCGAGCGCCGACTACCGCACCAAGGGCGACCGCTGGCGGTACGACGACGCCGAGGTGACGGCGTGGAAGGAGGGCCGTACCGGCTATCCGGTGGTCGATGCGGGGATGCGGCAGCTGCTGCACGAGGGGTGGCTGCACAACCGGGCGCGGATGCTGGTGGCGAGCTTTCTGACCAAGACGCTGTATGTGGACTGGCGGGTGGGCGCCCGGCACTTCCTGGACTGGCTGGTGGACGGCGATATGGCCAACAACCAGCTCAACTGGCAGTGGGTGGCCGGGACCGGCACCGACACCCGCCCCAACCGGGTACTGAATCCGCTGGTCCAGGCCAGACGGTTCGACCCGCGGGGCGAGTACGTACGGCGCTGGGTGCCGGAGCTGGCCGGTCTCGCGGGCGCCGCGGTGCACCAGCCGTGGAAGCTGACCGGGCCGGAGCGCGCGGCGTACGACTATCCGGATCCCGTGGTGGACCTGGCGGACGGGCTGGCGCGGTTCAAGCGGGCACGCGGGCTGGAGTAGCCAGGGTGGCCGGGGTGGCGTAGCCGGGGCGGGTTGGCGTAGCGGGCCGGGGTGGCGTAGCGGGGCCGGAGCGGAGCGGCCGGGACCCTCGGGCGGCCACCGTGTCGTGAGCGGCATCCGTGCCAGGAGATGATGCAGGACGGATACGACGGATACGACGGATGCGACGGAGAGGACGGATACGACATGGCCGGGAGCGGTATGCGCCGCGGGCTGGACCGGACGCAGCTGGACCGCGCACTCGGGGCGGCGGGGCCGAGGCAGCCGGCCGCGCTGCCGACGTGGGCCCAGTTCCGTACCGCACTGCGCCGTACACCGTTGTCGGTGTGGCACGACGATGTGACGGACTGGGCCGCGAGCCTGACCTACTACTCGGTGCTGGCACTGCTGCCGACGCTGATCGTCACGGTGTCGCTGATCGGTCTCGCCGATCCGGCGGCCACCGAGCAGCTCATCAACCAGATCACGTCGATCGCACCGGCCCAGTCGGGCCCGACCGTGCACCGCGCGCTGGTCGGCATGGCGCATCAGCGCACCGCCGCCTGGGTGGTGCTGGGCGGCGCCCTGATCAGCGCCCTGTGGTCGTCCTGCAGCTATCTGGCCGTCTTCCGCCGCGCGCTGCACGCCATGCACCGCGCCAAGGACGACCGTCCGCCGTGGCGCAAGGCACCGCGGATTCTGATGACGGCGCTGCTGCTGATGGCCCTGCTGATCAGCAGCGCGGTGGCCCTGCTGGTGAGCGGGCCGATCGCGACCGCACTGGGCCGGGCCGTCGGGCTGGGCGAGGCGGGCGAGGCGACCTGGAACCTGCTGAAGTGGCCGCTGCTGCTGCTCCTGGCCACGGTGCTGGCGATGGTGCTGTTCCGTTCCGGCCCGCCCAGCTCCCGCGGCGTGCGCAGAGCGGCGCCCGGCGGTGTCGTCGCCGTGCTCCTCTGGCTGGTCTCCTCCGGCGCCTTCGCCGCCTACACCTCGTACGTCGGCACCTTCAACCGGCTCTACGGTTCGCTCGCGGGGCCGGTGGTGTTCCTGATCTGGCTGTGGTTCTCCCACCTGTCACTGCTGTCCGGCGCCCAGTTCAATGTGGAACTGGCGCGCGCGGGGCGCGTGGTCCGGCCGCGCTCGGGGAGCTGAGGGCGGGCCGGGACGGTGTGGAGCGGGCTGAGCGGCCACGGGGCGGGGCGGGGCGGCCGCGGGGGCTCGGTCCGGCCACCGCGGCCCAGCCGCACTCCGGGGGCGGTGTCGCGCCCCCGGAGCGACGAATCGGACCAGCGGACTCCACGGCCCAAGGTGACGGGCCGGCGGACTCCATGGCCCGAGGCGACGGGTCAACGGGCTCCGTGCCCCGGAGCGATCGCCTCGATCCGGTGGGCCAGGCCGAAGTCGAGATGGGTGATCCGTCCGCCGAGGCTGTGGGTGTTCACCGAGACCGCGAGCCGGTTGTACCCCAGCGTCAGCTCGGCGTGATGGCCCAACTCCTCCTGGATCTGCGCGATATGGATGACCATGGCGGCGGCCGGGAAGTGCCCGTGGAAGGCGTAGCCACGGCACAGCATCCCGCCCTCGACGGACCAGCCGGGCAGCTCCGCGAGACGGTCCTCGATCTCCTTGAAGCTGAGCGGTTCCAGCTGAGCGGTCATGGCGTTCGCCTCTCCCCGTGTGCCGGCCACCGATGAGCCGGCCCCGATACGCATGAATACGAATGAATATGCACGGTTATGGTGCCCCGGACGGCCGCCGCCCACTGCCACGACGCCCGCGACCATTCCAGCGTGGCACGCCGACGACACTTTCGCGCACCCACGGCGCGCGCTCCTCCCGTACACCCCGCCCGCACCGGCCCTCGGCTACCGTCCCTCCCATGACAACTGCTGCGGCATCCTCGCCGGAGACGACCACGGGCGTGGGCTCCCTGCTGCGCGAATGGCGCGACCGGCGCCGGATCAGCCAACTGGAACTGGCCCTGCGCGCCGACTCCTCCGCCCGCCACATCAGCTTCATCGAGACCGGCCGCTCCCGCCCCAGCCAGGAGATGGTGCTCCGCCTCGCCGAACACCTCGACGTCCCCGTAGGGGAGCGCAACGCCCTGCTGATCGCAGCGGGCTACGCCCCCACCTTCCCTGAGACACCGCTGGACGACCCGTCGATGGCCGCCCTGCGCTCCGGCATGGAACGCCTCCTGACCGGCTACGAGCCCTTCCCCGCCCTGGTGGTCGACGGGACCTACCACGTACAGGCGGCAAACCGCGGTGTCACCCTGCTGCTGGACGGCATCGCCCCTGCCCTCCTCCAGCCCCCGCTGAACTCCATGCGCCTCACCATGCACCCCGACGGCCTGGCCCCCCGCATCCGCAACTACCGGGAATGGCGCAGCCACCTCCTCGCCCAGATGGAACGCCAGTTGGCCCTGCTGCGCTCCGCCCGCCTGCGCGCCCTCTACGACGAGGTGGTCGCCTACCCCCTGCCCCCGGGCGGCCACGAAACGGCAGCCTTCGGCGAACACGCCCCCTTCGCCCTCCCCATGATGCTCGAACACCACAACGCCGTGCTCTCCTTCATCTCAACCATCGCCACGTTCAACACCCCGATGGACGTGACCGTCTCCGAGCTGGCAGTGGAGACCCTGCTGCCGGCCGACCCGGAAACCGCGGCGTACCTGCGGGAGACGGGCCCGTAGGGGACGGACGGCGGCTGCCCGGGCTTACGGGAGGGCTCGGGCCGTACGGGAGGGCACGGGCCTTACGGGAGGGCACGGGCCTTACGGAGAGCTCGGCCGAGGGGACGGCACGGGCCGGACGGGAGGGCTCGGACTTACGGAAGAGCTCGGACCGTACGGAACCGGCTCGGCGGCTCCGCCGCGCGGCGGCTCGACGGCTCGACGGCTCGACGGCTCGGACACTTCAGCCTGCCGACGGCACCCGGTCCAGAAACCCGCACACGGACCGAATCCGCCCATCCTCCCCCAGCCGCACCACATCGAACCCGGCCACCGGCGCCGAACCATCCGCCACACTGACCAGCTCCCACCCGAACCGCGCCATGTCATGGTGCCCGTCCACGCCCCCCAACTGCCGGAACACAAACCCGGGGAACTGCGCATGCGCCCCCGCGATGGCCGCCGCCAGCCCCTCGTGCCCCACGACATCGGCCAACGGGTCCGTATACGTGGCGTCCTCCCCGAAGGCCGCCGCGACAGCCTTACCCCGCGCCCCTTCCTCCGTCGCATTCCACGCCTCGAAGTACCGCGCCACCGCCGCCGCGTACCACTCGCCCGCGCCCGACGCCTGCTGCCCAACCTGCTGCTGCTCCTGCTGAGTCATCACGTACTCCCGCTCCTGGTGAGATCCAAACGGCACCGGCACCAAGCACGGCCGCCGGCACCGCTTCACGGGCCGGAGTGCGCCGGCCCGTGAACCGATGACTTCACCTTGCCGGGTGGTGGGGTGGGGGTCGATTACGCAGGAGGTAATGGGCGGGCCAGGCCGGCTATACCGACGGACGACGTCATTCAGCGCTCTCGCCCGTTGAACTCCGAGATGGCTTCCGGCAGTTCCATCAGCGACTCGATACGGAACGTGGGCAGCTCGCGCGCCTCCACGGTGTTCCACTGGACCGTCGCCCATGGACCTCGGTGAACGAGTGCAGTGTGCATACCAGCGGCCACCGCGGGGCGGAGATCGTTGTCCACGCGGTCCCCGACATACAGAATCTGATCGTCCGCGAAGGGGACAAGGTCGGTCACCCGCTCGAAGAAGAGCCGATCGGGCTTGCTGGCTCCCCAGTCATCCGACGTGCCGATCAAGTCGACATCGTTGGTGAACAGACTGCGGAGAATCCCGCCCGCCCGCACGGTTTGGTTCCCCGCGATGCCGAGCCACAGCCCATCACCGCGCAAGCGCGCCAAGGCGGGCCGTACATCGGCGTACAGATCTGACTCGTCAAAGTGCTCCGGCCAACGCGATGGCCGCACCGAACATCGCAGCGAACGTATGCCGCGGCACGCCGAGCCAGTCAGCGTGGGGAGTTGGTCTTCCACCTGGACGGTCCGCCTGTCCACGGAGCGACTGAGGGGATGCCGGAAGTGTCGAAGCCGCCGCGGCCGAACGCGGCACCGCGCGCCACGCGGCGGAGCACTTCGCGTGGACGAATGCCCCCTCGTACCGACGGAAGCGGAGAGGGGGCGTGGTGTGGCGCGTTCGCGGGGTCAGGAGAGGGTGGCGGTGAGGGTGATCGTGGTGCCGGCGAGGGCCTGGCTCACCGGGCAGTTGACCTTGGCGTCCTCGGCCGCGGACTTGAAGGCGGACTCGTCGATGCCGGGCACCTGGCCCTCCACGGTGAGGTGGATCCCGGTGATGCCGGTGCCGGGCTGGAAGGTGACGGCGGCGTTCGTCGTGAGCCGCGTCGGTGGGTTGCCGGCCCCGGTGAGCGTGTTCGACAGGGCCATGGAGAAGCAACTGGAGTGGGCGGCGGCGATCAGCTCCTCGGGACTGGTCTTCCCGTTGGGCTCTTCGGCGCGGGAAGCCCAGGTCACGGGGAAGTGACCGACTCCCGAGGAGTCGAGCGTGACCTCCCCCAGGCCCTTGAACAGCTCGCCCTCCCACTCGGTGTGAGCGTTACGTGTGGTGGCCATGGTGACCCCTTTCTGTGTACGGATGTCGCGGTGGGTGTGGATGACGCCCGTGTACGGATGTCGACCGGATGTCGCTCTGCGTGCCACGGCGCGCGGATTGTCATGACGTCCGGTGTGCGAGGACGTCCGATGTGCGAGGACGGCTGGCGTGCGAGGACGCCTGGTGTGCGATGGCGTCTGGTACTGCAGGGCGCCCCTCTCCGTGCGGATGTCGTCAACTCCCCGATCGTCCGCCCTGGGGCGGTCTGGCCGGGTTTACGACGCGCCGCACCATGCGACTCGGCGGTCCGTCCGCACTCGGGAGGAGTCGGGTGACCGGTCGCCTGACCAGGAAGAACGTGGTTGTCGCCGGTCCCTTGACCGGGAACGTTGCGGAGTACGTGGGGCGGCTTAGCCTTGGAGGTATTGCCACGCTTGCCCCGGCCCCCTGCCGCTGGGCGGCATCCGGCGGCGACTGCGGCAACCCGCGCCGACCCGTGTCGAGCGGGTGGCCGGTGAGCAACGCCGACGAGAGGACAAGCCATGAGCCCCCTGACCCCAGACGAAAACGCGCCCCCGGCCGGAGAACCTTCCACCGACGGCACACAGTCCGCAGCGGAGGCGGCGGACACCCAGGCCGCCCTGGTCGAGCTCGCGGCCAGCGTGGCACTGCTGCCGCAGGCGCCACCGGCCGAGGGCGAGGAGGAGCGCCCCGAGGGCGCTGTCTCCCTGCCGGTGATCGAACAGGACGGCAACCGATACGTCCCCGTCTTCACCACCGAGAATGCGCTGCTGACGGCCGGCGGCGACCTGGAGACCGCGCTCCGCATCCCCGTCGTCGACCTGGCCGCGAACTGGCCGGCGGACGACCTGTGGATGGCGGTCGACCCGTCTTCCGAGCAGGGCCTTGCCCTTCCCCCGGACCTGGTGCGGGCGCTGCCCGTCTTCAGCCGGCACGCCGATGACGCGGTCGGCCGGCCCGGAGAGGCCGGTGCGGAGGGAATGGAGGGAGCGTAAGGCTGCGTAAGGCCAAGGAGGCGGCGACGGGCGGCGGAGAGCCTGGTCCGCCGCGGGCCGGACAACCCGCGTCATCCGCCGCGCAACCGCGGGGTATGGCTGCTCGTCGGTGAGCGCAGCGCCAGTTCCTGCAGCACTCCGTCTTGGCGCGGCCCTGCCGGCGGAGAAGTGGCGCATGCTCGCCGCATGCGGGAGGGCGGGCGACGGTGTGCGGCAGAATCGCGCTATGCGCGTAGTGGTTTTATGTGGTGGAGAGAGCTCCGAGCGGGATGTTTCGCTGGCCTCGGGCCGGTCGGTTGCCCAGGCCTTGCTTGAGCGGGGTCATGAGGTGGTGCTGGTCGATCCGGCCGCAGCGGTGCCGGTCCTGGCCGGACCGCTGCACCCCGGTGATGCGATCGACGGATTCAGCGTCGCGAAGGAACCACCGTCCCTCTCCGATCAGCAGCAGTGGCGGCGGCGCATGTACGCGGCTCTGACGGACGGGCCGGTCCTTGATCTCCTGCGTGGAGCGGAGGCCGTCTTCCTGGCGCTGCACGGTGGCTGGGGTGAAGACGGGCATGTGCAGTCGCTGCTGGAAACGGCGGGCATCCCGTTCACCGGTGCGGGCAGCGCGGCGTGTGCGGCGGCCTGGCACAAGGGCCGGGCGCAGGCGGTACTCGGGGCGGCGGGACTGCCGGTCGTCGAACGGGCGCTGTGGCGGCCCGGGGACGGGGACGTGCCCGCGAACGTGGAACGACTGGTTGCGGCGGGTCCGGTGGTGGCAAAGCCGACAGCGGACGGGTCAAGTGTGTCGGTGTACCGGGTCGACTCGCTGTCGCAACTGGGCCAGGTTGCTGCCGAGATGCGCCCCCGTGGGGTCGAGATGCTGGTGGAGCCGTTCCTGCCGGGACGCGAGTTCACTGTCGCCGTGGTCGGTGAGCAGGTGCTCCCGGTGGTCGAGATCGAGCTGACGACTCCGGTGTGGGATTACGCGGCCAAGTACCAGCCGGGAGCGGTGAGCGAGGTGTGCCCCGCGCGGGTCCCGGCGGCCTTCGCTTCCCGACTGCAGGAGCTGGCCCTGGACGCCCACCAGGCGTTGGGGTTCGACGGTAGTTCCTACTCGCGCACCGACTTCCGCTGCGATACCGGTGGCGAGCCGATGTGCCTCGAAGTGAACGCGCTCCCGGGCCTGACGGCAACGAGTCTGCTGCCGCTCGCGGCGACCGGGGCCGGCTGGAGCTACCCCGGCCTGGTCCAGCGCATCCTCGACCTCGCGATGCACTGAGCACCGGCCAGGTCCGCACGGACGAAGCAACCCCGCATGGGACGGATCCTCCCGCGTGCGTGCCGGTCTCCGGGGCGTCAGCCCAGTTCCCGCGGTCCCGTCAGCCCAGTTCCCGCGGTCCGTAGAGGGCGTGGCCTGCACCCGTGGCGAGTGCCCAGTAGCGATCGCCGTAGGACCAGTGCCACCACTCGGTCGGGTAGTTGACCATGCCCGCTGCGGTCAGGGCCTCGGTGAGGATCTGACGGTTGCCGCGCGCCTCCGCACTGATGTTGTGTGCGGCGGTATAGCAGGCGCCCTCACTCACTTCCGGACTGGCATCGACCGGCGTTCCCATGTCGAGTTCCCGGCCGTCGGCGGCGACGAGAGTCACGTCGACGGCAGCGCCGGCGCTGTGCGGGGCGATCTCCGGGGGAGACACGAACCGGCTTGCGGCAGCACGCACCTGCTCCGAAGACCAGCCGGGGTTGTCGTTCCGGAGCCTTTCGGCATACCGCTCGAAGTAGAACCGTTGCACCGCAGGTGGCCGGTACCCCTCGATGAACAGCAACCGGATACCGTCCGGCAGCAGCTCCCGGGCATCGAGAAGGCGGTTCAAGACGCCTTCTCGCAGGTGCGCGAAGGCCCCGGCATCGTCTTGCTCCCGCGTGTCTACAGGGAAGGGCTCCTGGCGTCGCACATCAAGGAGTGGTTCGTCGCAGTCCTTCACCGGTATGGCTGCAATCTTCGGATCTGACATCAAAACGATCTCGGTCATGGGCTGATCATTGCGCACCGGCCTCGACGACGCCCGCTCAACCGCCTGATCAGAACCAGACACCGGACGCATCACCCTGCCCTGCTCCAACTCGCCTTCGTTGGCAGAGTTGGTGGGGCCGGAGGATGCGGCCGAGAGCGGCATCGACGAGCTCGACTCCCCGGTGTTCGTGGTGCGCGACGGCCCACAGGTCGTGGCTGCTGCGGGATATCGGAGGTGGCCGGCGTCGACCGCGCACCTGTGTGTGCTGACCGCTCCGCAACGCAGAGAGATCGGCGGTCAGTTGAGTGTGCGACTGGGACTCGATCAGGGCGTGGGACGAAAGCCGATCACGTAGGTTCAGGGTCTTCCTGCCTACCGGCCTTGAGGCGGGAGGGGCGGGAACGGTAGTGGTAACCCCCCACCCGGTCCGGGGGTGAACCATCCGTCGAAGCGGGGGCGGACCAGCTATCCGGACGGGGGCGAACCAGCCGTCCGGACGGGGGCCGACCGGCTGTCCGGGCGGGCGCGGCGGCAGAAGACTCGTCCGCATGACAACGAGGCTTGAGAACCCTTCCCGGCCCGCCGATGCGGCAGCGCCCGTCGGCAGCGACTTTGCGCGGCTGTCGCGGCGCATCGTCGCGGCCGGGCTGCTGAAGCGGCGGCCCGGGTACTACGCGGTGCGGCTGTCGGCCGTGAGCGCGGCGTTCGCCGGGGGCTGGGTGGTGTTCTTCGCACTGGGCGACAGTTGGTGGCAACTGGCCGTGGCCGTGTTCCTGGCGTTCGTCTTCGGGCAGATGGCGCTGGTCACCCATGATGTGGCGCATATGCAGGTGTTCCGGCGGCGTCGGCCCAGTGAGGTCGGTGGGCGGCTGTTCGGCAACCTGGGTGTGGGGATGTCGTACGGCTGGTGGATGGACAAGCACACCCGGCATCACGCCAACCCCAACCATGAGGAGCTGGACCCGGATGTCGCGCCGGACATCCTGGTGTGGTCGCAGGACCAGGCGCGGGCCGCCACGGGGCTGCCCCGTTTCATCGGCCGTTATCAGGCGCAGTTGTTCTTCCCGTTGCTGACGCTGGAAGGGTTCAATCTGCGGGTGTCGAGCATCCGCGCGCTGCGGTCGCCCACCATGAAGCACTGGGGCTGCGAGGCGGCGCTGCTGCTGACGCATATCGGCCTGTATCTCGCCGCGCTGTTCCTGGTGCTGTCACCCGGTAAGGCGCTGGCCTTCCTCCTCGTTCACCAGGCCCTCTTCGGTGTGTATCTGGGGTGCACCTTTGCGCCCAATCACAAGGGGATGCCGACGCTGACGGGTGACGCCCGGCCGGACTTCCTGCGCCGTCAGGTGCTGACCTCGCGCAATATCCGGGGCGGGGTTCTGACCGACTTCCTTCTCGGCGGGCTCAATCACCAGATCGAGCACCACCTCTTCCCCAGCATGCCGACGCCGCATCTGCGCCGTGCGCAGGAGATCGTGCGCGCCTACTGCGCCGAGATCGGTGTCCCGTACCACGAGACGGGGCTGATCAGGTCGTACGCGGAGGCACTGCGGCACTTGCGGCGGGCGGGGGAACCTCTTCGGAGTCCGCGGGCGTAGGCGCATCCGTCGTGGCAGTCGTGGCCGTCGTGGCCGCGGTCTCCGCCTGGCGTGCCGTACGCCGGGCCGCCATGAAGACGTAGACCAGGATGCCGGCGAACAGGAAGAGCACACCCTGGTAGATCGCGGCGTAGCCGGCGCCGGCGACGAGCCAGAAGGTGAAGCCGAAGGCAGTCAGGGCGAGGGTCAGATCACGGGCGAAGCGGGCGGGGCGGACCTGGTCGCGGCGGCCGGTGAGCAGGAAGTAGACCTGGGCGCCGGCGGCGAGGAGGTAGGGGACGGTCGCCGAAAAGGTGGTGATCAGGACGAGGATTTCGAAGACGCCGCCGGACCCGATGAGGTAGTTCATCACCGTGAGGGCGCTGGCCAGCACACCGGCGGCCAGGACGCCGAAGGTCGGGACGCCGCGCCGCTTGGTCAGGAACGGCGCGGGGAACAGCCCGTCCTTGGCGGCGGCGTACGGGGACTGGGCGCTCATCAGGGTCCAGCCGTTGAGGGCGCCGATGATCGAGACGACGGCGGCGAGCGCGACGACCGTACCGCCCCAGTGTCCGCCGAACATGGCGTTCACCGCGTCGGAGAACGGCGCCTGGGACTTCACCAGCTTGTCGTGGGCGACGGTGCCGAAGACGGCGACGGTGCCCAGGAGATAGACGACGGCGGAGCCGATGGTGCCGAGCACGGTGGCCCGGCCGACGTTGCGCTCCGGGTCGCGGACCTCGCCCGCGCTCATCGCGGCGGACTCCACACCGACGTAGGAGTAGAGGAGGATCGCGGCGGCCGCGGACATTCCGCCGGCCGCGCTGCCGCTGCCTTCGTGGAACGGGCCGAGGTTTGCCGGGTCGAAGAAGAACAGGCCGACGACGGCGATGAAGAGGAGCGGGATGAACTTGAGGACGGTGGAGACCGTCTGGACCAGGCCGACGTAGCGGGTGCCGGCGAAGTTGGCGAGGGCCGGCAGCCAGAGCGCGCCGAGTGCGATCGCGAGGTCGGCGCCGCGGGAGGGGTGGCCGGGGAGGAGGACGTGGACGTAGCCGACGATGGCGACCGCGAGCGCCGCGTTGCTGACCCAGGTCATGGTCCAGTACGACCAGGCGGAGAGGAATCCGGCGAAGTCGCCGAACGCCTCGCGCGCGTAGACGTAGGGGCCTCCGGTGTCCGGGTGGCGCTCGGCGAGCCGCCCGAAGACCAGGGCGAGCGCGAGGGCGCCGATGGTCAGTGCGCCGAAGGCGACCAGGCTGACGGTACCGAACGGGGCGACCGAAGCCGGCAGCAGAAAGATGCCGCCGCCGATGATGTTCCCCATCACCAGGCAGGTGGCGGTGAACAAGCTCATCCGAAACGGTGACTTGGCTTGCGTGTGCAGGTCAGAGCCGGTCTCGGGGGTCTGAGCGGCAGGGCTGCGGTGCATGTGGGGCGCATCTCTCGTCGTGCCAGGCTGTCCGGTGTGCCGGACCGGTGCACATGGTCACCGGATCAGCGGCACGCTTCAAAATCGCCGTGAATACTCCCGCCACGGGGGCCTGTCGGTGAAAGATCTGCGGTTTCGCGGGGGGACTACGGGATTCCCTGGGGAGGCCCACTTATTGCGTAGGATCTGCAATAACTAACACTGTGCAATTAGGCATCAGGCACTACCCCGGGCGCGGTGTGCGAGAGGAGAACGGCATGCGTGGGACACCCGTCGTGCTGGGCATCGAATCGTCCTGTGACGAGACGGGCGCCGGGCTGGTGCGGGACGGCCGGCTCCTGGGGCACGCCGTGGCGTCGAGCATGGACGAGCACGCCCGGTTCGGGGGCGTGGTGCCGGAGATCGCCGCCCGCGCCCATGTCCACTCCTTCGCCCCGGTGGTGCACCGGGCGCTGGAGCAGGCCGGGCTGCGGATGTCCGATGTCGGGGCGGTCGCGGTGACCACCGGGCCGGGGCTTTCCGGTGCGCTCCAGGTCGGGCTGGCCGGGGCGAAGAGCCTGGCGTACGCGCTGGACGTGCCGCTGTACGGGGTGCACCACCTGGCCGGCCATGTAGCGGCCGACACCCTGGAGCACGGTCCGCTGCCCGACCCCTGTGTGGTGCTGATCGTCTCCGGCGGCCACACCTCGCTGCTGCTCGTCCGCGACCTGGCCCGCGATCCGATCGTGCACCTCGGCGACACCTTGGACGACGCCGCCGGCGAGTGCTTCGACAAGGTCGCCCGGGTCTTCGGGCTCCCTTATCCCGGCGGGCCGGCCATCGACCGGACCGCGCGCGAGGGCGACGCGGGCGCCGTGCGGTTCCCCCGTCCGCTGACCGGGCCGCGTGATGATCCGTACGGCTTCTCGTTCTCGGGGCTCAAGACCGCCGCCGCACGATGGGCGGAGCGGCACCGCGGCCGGGCCCTGCCGGTGGCGGACGGCGCGGCCGGGCTGCAGGAGGCAGTCGCCGATGTCCTGACCCGCAAGGCGGTGGCCGCCTGCACCGCCCACGGCGTCGGCACCCTTGTCGTGGTGGGCGGGGTTGCCGCCAACTCCCGGGTCCGGAGCCTGGCGGAGGAGCGCTGCGCCGCCGCCGGGATCACCCTGCGGGTGCCGCCGCTGCGGCTGTGCACCGACAACGGCGCGATGATCGCCGCCATCGGGGAGCTGCTGGTCCGGGCGGGCACCGCACCGGCCCCGCTGGATGTCGCGGTCGATCCGTCGGCGCCCCTGGAGTACGCCGCGCTGCATCCGGTCGCCCGTACTGGTGCCGTGAACGTACCTGCCTGACCGCTATGGACCGAGCCGGGTCCGGGGGCGCATCCATCTGGTGGGCTCCGGCGCGCGCGGCGGCGGGAGCGGGGCGGGCGGGGACGGGAGCCGGCAGGCGGGGTGGGGCCCGCGGGCGGGGACGGCACCGGCGGGCGGGGACGGCACCGGCGGGCGGGGCGCGGTGGTGATCATCCGTCCGCGGACGTCGTGAGTCCGGCCAGCGCCCGTGACAGGGCGGTCAGCGCCTGGGTGACGTGCGGGAGTTCCAGCGGGTCCGGCGCGGCCAGGACGCGTTGCCGCAGCTCCCGGTCGGCGCCGAGCAGCGCCTCGGCGCCGAGGCGTACCCGCAGGGCGCCCGGCGCGTCGCCGAAACGGTGTCCGCCGCGTGCCCCCCAGGGCGCCAACTTCCGCTCCAGTGCGTGGGATTCCACCGTTCCGCGGGCCGCCATCGGCCGGCGCAGCGGTTCGAGGTCGGCGTAGAGATGGCTGCCGGAGTGCGGCGGGCGGCAGAGGGCGCCGGCCTCGGTGAGGGTGTGGTGCAGCGCCGCGGCGAGCATGCCGTACATCCGGGCGGCGGTGGCCGTACGGGCGCGCACCTCGTCGGGTTCGCCGAGCGCATGGGTGACGGCGCAGCCGACCGGCCCCGGAATCGGCACCGGGACCGCGGTGAGCGCGTCCAGAGCGGCGGCCCGCAGGACGGCTCCACCCTCGGTGCCGGGGAAACGGGCCAGCGCGGCCGGCCAGGAGGCGGGCACCAGCGTGGCCCGCAGGTCGGTGAGCACCACGACCTCGCCGGGCAGCATCTCGGCGGGGCTGAGCAGCACGGTGTCATGCGGATCGTGCAGCAGATCGCGGCGCGTCTCGTCGCTGATGATCCACAGCCCTTCCTGCGCCGCCGCTTCGCAGACCTCGTGCAGTTGCTCGGGCGCGGGGCAGGTGCCGGTCGGATCGTCGGCGACGGACAGGACCAGGACGCGCGGGCTGTCGCCGTGCATCCGGGCCCGGCGGACGGTCTCCAGCAGCGCGAACGGGTCGGGCACGCCGCCCGATTCCGCCGGTACGGGCGCGAGGTGCACCGGGCGCCCGAGTTGCCGGGCGGGCGGCGCGTACCACTCCGAGCAGGGCCGCGGCAGCACCACCGCCCCGTCCGTCGCGGCGTACAGCGCGAGGAGCAGGGCCGGTGCCCCGGGGGCGGCGAGGACCCGGTCCGGGGTGGTGACCAGGCTGCGGCGTTCCCAGTAGCCGCAGGCGGCGGTGCGTAGTGGCGCGCTGCCGCCGGGCGGCTCGGCTTCGGTGCGGTCCGCCGCCGCGGAGAGGTACGCGGCGAGCTCCGGCAGGACCGGCAGGCCCACCGGCGGATCCGGCTCCGGCTCCCGCTGCGGATCCGGGGCGGTCCGCTGCATCCGTACCTCCACTCCACGACGGCGGGTCGACCGTGGGCCCCTCGCCCTGGGGAAACGCCCAGGACATCCCCTGAGGCGGCCCCGTCCACCTTGGCAGATCACGGGGGTGGCGGCCGGGCGACACGTCAGCGCGGGTGGTACCCGCGCTCAACGCGCCGGGCGCGCCGCGGCGGGCTCGTAGCGATGCACCGTCACCACCTCCCCGCCGTCCCACTCCTGCCGCTCGGTGGCGCGGCGAATCCAGCCCAGGCGCTCGTAGAGGCCGATGGCCGCGGTGTCGGTGGCCTTCACCTCCAGTACGGGGCGCAGCCCACGGGCGGCCGCCGCCGCCTCGGCGGTGCGCAGCAGCCGTCCGCCGAGGCCCGCGCCGCGGGCGGCGGGTGCGACACTCAGCCGGCTGACCTCGTGACCGCACAGCGCCGCGTGGCCGACGACCGTACCGTCGGACTCGGCGACCCAGGCGGCGGTCAGTCCGTCGGGGGCCAGCCAGCGCGCCGGGTCGTCCGGCCAGCGGTGTGGATAGCCGCTGTGGGTGTGCACCGCGGCCAGGAGCGCCACACAGGCGTCGAGGTCGGTGTCGCGCCGTTTCCTGATCATCCCGACAGCGAAACATGGATGGCCGGGACAGGGGCGGCCGGGGCGCGGCAGCCCGGTCCGCGTGCGGCACCGCCCACGCGACGCCGCGCACCGCCCCGCAACGCCGCGCACCGCCCCCCAGCAGCCCCTTCCTGCCTGTTACGGCGAGTCTGGGGTACAAGAGGGCGCATGCGATCGCTACTTCCCCAACTCGACCGGCGGACCTTCCACCTCATCGCCTCCCGCGAATGGCCGGGCGCACAGCGGGTCCTGCCCCGGCTGACCCGCAGCGCCAACCACGGACTGCTGTGGTTCGGCATCGCGGCCGGCGCGGCCGCACTGGGCGGCCGGCCGATGCGCCGGGCGGCGCTGCGCGGGGTGGCGTCGCTGGCCGTGGCGTCGGCGACGGTGAATACGCTCGGCAAGCGCTCGGTCCGGCGCCAGCGACCGCTGCTGGACGCGGTGCCGGTCATACGGCAGCTGCACCGTCAGCCCGTCACCTCCTCGTTCCCGTCCGGGCACGCGGCCTCGGCGGTGGCCTTCACGACCGGTGTCGCCTTCGAGAACAAGTGGTGGGGCCTGGCACTGGCGCCGGTCGCCGCTTCGGTGGCGTTCTCCCGCGTCTATACGGGCGTGCACTATCCGGGTGATGTGCTGGCGGGCGCCGCGCTGGGGGCCGGTGCGGCGTTCGCGGTCCGGGGTTTCGCGCCGACCCGTGCCCAGCTGGCGCCGCCCGCCAGACCGCGCGCCGAGGCGCCCGCGCTGCCGGGCGGCCGGGGTCTGGTCGTGGTGGCGAACCAGGGCTCGGGGCAGCGCACGGGCCCCGGACCGGACCGCGCCGAGGAGGTGCACGGAGTACTGCCGCAGGCCGAGGTGACGGTGTGCAGCGGGCCGGACGGGGAGCCGCTGGACAAGGCCCTGGAAGATGCCGCGGAGCGGGCCAAGGCGCTGGGCGGTGCGCTGGGAGTGCTCGGCGGGGACGGCACGGTCAATGCCGCGGCGGAGGTCGCGCTCCGGCACGGGCTGCCGCTCGCGGTGCTGCCCGGCGGCACCCTGAACCACTTCGCGTACGACCTCGGGATCGAAACCTATGCGGCGGCGGCCCGCGCCGTGGAGACCGGTGAGGCCGTCGCGGTGGACGTGGCGCGCTTCCGGGCCGGGCCGCATCCGGAGGCGCGGCACTTCCTCAACACCTTCTCGATCGGCGCGTATCCGGAGCTGGTGCGGATCCGGGAGCGGTGGGCCGGGAAGATCGGCGCCTGGCCCGCGGGGGTGCTCGCGGCGTGGGAGGTGCTGCGCACCGCCGAGCCGCTGACCCTCACGATCAATGGCGAGCGGCGGGCCGTGTGGCTGCTGTTCGCCGGCAACTCTCAGTACCGGGGGCTGGGGTTCGCTCCGGTGCGCCGCCACGACCTGGCGGACGGGGTGCTCGATGTGCGGGTGGTGCACGGTGGCCGGCTGGCCCGTACCCGGCTGCTCACCGCGGCTCTGCTGGGCACCCCGCGCAGCTCTCCGGTGCTCGGCGAGGCGCGTCTGTCGCGCCTGCGGATCAGCGGGCTCCCGGAGGGCACGACGCTGGCCTTCGACGGCGAAGTGGCCCCCGCCCCGTCCGAGTTGACGCTGGACAAGCAGAACGAAGCGCTGACGGTCTATCGCCTGCTGCCCGAATAATGAGACCCCACTCTCATGATGCGAGATTGCGGCGTACGGTGTGATCACCACGCCGCAGAGCGGCCGCGCGGCTACGTGCGGCCGCCGGGCGGTGGCCGGGATGCCGTGCGCACCCGGCCACCGCTCCCCCGTATGCGAAGGAGCCGGCCATGCCGCAGGAATCCGCCGTCTACACCCACGGCCACCACGAGTCCGTACTGCGCTCCCACACCTGGCGCACCGTCGACAATTCGGCCGGATACCTGCGGGATGCGCTGCAGCCGCACATGCAGATCCTGGACGTCGGCTGCGGCCCCGGCACCATCACCGCCGGCCTGGCGGCCCTGGTGCCGGACGGGCAGGTCACCGGCCTGGAGCACGCACCGGACGTCCTGCGCCAGGCACGCGCCACCGCCGCCGGCCGGGGCCTGACGAACGTCCGCTTCGCGGTCGGCGATGTCCACGCACTGGACTACCCCGATGACACCTTCTGTGTGGTGCACGCCCATCAGGTGCTGCAGCACGTGGGCGACCCCGTCCAGGCGCTGCGCGAGATGCGCCGGGTCACGAAGCCCGGCGGAATCGTCGCCGTCCGGGATTCGGACTACTCGGCCATGACCTGGTACCCGGAGGTCGACGGGATGGCCGACTGGCTGCGGCTGTATCTGCGGGTGGCCCGCGCCAACGGGGGCGAACCGGATGCCGGACGCCGGCTGCACGCCTGGGCACGGCAGGCCGGTTTCACCCCGGACGCGATCACCGCCACCACCGGTACCTGGTGCTACCACACCCCACAGGAGCGCTCCTGGTGGAGCGAGCTGTGGGCGGAACGTACGGTCGGCTCCTCCTACGCGCGGATCGCGGTGGACGGCGGGCACGCCACCACGG
The DNA here is from genome assembly GCF_040643995.1 of Streptomyces sp. NPDC047049. NCBI lineage: Bacteria > Bacillati > Actinomycetota > Actinomycetes > Kitasatosporales > Streptomycetaceae > Streptomyces > Streptomyces sp. NPDC047049. The sequence goes on along the minus strand of NZ_JBEYVM010000006.1, from coordinate 188,999 downwards.
AGCAGCTGGACCGGATCGCTCAGGCCTGGCGGGCGTGGGGCGCCGAGGAGGACGGCTGGTTCGGCATCCTGCACGGCGAGATCCTCTGCCGCGTCTGACGAACGGGAGGACCGGGGACGACCGGGTGGCCCGGGGGCGGGGCCAGGGGCGTCAGGCTCCGTCGTCCGGGGCACACCCTTGTCACAAGACCCGCAAGACCCGACGGAGAGCGGTCGATGACGACCAAGTGATCGCGTACCCGCGGGCCACCCAACTAGGGTTGCCCATATGGACATTCTGGGGACCTCATTGCGGGTGTGCGTCGGCGATCTCGATGCGGCGGTCGGCGTCTACGAACGGCTGACCGGCGCCGAAGCGGTCCGCTTCCAGCGCGGCGGGGTGGCGGTCGCGGCCGTCGGGTGCTTCTTCCTGATGAGCGGCCCCGAAGCGGAGTTGTCGGTGCTGCGGAAGATCACAGCGACCATCGCCGTCAAGGATGTGGACGATGCGGTGGCCGATCTGACGGCCGTCGGCGCGGACATCGTCGCCGGCCCGCTGCCGACACCGATCGGCCGCAATCTGGTCGCCCGCCACCCGGACGGTTCGATCTTCGAGTACGTCGACCGGAAGCAGGAGGCGGAGGCATAGAGGTACCTGGGGGCACATAGGGGCCCGAGGGCCCCGCCCCTCTACCCCACGACCGTCTCCGCCGCCGCCCCCACCCCGAGCGCGACGAGCACACCGCCCGTCGCGACGGTGCACACCGCATCCCACTGCTGCAGTGCCGCCGCGACCCCGACCGCCGTCACGGCGAGACGCCCCCTGCCAGCTCTCCGACGGTGCGTTCCAGCCAGGCGCGGTCGGCCTTGCTGGTGGCGTGGGCGAGTTGGAGCATGCCGCGCCGGAAGCGGTCGGTCATGTCGCGGGCGCGCAGCGGCCGGCCGTCCTCGTAGAAGTAGCTGCCGGGCTCGTCCATGAAGGCGAGGCGGCGGCGAAGTACGCGGGCCTGGTCGGCCGGGTCGGGCAGCCGGCCGAGGAAGGCCAGGAGGATGAAGAAGGAGTTGCGGTCGGTGATTTCGAGGTCGGCGGGTTCGCGCAGCCGGCGCAGGAATTCGGCTCGGCCGGATGCGGTGAGGGTGAGGACCTGGCGGGGTGTGGCGCGTTCACCGGGCTCGGTGTGGCGGGTGAGGTGCCCGGCGGCCTCCAGACGCTTGATGGCGGGGTAGAGAGCGCCGTCGCTCACGGGGCGCACATGGCCGCTGAGGCCGGAGATGCGGGCGCGCAGGTCGTAGGCGTGCAGGGGTTCCTCGTCGAGGAATCCGAGGATGCAGAGGGTGAGCACCGGGCCTCCGAGGTGCGTGCTTCGCGGTCGTCGTGGCCGTCCAGAGTAGCCACGCCAGGGGCTATGCCTCTAGTAGAGGCACATCGAAGGGAGATACCCCGAGTAGAGATACCTCGAATCGAGATGACTCTAATAGAGGCATGCTCCTGTTAGAGTCCAAGCCATGACGACGGCAACCACGCAGTACTTCCGCACCCCGGACGGCATACGTCTCGCCTACCTCGACCTCGGCGGCACCGGCCGCCCCGTCCTCGCACTGCACGGCGCCTATGGGCGCGGCCGCTCCCTGCTCGGGCTCGCCGGCCACCTCGGGCCCGGATACCGGCTCATCGCGCTCGACCAGCGCGGCCACGGCCTCTCCGACCACCCCGAGGACCACGGGCGGGAGGCCTATATCCGCGACGCGACGGCGCTCGTCGAACACCTCGGACTCGGCCCCGTTGCGGTCGTCGGACACTCGCTCGGCGGCATCACCGCGTATCAACTGGCCGCACACCGACCGGAATTGACTTCGGCCGTGGTCGTGGTGGACTTTCCGGCGGAGTACCGGGCGCCGCTCGGCGACGATCAGCTGCTCGCACTGCCGACGCACTTCCCGAGCATGCGGGCGATGCTGGACGCACTCGCGTTCGTGGACGAGCCCCGGCACTTCACCGAGAGCGCGGTGGAGGAACCGGAGGGGTGGCGGTTCCTGTGGCGGGCGGAGGAAGTGCGGGCCGCCAAGGTCGCCGTCCGGGGCGACTGGTGGGACGACTTCACCGCCGTCGGGCAACCGCTGATGGTCGTGCGGGGCGAACGCAGTGCGGTCGTGCCGCGCCGGCACGCCGAGGAGATGGTCCGTCGCCGGCCCGGCACGGAAGTCGTGACGATCGACGGGCATCACGACTTCTACCTCACGCACCAGGCGGAACTGGGCGCGGCGGTGAGGGAATTCCTCGACCGCACGGCGCCCTTGGCGGCGTAACACCTCCACCCCGGACGACCAAGACCGGCAAACCTGAAACCCCATGAAATCGAACTGAGTTGCCGATATCCTGGAAGGCTTTCCACTCCGGTGGATGGCGCCCCCAGGCGCCCGATCGGTGCCGCAGACGAAGGAAGGAGCGTGTCGCCGTGAAGTGGCGAACCCAGCCGCCCGCCCGGAAGGTCCGGAGCCCGGGCGGCGGTTCCGGAAGGAACGAGATGTCCCGTACGGACAGGACGAAGCCGGTGTGGGTGCGCTACGCGGAGCACGATCCCCGGCCGGTCCACGATCACCGCTACGGTGCCTGTGACCTGCCGCCGGACCCGATGGGGACGCGCGAGGGCTCGGACACCCGCTGCCGGTGGGAGCACCCCGGCACGCTGCTGTTCCGCCGCACCTGCTGTTCGGGGTGCAGTGTGCGCGGCTGCGTCAAGGAGCGCCAGCAGATGGCCAGGCAGCGCAACCGCAAGGAGCGTTACGCAGGCCGGCGCGAGGCCCGCCGCTTTGCCGTCGGAGAGGTCAGCGGCGACTGACCGCGTCCACCGCGCCCCCGCTCACGCCCCTGAGGTGCCGTCATCACAGCGGTGCGGGCCGCCTCCTCCGTCGGGGGCGGCGGCCCCGCTGTGCCTGTCGGCGGCCTGCACCGGCCGTGGTCAGGACACCTCAAGGACGATCTTGCCGCGGGCCCGCCCGGCCATGCTCCGCCGGAACGCCTCGGCGGCCTCGGACAGCGGGAGGATCGCCTCGACCGGCACGCTCAGCTTCCCCGCGTCCGCGAGTGCGCCGAGCGCGGTCAGATCGGCGGTGTCCGGGCGCACCCACACCATGTGGCCGCCCTTGTTCTTGACCTCGCCGTCGGCGATCGACGCCACCCGGCCGCGGTCCTTGAGGAGTTCCTGCGAGACCTCCACGACGCCACCGCCGACGAAGTCCACGGCCGCGTCGACGCCTTCGGGCGCCAGGGCCCGCGCCCGGTCGGCGAGGCCATCACCGTAGGTGACCGGCTCGGCGCCCAGGGAGCGCAGGAAGTCGTGGTTGCGCTCGCTCGCCGTGCCGATGACACGGGCGCCCTGCGCCACCGCGATCTGGACGGCGAGGGAGCCGACACCCCCCGCGGCGGCATGCACCAGGACCGTCTCGCCCGCCCGCACACCGACCCGCTTGAGCGACTGATAGGCCGTCAGCCCGGCGAGCGGAAGCCCGGCGGCCTGCTGCCAGCTGAGCGAGGCGGGCTTGCGCGCCAGCGTCCTGACCGGCGCGGCGACCAACTCGGCGTAGGTGCCGTGCTGCACCTCGTCCTTGCGCACATAGCCGATGACCTCGTCGCCGACCGCGTACTCCGTGGCGTCCGCGCCCACCGCCTCGACCACGCCCGCCACGTCCCACCCGGGAGTGAGCGGGAAGTGCGCGTCCATCATCGGGTCCAGATAGCCGGCGACGATCTTCCAGTCCACCGGGTTGACCCCGGCCGCCTTGACCCGGATCAGGAAGGAGTCCGGGCCCACCTTCGGATCGGGACGGTCGGTGTATTCGAGGACCTCGGGGCCGCCGTAGCTCTTTGCGATGATTGCCTTCATGACCGTCACAACGCGTGACGGCCGGGGTTCATTCCAGGGTCGCGGAAGTCACCGAATCGGCGTAGGCGAGGCGCGGCGGCCGGGGTGCGGCGAGTGGGGTGCGGCGACCGGGGTGCGGCGGCGGTGACGGGCCCTCAGCCCGGGGCCGGGTCAGCCGGGCTGCGCTCCCACGGCGCGCAGCAGGAACGGAAGGAGTTCCCGGGTCGCGGCCTCGCCGGACGAAGGGCCGTCCGCCGTGCCGGGGCGGGCCGCGCCGGGGGTCAGGAAGAGACGGCTGACCATCGAGCCGACGACCAGGTCGGCCAGCACATGCGCGTCCTGGAGCGGTGGGATGTCGCCGCGGGCGACCGCGCGGCGCACCACGTCGGCGGCCCGGTCGCGGACCGGCTGGATGATCGCGGTGTCCAGGACGCGGGCCAGCGCCTCGTTGTGCGCGGCCTCGCCGATCAGGACGTGCAGCAGCCGGCCGCCGGGGCCCTCCAGGGTTTCCGCCTTGTCCTTGAGCAGGGCGGTGAGGTCGCCTTCGAGGCTGCCGGTGTCCGGCTGGGGTCCGAGGTCGCTCGCCCAGCGGACGGCGGTGCCCACGACCAGATCCTCCTTGGAGCGCCAGCGGCGGTAGAGGGTCGCGGTGGACACCCCGGCGCGCTTGGCGACCGCCGCGGTGGTCAGGCGGCCGTAGCCGCTTTCCTGGAGGACCGCGACGGTGGCCTCCAGCAATGCCCGGTCACGTCCGGCGTCCCGCGGCCGGCCGCGGGACGGCTGCCGCGCTGCGGATGCGGGCCGGCTGCTCTCGGTGCGTTCGGTCACACCGGGAGTCTACCGACCGCATTACGAAACGAAATGTTTTCGTTTCCTGTAACCTCGCGGTCATGTCATCGCAGTCCCCCTCCACCGACCTGGACGCCGCCGCTGTCATCGGCCGGCTCCGCCGCACCTTCGCCACCGGCCGTACCGTCGCCACGGACTGGCGGCGCGGCCAGCTCGCCGCCCTGCGCACCCTGCTCACCGACCACGGCGACGAACTGCTTGCCGCGCTCGCCACCGACCTCGGCAAGGGCCCCGAAGAGGCCTACCGCACCGAGATCGGCTTCACCCTCCACGAGATCGACCACACCCTGGCCCACCTCGACGACTGGCTGGCGCCCCGGCCCGCCGAGCTGCCCGACCGGCTGCTCCCGGCGACCGCCCGGGTCGTCCGCGAACCGCTCGGCGTCGTCCTGGTGATCGCGCCCTGGAACTATCCCCTGCAACTGGCGCTCGCCCCGCTCGTCGGCGCGCTGGCCGCGGGCAACTGCGCCGTCGTCAAGCCGAGCGAACTCGCCCCCGCGACCTCGGCCGCCCTGGCCCGGCTGCTGCCGCGCCACCTGGACTCCGACGCGGTGACCGTCGTCGAGGGCGCGGTGCCGGAGACCACCGCGCTGCTGGCCGAGCGTTTCGACCACATCTTCTACACCGGCAACGGCGCCGTCGGCCGGATCGTGATGACGGCCGCGGCGCGGCACCTGACGCCGGTCACCCTGGAGTTGGGCGGCAAGAGCCCGGTCGTCCTCGACCCCGGTACGGATCTGGCCGCCGCGGCCCGGCGGATCGTGACCGGCAAGTTCCTCAACGCCGGCCAGACCTGTGTGGCGCCCGACTACGTCCTGGCGATCGGCGACACCGCCCGCGCCATCGAGCCGCACCTCGCCGAGGCGGTGCACGAGGTCTACGGCGCCGATCCGGCCGGCGCCGAGGAGTACGGACGGATCGTCAACGAGCGGCACTTCGACCGGCTGACCGCCCTTCTCGACAGCGGCCGCACGGTCCTCGGCGGCACGCACGACCGCGCCACGCGTTACCTCGCGCCCACCGTCCTCGCCGATGTCGCCCCCGACGCACCGGTGATGCGGGAGGAGATCTTCGGCCCGGTCCTGCCGATCGTGCCGGTGCCCGACCTGGACGCGGCGATCGCCTTCATCAACGAGCGCGACAAACCACTGGCGCTCTACGCGTTCACCGCGTCCGACGCCACCAAGCAGCGGCTGCTGACCGAGACCTCCTCGGGCGCGCTCACCTTCGGGCTGCCGGTCGCCCATCTCACCGCGCCCGACCTGCCGTTCGGCGGGGTGGGCGAGAGCGGGATGGGGCGCTACCACGGCGAGTACTCCCTCGACACCTTCAGCCACAGCAAGGCGGTGCTCGACAAGCCGCTGGGGTGACGGCCGGTCCGCGGTGGCGCCACCCGCCACCCGCCACCCGCCGGGCGCACCGTCCGGACGGGCGCACCGTCCGGCCCGGGTGAACCGCCGCCACCGGGCTGGACCAGCTGAAGGGGCCGGAGGGGCCGAAGAGGCTGAGGGTACTGAGGGGGCTACCCCGACGACCCGCCCTCCACCGGCCGCATCCGGTACTCGTACCGCTCCGGGAGCGGATGCCGGGAGCGGGCCTCGGCGCGGACCTGTTCGGTGACCGGCCCGCCGCCCGCGACCAGCCGCTCGGCGATGGCGAACCAGGTATCGGCCGGCGCCTCCTCGCCCTCCCGCAGCGCGGCGATCTCGAAGCCGGCGTCGAAGATCTCCCGGGCCGCGGCCGGCTGCCCCTGGGCGAGCAGCACCTGTGCGGTCAGCAACCGGAAGCGGCCGTCGGCCGGGTCGGGCCGCGGCAGGTCCGCCAGCAGCCGCGCCGCCTCGTCGGTACGGCCGGCCGCGAGCAGCACGGGCACCGCCTCCCGGACGAGGGCCGACCGCACCGGCCGCCAGTCCCGCGCGCCCGGTCCCGGCTCCGCCGCCGCCCGCGCCGCTTCATCGCAGGCCTGCAGAGAGCGGTCGGCGGCGCGCCCGGTCTCGCCCGCCTCCGCTTCGGCAACGGCCAGGCAGTACAGCGGCAGGGCGCCGGCGCCGTGCCCGAGCGCACGCTCCCAGCTGCGGACGGCCTGGGCGCGGTCACCGGCGTGCCACTGGGCGAGCCCCAGGTGATATTCGGTGGCCGCGCCCGAGGGAGCGGACTCCAGCAGATCGCGCCAGGCCGGCCCGACCAGCGCCGGTCCGGGCACCGGGCGGCCGGCCGGCAGGTCCCCGGTCCTGAGCAGCGTCAGCCAGGGCTCCTGCTCCGGGCCCAGCGCGGCCGCGTCGAACGGCGTGCCCGGCAGCTCCAGACCCGCGCGGACGGCCTCCAGTGCGCCCCAGCCGGAGCCGGTGGCCAGCGATTCCTTCGGTTCCTGGTCGGCGTACGGCAGCCAGGCGGCGTAGGCGGCATCGACGTCCGCGCGCGGCAGGGCGGCTGCCAGCCGGGTCGCGACCTCGTGGCGGGCCGCGTCCCAGTCCGTGCCGTGCACGGTCGCGGCGTCGGCCGCCAGCGGACCGTAGGCCTCCAGCCAGGCGAACTCCCCACCGGCGTCGAGCGGTACCTGCTCCAGTTGCGTACGGGCCAGGCCTGCCTGGATCTCGGCGTAGCCGCCGGTGCCCGGCTCGGTGAGCCACTGCTGCCAGCGCCGCCCGGCCCGGCCGGCGCCCCACAGGAAGAGCTTGCGGCCGCGCAGGGTGTCGGTGGAGGTCTGCACCAGGCCGCGGCCGTCGGCGTCGAGGGAGGTGATCCAGGGGCGGGCGCCGTCGGGCACCTCGTAGAAGTAGTCGGCGGGGAACTCGCTGCGCAGCGGGTACGTCCGGTCGATGCCGTCGGAGCCGGGGACCGGAACGCGGCGCAGGCACCGCTCGTAGCCGAAGTGCCAGGCTTCCTCGGCGGGGGCCAGGACACGGGTGCGCTCGCCTTCGGGGACGGCGGTGTTGGACCACCAGTAGACGGGGACCGTGTGGTGGTGCGGGTTACGGATCCGGACGCCCACGTGGAGGAAGTCGGAGCCGTCGGGCAGCCACAGGTCGACTTGGAAGGGCAGATCGCGCAGCCGCTCCCACTCCCACAGCCGCAGCATCTCCCCGCCGTCCGGCGCCGGGACACGGGCGGCGTGCAGCGGGGCACAGGAGAGGGTGGTGTGGCCGGTGGCCCCGATGTTCCATTCGATGCCGCCGGAGAACCAGGCGCCGTTGAGGGCGAAGGCCGCGGGCTGCCACACCGGGTTGCGGTACAGCAGTTCCCGGCCGGTGGGCTTGTGGTGCAGGGAGTACACCCGGCCGCCGAGGCCGGGCAGGACGGTGGCGCGCAGCCGGTCGTTCTCGATGACCAGCGCGTCGAGGCCGGTGGGACGGCGGGTACGGCCGTAGCCGTCACGCATCCGCGTCGGCAGGATCGAGCGCAGCGGCGCACTGTCGATCTGCCGCGCCATGTCGGCGGGCAGGCGGGCGTCCAGGGTCTCGATGCGGTGCGGGTCCTGGCCGCCGCGCAGCGCGGGAAGGGGGTTGTCGGGGCCGAGGGGGGCTGCGGGGAGGGTCAGGGTGGTGCGTCGCACTCTCGTGGCCACGGCTGCCTCGCAATGCTGGACCGGGCCACCCCGGCTGTGGCGGCCTCCTGTTGACCATGGAACCGCGTGACCGCCCCTCTGCACAGGGCTCCTTGCGGCCGGGTGCGGTCAGGGTTGCGCAAAAAGGACCTCAAGAGGCCCGCTTCGGCGAGGAGCGCCGCACGGGTGGGATCGTGCGCAGCCGGCCATGGAGATCAGGCGCACGTCCCGCTGCTGGAAGCCTCATCGGACGGCTGCGCGGCGGTGACCCGGCTCGTTGAAGCGCAGCCGGTCCGGAATCACACGGCTTCCCCGGCGACCATCTCGGCGGTGATCGCCCAGCGCTCGTGGTCGCGCCAGGCGCCGTCGATGAAGAGGAAGTCCGGGGAGAACCCCTCCAGCCGGAATCCGGCCCGCTTGACCAGGGCGATCGACCGCTCGTTGGCGGGCTGGACGTTGACCTCCAGCCGGTGCAGCCCCATCTCCCCGAAGGCATGGTGCAGGACGAGCCGCAGACCCTCGCTCATCAGCCCCCGCCCGGCGGCGTGCGCAAAGGCGCCATAGCCGATCGCACCGCAACGGAACGCGCCGTACACGATGTTGTTGACCGTCAGATAGCCGGCGATCCGCCCGTCGGCGAGCTCGCAGATCAAGAAGCCCTCGCGCGCCGGCTCCTGGAGCCGGTGCAGATAGGCGTCGTAGGCGGCGTGCTCGGCCGGCGGGAAGAGCCAGGGGCGGTGCAGTTCCGCGCTCTGCCGGGCCAGCGCGGTGAACTCCTCCCGGTCGGCGGCGGTGAAGTGCCGGATGCCCACCCGCGGGCCGTGCGCGAGGTAGCGGTCGTTGGTCGTCACCGGAGGATCGTACGGAGGGGGAGGGCGGTGGGCCAGCAGTTTGCGGTGGTGCCGCCGCGGGTGACGGTCTGCCACGTCGTCATTTGTGGTCGCGCAGGAAGGCAGGGATCTCGTCGCGGGTCGGGTAGTTCGGCAGCGGAGCCGGCTTGCCCTGAAGGAACCCGGTGATGACGGCGGCGGCTAGGTCGTTGTTGTCGTCCAGGCCGTTCCACATGTGGTGTCCGACTCCGGGCATGTACTGCGTGCGCTGGATGGCGGGGTCATGGGCAAGGATGGTGGTCTCCCATTGACGGATCTGGGAAGAGCACTCGGCGATCATCAGCATCGCAGGGGTCCGGGACTGCCTCAGTAGCGGTGCAAGAGAGGGCGAGTCCTTGACCGTCTGCTCGACGCGAAGGCTGGCGGCAGGACTGAAGGAGAAGTTCTGTGCGGTGTTCTCGGCCGGGATGCGGTGCGCGTCGCGCGCGCAGTATGCCGATGCGGTGTCGCTGCCGAGGTCTGCGGCGGTGAAAGCGTTGTCGCCTTCGGCCTGTCCGATCAGTGCGGTGTCGGGGCTGAGAAGTCCGAGTCGCATGAGGCCGAACGCCACGGCGTACCGGGGGACGTGCGTCGATCGCGGTCCGGTCATGGCCGGCGCGAGGCCCCGTGCGGATTGTCGGCCCTTGTGCCCGGTGATGTGTGCGGTGGGACCGTCCATGGGGCCGGGCTCCGCGATGATCGCCCGGTGCAAGCGTGCGGCGACGCCCGGGTCGGCCAGGGCTCGGGTGAGCACGACCCCGCCTGAGGAGAATCCGAGCATGTCGACCTTGCCCTTGTTCAGGCGGTCGATGAAGGCGGCGAGGTCGCGGACCGACCTGGAGATCGTGTACTGGCCCATGGGGAGCAGGTCGCTTCGTCCGCCACCCGCCTGCTCGTAGGTGTAGACGTCGTAGCCCTGGCGTGCCAGGAGTTGCAGAAACCGGTGGTCGTGGACCGAGATGCCACGGACGGGTCCGCCATTGAGGTACACGAACGGGATGGGATGCCGGGTGCCGGGGTTCGCGGGCGGGTAGTGATACACCGCGACCCGGCTGCCTGTGGTCAGGCTCCAGTGCTGCGTAGTCACGAACGGCAGGGCGGGCGGGTACCGCCGGGCCGTCGGCACGGTCGGGATGCAGACCGCCGCCGTCAATGCTGCCGCGACAACCACTGGCAGGAACGGCACGAGCCGCGCCTGCCAAGTGCGGCGCCGGCCCCGCCACAGGGCGAGGACAGCCCCGGTTCCCAGGGTCGTCAACCATGCGGCGAGCCCCGAGCCTGCCCCGTCCGTGAGGGCGATCAGTGCGAGAAAGACGACGACCAGCATCGCGATGGCGGCCAGGGCCGGCAGTAAGCGTCCGGCGCAGCGGACGAGACGTATGGCGGATGCGGACACGGCGGACCTCCAGTTTCAGAACGCTGTTTCAAAACGACGTTATCAGAGAGGGTAGGCTGCTGGTCGTGGGTAGGCCGAGAACAAACGACGAGGCCGTCAAAGAGCGGCTTGTGGTGTGCGCGACCGAGATGCTCGCCACCCGTCCACGGGAGTCGGTCACGGTCCGCGCCGTGGCCGCTGCTGCCGAGACGTCGACGACGGCGGTGTACTCCTTGTTCGGCGGTAAGGACAGGCTGATCGGTGCGGTGCGCGACAGAGCCGTCGCCGGCCTGTTCCAGGAGCTGTCGGCGCTGCAGACCTCCGCGGACCCCCTCACCGACCTCTACGCGCTGGGCGTCGCGTACCGTCGCTGGGGGCGCGGACACAGCCACCTGTACACGGTGCTGTTCGGTGGTGTGCAGTCCTTCGATCCGTCGGGGGAGGTCGGTGCCGGTGACCCGGTCCGTCCGCTCCTCGCGGCGATCGATCGCGCGTTGGCGGCATCCGTCCTCGACGGCGAAGCCACGTCGATCGCCCTGTCGGTCTGGGCCACCCTGCACGGGCTCGTGACTCTCGAACTGGCCGGGGCCCTCGACGCCGTCACGGCTGAGGCCGCATTCCGATCGGCGATGCACGCCACGTTGCGCGGATGGACGACCCCGGCGGTGTTCCGCAGCCTTCGCCAAGCCGAACTCGCTCCTTGACGGGATCCGGGCCGGTATCCGGACTCCTCGCTGCCCCCGCCTCCGCAGCCACCCGCTCCTACTGCCACACCGGGGCATCCCTGCCGCAGTGGCCGGGCGGGGTGGCCCAGGTGGCCGGGGAGCCGTCGAAGGAGACGGGTGAAAGGGCGTGGCGGAGCCGGCCGAGGGGGCTGTCGGTGTCGCGGAGGTGGTGCGCGGGGTCGTAGGCACCGGCGTCGGGCGTCTCCGGTTGCGGTCCGGGGGCCCCGGGGCCGGGGTGCGGCTCGGCGTCGTCCGCCAGGTCGTGCATCAGCCACCGCGCGGTGCGGGCCAGGGCGAGGGTGGCGAGGAACGAGCCTCCGGTGCGGGACTGTTCGGTCAGTGCGCGGAGCACGGCGGCGGCCAGCAGGTAGCCGGTTCCGTGGTCGAGTGCCTGGGCGGGGAGTGCGCCCGGGGTGCCATGGCGCTGCGCTCCGCCGCTGCTCTCTTTTGCGTCCGCGGATGCCGGGCCCGCGTCCGCTTCGACGGCGGCGATCCCGGTGGCCACCTGCACCACACTGTCGAAGCCGCGTCGGCCGCCCCACGGCCCGTCGTCGCCCCAGGCGGAGATCCGGGCCACCACCAGCCCCGGCCGGCGTGCGGCCAGCGCCTCGGGGGTGAGGCCGAAACGGTCGAGTGCGCCCGGGCGGTAGCCGGTCACCACCACGTCGGCGCGGGAGAGCAGTTCCTCGAAGGAGGCGCGGCCGGCGGCTGAACCGAGGTCGAGCGCGGTGGACCGTTTGCCGAAGCCGGTGTCGCTGTGGGCGTCCTGGCTCTCCGGCAGTTGCGGGGCGTCGATCCGCAGGACATCGGCGCCGAGCAGGGCCAGCGTGCGGGTGGCGACCGGCCCGGCGATCACCCGGGTCAGATCGAGCACCCGCATCCCGGCGGCCGGAAGCGTCGGGGAGCCGGCGGGCGGTGGCAGCGGACGGGCCGGGGCGTCGCCGAGGGGGGCGAGGGCCAGCAGCGGGTGGGCGGCCACGGCGGTGCCCTGCGGGTGGGCGCGCCAGGCCTCGGGGGTGCGGACGGCCACGGCAATTCCGCCCGCGGCACAGACCGTCTCCTCGATCTCCTCGGCCCGGCGGCCGGACAGTCCGGCCTCGACGTCCGCTCCCCCGGCGGTCTCGGGGAGGCCCAGCGCGCGGAGCAACCGGGCGCGGTGGTGCGGATAGTTGGCGTGGGTGCGTACCCAGCCGTCGGCGGTGCGCCAGAAGCGGGAGAGCGGCGCGAAGGACGAGCAGGCGCGGCCGTCGACCCGCAGATGGCGTTCGCTGAGGAAGGCGGTGGCCACCGCGCCGTCATCGACCCGTACGGCGGGCACCGGGCCGCCGTTGCGCCGGGCTGCCAGTTCGGCCGCGGCCAGCGCGCAGACCGCGACCGTGGACCGGGCCAGCGACATGACCGGCAGCCGGGCCGGCAGCAGGCCGGGGGGACCGCCGTACGCGATCCCTTCCGTCAGGGCCGGGTCGCCGCCCAGGGCCGCCCAGGCCAGGTCCGTACCGCTGTGCCGCGCACCCTCATGTCCTCGCCCCATGGCGGCAGTCTGGCACGGGCCCCGGATCACCCCCGCGCCCTCGGCCGCTCCCCCGCGCCCGGTGCGGCGAGCGCCAGCCGGCGGTGGAAACGGCGCAGCACCGTGCGGACCACGAACGGGTGGACACGGCGGACGACGGCGAAGTAGAGGCGGCCGGCCCGGCGGTGGATACGGACCACCGTGCCGAGGGTGACGTGGCCGTCCGCGAGATGGATCGAGGCGCGGAAGTCCAGGTGGCGGGCGTCCTCGCCGAGCAGGATCTCGTGCTCCGTGCGCCCGAGGACACAAAAGCCCGCCCGGCCCAGCATGTCCTGCCAGGCCTCCGGTTCCCGCGGCATGCCGGGGCGCAAGTCCAGCTGCCAGGCGTCCTGGAAGTCCGGGTGCGGGAAGGCGCCGTGCGCCAGGCGGGCCGTGGCGGGGAGGGGGACGGCCCGGGGCCGGTCGCCGAGCAGCCGGTGGAAGGGGCGGAGGCGGGCGGACCGGCCGGGCGAGGTCCCGGCGGTCGTGGCGGGGGCGGGGGCGGTACGGGCACGGACCTTGCGGACGGTACGCACAGGGGCACCTCCATACGGTGGCGTATGTTTCTCCGTACGGTACCGTATGGATATGGCGGCACAGCGAGCGAAGGCACCCCGCGACAGCGGCGCACGGCAGCGGCTGACCGCCGCGGACTGGGCCGATGCCGCCCTCGCGGCCATGGGCGAGGGCGGGCTCGCCGCGGTGGCCGTGGAGCCGCTGGCCGCCCGGCTGGGGGCCACCAAGGGCAGCTTCTACTGGCACTTCAGCAACCGGGACGCGCTGATCGAGGCCGCGCTGGAGCGCTGGGAAGAGATCGGCACGGAGGCCGTGATCACCGAGGTGGCGGCCGAGCCCGACCCCGGCCGGCGGCTGCGGCGCCTGCTCCTGATGGCCGCGAACCGGTCCGCCGCGGACCCGCGGGAGGTCTCCCTGCTGGCGAGCGCCGCGCATCCGCGGGTGGCCGCCGCGCTCGCCCGGGTGACCGCCCGGCGCCTCGGCTATGTCGCCGCGCTCTTCACGGAGCTGGGCTTTCCCGAGGACGAGGCCCGGCACCGCGGCCTGCTCGCCTACACCGCCTTCCTCGGGCACACCCAGCTCGGGCACGCCGTTCCACAGAGCCTGCCGGACGGTGCCGCCCGCGACCGCTATCTGGACGGGGTGATCGAAACCCTCGTACGGCCCTGAACGGAGGTGAAGGTTCCGAAAATGAGCGAACCTGAACGAAAATGGCCGAACTGCGCGTAGACGTGCCCGGTATCCGAGGCATGAGGTGACATCAGCGCGACCAACACGGCGCGCTTCAGCATTGACATCTCACACCCGAGCAGCTCGATGCACTTGAGCTCCTCGTACGGGAGGAATTCCGTGACCGAAGCCATCTCCTACTTTCAGGACCGCACCTGTCCCTACCACCCGCCCGCCGGCTACCAGCCGCTGCGGGAGAGTGGACCGCTGACGCATGTCGCGCTCTACGACGGCCGCACGATATGGGCGGTAACCGGCCACAGCGAGGCACGGGCGCTGCTGACCGACCAGCGGCTCTCCGCCGACCGGCAGAACCCTGCCTTCCCGATGCCGGTCGCGCGCTTCGCGGCGCTCCGCCAGGTCAGGACCCCGCTGATCGGCGTCGACGACCCCGAGCACAACACCCAGCGCCGGATGCTGATCCCCAGCTTCAGCGTGAAGCGGGTCGCCGCGCTGCGGCCGGACATCCACCGGATCGTCGACGGACTGCTCGACCGGATGCTGGCCCAGGGCCCGCCCGCCGAGCTGGTCTCCGCGTTCGCGCTGCCGGTCCCCTCGATGGTGATCTGCTCGCTGCTCGGCGTCCCGTACTCCGACCACGAGTTCTTCGAGGACGCGTCCAGCCGTCTGCTGCGCAGCCCTACGGCCGAGGAGGCGGAGACCGCCCGCACCGAGCTGGAGGAGTACTTCACCGAGCTGATCGCCCACAAGGAGAAGAACCCGGGCGACGGTCTGCTGGACGAGCTGATCGAGGAACGGCTGCGGTCCGGCGACCTCGCCCACGAGGAGCTGGTCCGGCTCGCCATGATCCTGCTGGTGGCCGGCCATGAGACCACCGCCAACATGATCTCGCTCGGCACCTTCACCCTTCTCGAACACCCCGAGCAGCTGGCGCAGCTGAAGGCCGAGGAGGGCCTGATGCCCGCGGCCGTCGAGGAGCTGCTGCGGTTCCTGTCCATCGCGGACGGCATGCTGCGGGTGGCCACGGAGGACATCGAGATCGGCGGACAGGTCATCCGCGCCGACGACGGTGTCCTGTTCCCCACCTCACTGATCAACCGGGACGAGACCGCCTATCCGTCGCCGGACGAGCTGGACCTCGACCGCTCCGCCCGCCACCACGTGGCGTTCGGCTTCGGCATCCACCAGTGCCTGGGGCAGAACCTCGCCCGCGCCGAGATGGACATCGCGCTGCGCTCGCTGTTCACCAGGATCCCGGACCTGCGCCTCGCCGTGCCGGCCGCCGAGATTCCGTTCAAGCCGGGCGACACCCTGCAAGGAATGATCGAACTGCCGCTGGCCTGGTAGCAGCCATGACGGCAGACGAAGGAAAGGGGTCCGGAATGCGGATCACCATCGACACCGACCGCTGTATCGGCGCCGGCCAGTGCGCCCTGACCGCTCCGGGAGTCTTCACCCAGGACGACGACGGTTTCAGCGCCCTGCTGCCCGGCCGTGAGGACGGCGCGGGCGACCCGCTGGTGCGCGAGGCCGCCCGCGCCTGCCCCGTGCAGGCCATCGCGGTCACGGACGACTGAGCCACCACCCCCGCGGACGGCCCGGCTGACGCGCGCGGCTCCCGGCTGACACCCGGCCCGAGGCGCGCCCGGCACCCTCCGCCCTCCAACTTGTCCCTACGGCATCCACCCCATCCGCTACCGCAAGGCCCCTTGAGTGACGGGAAGTTCGAGCACCCCGGTGTCCTCGGGTGCGGAGCTGACCGTCACCGGCTTGATCCCCCGGTTGCCCGCATAGGCGTCGTCGCTCGCGGCGAGGACCAGGCGCAGCCGGTGCCCCGGCTCGAAACGGTGCACGATGCCCGGCAGTTCCACGGTGAACCTCCGGGTCACATCGCCCACCCGGGCCGGGGCCACCAACCGGTGCACCAGCGTCTTCCCGCCGTGCGGCGCGATGTCGTAGAGCTTGACGAAGAGCACCAGCTTGTCCGCCGCGTCCGGGGAGTTCTGCACCCGCTCGGCCCGCGGCGAGGAGACCTTCAGCGTCACTCGGGGCGCGCCCACCACCTCCACCGGCCGGCCGCTCACCGGCCGCGACGTCCAGTCCAGGTAGGTGCCCCTGGCGTCGTAGGGCGCCACGTCGGGCAGGCCGAGCAGCCCGGCCAGTGAACTCTCCGAGTGGCTGGTGGCCGTCGGCAGGTTGCGGTACTCGCGGTTGCCGCGCACGACCTCGCCGCGGCGCCCGACGAGCGTGCCGTCCCCGGAGAGGTACAGCCGCCGGCTGCGGCCCGCCGGGAAGACGGGCGAGGTGGCGTAGGCGGACCCGCCGGTCACCCAGTCCCGGTGGTAGGCGAAGGCCGGGCCGGTGGCGGTGGCCGTCCGATGGCGCAGGTACCGGTCGAACCACGCAAGGATCCGCCGCCCGGCGTAGCTGGTGTCCAGATTGCCCCGCGCCAGGTCGAGTTCGCCCCGCGCCGGCTTCCGCATCCCGCCGCTGTGACCCCAGGCCTGCCAGATCATCTTGACGGGGGTGCCCTGTGCGGCCAGCGTCCGGTAGCTGGCGGTGGCCTCGTTGAGGTTGAACAGGCTGTCGCGCTGGCCCTGGACCAGCAGTGTCGGCGCCTTGACCGAGGCGAGATACGACACCGGGGAGACACTGCGCGCATAAGCGAGCGCGGCCCGGGCCGGCCCGGCGGGATAGCGGCCGGAATCCAGCAGCCGTTTGGTCGCGCAGGCCTGGGCGACGAAGTGCAGACAGCCTGCGCCGCCGGCCCGCGACGGGTCGAGGTTCGGGTGCAGCAGGCCCTGCGCCTCGCCGATCAGAAAGAACCCGCTGGTCCACTGCCACTTGTACGCACCGGGCAGCGGTCCGCCGGCGCCCGGCGTACGGCGGGCATTGTTGGGGTCGAGGGAGTAGGAGAGGTCGTTCCAGGTGATGAGGGGGACCAGCGCGTCGACCCGGTGGTCGACCGCGGCGGTGGCCAGTTGCACCGCCCCGCCGTAGGACCCGCCGATCATGCCGACCCGCGGATCGCCCGGCCCGTCCTTGGCGACAAAGTCGATACGTGTCCCGTCGTCGGCCGTACGGGCACCGGTCAGCAGGTCGACCAGCCCGCTTGCCGCCCGGCCGTCGATCCGGGGGTCGTCCAGGGAGATCGGGCAGCCGGTCTTGCCGAAGCCGAGTCCGGAGTAGGCCAGCGCCACATAGCCGCGGGCGGCGAAGGCCTTGGCCAGGGCGTCGGTCGGGCCGTCCGCCTTGTCGCCGCCGAAGCCGTTGGTGGTCAGCACGGCGGGCACCGGACGGGCCGCGACGGCACCGGCCGGGCGGTAGACATCCGTGTCGAGGGTGCAGTTGCGGTCCCCGGCCCGGACGGTGACCTGCAGCGCGGTGACGGTGTACGGGGCAGCGGCGGCCGCCGCGGGTGCGGGGGCGGTCAGGACGAGCGGGGTGACGAGGGCGCAACCGGCCAGCAGGGCGAGGGACATGCGGAGCAGCGGGCGGCGGGACACGCCTCGGGACATGCCGGGGAACCTGCCTAGGGACACGCTGGGCACGCGGACCTCCACACACGTCGTACCAACCAGTCGGTGGTGGGGCGCTCATGCTGATTCACGGGCAGGGGGGAATCAACGGCCCTGGCGTGCGTCGTCGTTAGGACGTCAGTTCACGTCACACCTCTTGCGACGCCCCCGTCGCACCGCCCCGCCGGGCCGCGCGGTGGCGATATGAGGCAACGCGGCAGGCAGCCGCCCGCGCCCTGCAACGAACGGCCGTGACGATCCATCAGCCTCAAAAGGCCCGTTCAGACGGTCGCCGGCCGCTCGAAGACCAGCGTGCCGGCCGTCGCGTCCAGCTCCGCGGGGACACCCAGGGGCAGGGTCAGCGCACTGTCGCCGTGCCCGAAGCCGAACTCCTCGGCCACCGGCACCCCGAGGCCGCCCAGCCGGTCCCTCAGCACCTCCCGCACCCGGTCGTAGGGACCGCAGCCGGCCCAGGACCCGAGCACGATCCCGGCGACGCCGTCCAGCCAGCCGGCGCGCAGGAGTTGGGTGAGCGCCCGGTCGAGGCGGTACGGCGGCTCCCCGATGTCCTCCAGCAGCAGGAGGCCGCCCGCCGCGCCGCGCCTGGCCCACGGGGTGCCCACCTCGGTGGCGAGCATGGTCAGGCAGCCGCCGAGGGTGACGCCGCGGGCCCGCCCGGGCACCAGGGGCCGGGCGGTCGGCGACGCCAGGGTCCGCACGGTCTCGGGTGCGAACAGCGTGCGCCGCAGATGCTCGCGGGTGGCGTCGTCCTTGAGGAAGACCTCCCCGGCCACGGCCGGTCCGTGCAGGGTGGACACCCCGGCGCGCACCGCGAACGCCTCGTGCAGCACCGTCACATCGCTGAAGCCGACCAGCGGTTTGGGGGCCGCGGCCCGGACGGCGTCCCAGTCCAGCAGATCGACCATCCGCTGGGCGCCGTAGCCGCCCCGCGCCGCGAACACGGCCTTGACGCCGGGGTCGCACCACGCCTCCTGCAGGTCGCGGGCCCGTTCCTCGTCGGCCGCGGCCAGATAGCGCAGGGTCGGATGGGTGTCCCTGGCGTGGGGGGCCGCGACCGGGTCGAGGTCCCAGCCCCGCAGTACGTCCAGCCCGCGGTCCAGCCGCTCCGGGGCGAGGGGGCCGCTGGGTGCCACCACCGCCACCCGGTCGCCGGGCCGCAGCCGTGGCGCACGTACCCGCTCCGCCGCGGTCATCCGCGCAGCTCCAGCACCGGGACATCGCTCCGGGCGAGGCCGAAGGTCTGGGAGTACAGGGAGAGTTCGGCCTCCACCGCGCGCACGATGGTCTCCGCCCGGCGGAAGCCGTGCCCCTCCCCGGCAAAGGCCAGATAGGCGTGCGGGGTACCGCGCCCGGCGACCGCGGCGAGGAACCGTTCGCACTGCACGGGCGGGCAGATCACGTCGTCCAGGCCCTGGAGCAGCAGGAACGGCGCGGCGATACGGTCCGCGCGGTGCAGCGGCGAGCGGTCGCGGTAGCGGTCGGGCACCTCCGCGAGGGGACCGACCAGCGACTCCAGATACTGCGATTCGAAGTCATGGGTCTCGTCGGTGGCCCAGGCGGTCAGGTCCAGGATCGGATAGCTAATAGTGCCGCAGGCGTAGAGGTCGGTGGCGGTCAGGGAGGCGGCGGCGGTCCAGCCGCCGGCGCTGCCGCCGCGGATGGCCAGCCGCGCACGGTCGGCGGTGCCCTCGTCGGCGAGCGCCCGGGCGACGGCGGCGCAGTCCTCCACGTCCACCACGCCCCACTGGCCGCGCAACCGCTCGCGGTACTCCCGGCCGTAGCCGGTCGACCCGCCGTAGTTGACCTCGGCGATGCCGATGCCCCGGGAGGTGAAGTAGGCGATCTCCAGGTCGAGCACCATCGGGGCGTGGCCGGTGGGGCCGCCGTGTGCCCACACCACGAAGGGCGGCAACTCGCCGTCGGGCGCCCGGTGGTCGGGGTTGTGCGGCGGATAGATGTGGGCGTGGATGTCCCGGCCGTCGGGTCCGGTGAAGGTACGGCTCCGTGGCCGCGGGTAGTAGGCCGGGTCCAGGACGTCGGCGTGCCGGCAGGCGATCACCCGGGTGTGTCCGGTGCAGGTGTCCAGCTCGACGATCTCGTACGAGCTGTGCGGGCCCGCGGCGATGCCGAGGACGCGGCTGCCCTGTACGGCGAGGGTGGGCGCCCACTCCGTCCACGGTCCTGCGGAGTCGACGAGTTCGCCGGTCACCGGGTCGAGGATGCCCAGGGTGGTGGAGCCGCGGCCGTGGATCACCGCGACGGTGCCGTTCTCCAGGGGCAGGAACCAGCGCTGCCCGACATTCCACAGCGGCCCGCCGAACTCCTCCTGCCGGGAGGGGCACAGGGCCACCGCGCCGTCGCCCTCCCCGGTCCCCGCCTCCTGCCCCACACCAGGCTCCGCGCCGCCGCCGGGATCGATGCGCTGCAGCTCCCACCAGCCGCTGCGGTCCGAGACGAAGAGCAGCGAGCCGTCCGCCGCCCACTCGATCTGCGCGACGGACTCCCCGGCCGCGCCGCCGCCCGGCGCGCCGGTGCCGAGGTCGCCGACGAGCGTCCGGACGTCCTCGAACTCGCCCTTGCCGGTGACCCGGGCCACCCTCACCAGCGTGCCCTCCCAGGGCATCAGGGGGTGGTCCCAGGTGATCCATGCGGCCCGCCGCCCGTCCGGGGAGATCCGCGGGCCGGTCACGAAGCGGTGCCGGTCATCGCTCAACTCCCGTACCCGGGAGCGGTTTTCGGCGGCGGAGCCATCGAGCGGCACGGCCGCGATCACCCGGCGCACCTCGGTCGGCCGGTCGCCCGTGAACTCCTCCAGCACGCACCACACCTCGCCGAGCTCCGGGCGCAGCACGGGATCGACCCAGCGCAGTCCGCCACCGATGCCGGAGAGCGGGGTGAGCGGGCGCGGGGCGTCGCCGCCGTCCGGTGTGCAGACGTACAGCCGCTGGTCGGCGAAGTTGCTGAAGACGACGAGCGGTCCGTGCTCGGTGACCGTGCCGGCCCAGGGCTGGCCGCCGTACTCCAGCACCCGGCTGCGGACGTTCCAGGGCGCGGGCAGCACCGACTCCTCGGTGCCGTCCGGCCGCCGGCGGACCAGCGCCCGCCGGCCGCCCTCCGCGGGCCGCGGCTCCGTCCACCACACCTCGTCGCCGACCACGCCGACGAAAGCGGGCCGGCCGTCGTGCGCGGCGACCGCCCGGGCGTCTATCGGGGACGTCCAGCCGCCGTACGGAGCCGTGGTCACCATGTGCAGTTCCTCTCCTCCACCGGCCGGGCGTGCTCCGGCCGGTCAGACCGTGCGCAGGAAGTGATCGAGCACCCGGACGCCGAAGTGCAGCCCCTCGACCGGCACCCGCTCGTCCACGCCGTGGAAGAGCGCCTGGTAGTCGAACCCCTCGGGCAGTTTGAGCGGCGAGAAACCATAGCCGGTGATGCCCAGCCGGGAGAACTGCTTGGCGTCCGTGCCGCCGGACATGCAGTACGGCACGACATGGCCGCCCGGGTCGAAGCGCTCGATCGCGGCCCGCATCGCGGCATACGCCGGGGAGTCGACCGGGGCCTGCAGGGCGACCTCGCGATGGTCGTAGTCCCAGCTCACCCCGGGTCCCGTGAGCTCGTCCAGGGCCGCTTGGAACTCCGCTTCTCCCCCGGGGAGCACCCGGCCGTCCACGTGGGCGACGGCCGATCCCGGGATCACATTGACCTTGTAACCGGCGGACAGCATCGTCGGATTGGCGCTGTTGCGGACGGTCGGCTCGACCAGCTTGGCGGCCGCGCCGAGCCGGCCGAGCAGCGCATCGACGTCGAAGTCCGGCGCTTCGATGTCCACGTCGAGGGCGTACAGCTCGGCGAGCCTGCCGAGCGCGGCCCGCACGGTCGGGGTGAGCCGGACCGGCCACTCGTGCGCGCCGATCCGGGCCACGGCGGCGGCCAGCCTGCTGACCGCGTTGTCGCGGTTGACCTTGGAGCCGTGCCCCGCCCGGCCCCGGGCGGTCAGCTTCAGCCAGGCGGTGCCGCGCTCCCCCGCCGCGACCGGGTACAGCCGCATCCCGTGGTCCGCGTGGAAGGTGAAGGCCCCGGACTCGCTGATGCCCTCGGTGCAGCCCTCGAAAAGCCCGGCGTGCCGGTCGGCCAGGAAGCCGGAGCCGTCCTCGGCGCTGGCCTCCTCGTCGGCGGTGAAGGCCAGCACGATGTCGCGCCGCGGCCGCACTCCGCCGCGGGCCCACTCCCGTACGACGGCGAGCACCATCGCGTCCATGTTCTTCATGTCGATGGCGCCCCGGCCCCAGACCACACCGTCGCGGACCTCCCCGGAAAAGGGGTGCACGCTCCAGTCGGCAGGCTCGGCGGGGACCACGTCCAGATGGCCGTGCACCAGCAGGGCGTCGGCACCGGGGTCGGTGCCCTCGATGCGGGCGACCACATTCGTACGGCCCTTGCGGCGCTCCAGCAGTGTCGGCGTCA
Organism: Streptomyces sp. NPDC047049; assembly: GCF_040643995.1. Taxonomy (NCBI): domain Bacteria; kingdom Bacillati; phylum Actinomycetota; class Actinomycetes; order Kitasatosporales; family Streptomycetaceae; genus Streptomyces; species Streptomyces sp. NPDC047049. Next base: position 167,038 of record NZ_JBEYVM010000006.1, on the reverse strand, counting down.
GCCCGGCCCCGGCCAGCCGCTCGGCGACGTACTCGGCGGCCGGCCGCTCCCGGCAGGCGCCGTCGCCGGCGTTGCCGGTATCGATCCGGATCAGCTCGGAGGTGAACCGCACCACCTCGTCGAGCGCCTGCTGACCGACGCCGCCGGCCCGCCCGGCCGCCGGCTCCCCGGCCCTCTCCCGCTCAGCCATATTGCTCCTCCACAGCGGACGACACGACGGTGGTCACGGCCTTGAAGCACCGGATCCCCTCGTACATGTCCCCACTGGTATACGCAACGCGGCGCTCTCCCGTTCGCTCCACGCCGGGAACGCAGGTCGCCGCGCCCACCAGATGCTCGGCGTCGAACTCCATCTCGACCCGGAACGGCCCGCGGCGGGAGGGTTCGTGACGCACCGCCAGCCCCGCTCCCTTGCGGGCCGCGGCCCGGATCTCGGCCGCCGTGCGGGCCGGCGGCCGGCACACCGCCGCGTAGCGCGACACATAGTCCTTGACCGCCACGGCGGGCGCCTGCGGGGCGTAGCCCAGCGCGTCCTGGCAGGTGCGGTCGTCGCCGGTGACCAGCACCACCGGCACGCCGTACCCGGCGACCACAAGGGAGTTCAGGTAGCCCTCGCTCGCCCGGGTGCCGTCGACCCAGACGCCGGTGAGGGTGTTGGCGAGGTAGGTGTGCGCGAGGACGCCTTCGGTGCCCGCTCCGGTGTGGTAGCCGACGAAGGCGATGCCGTCGACGTCGCCGTGCTGCACGCCTTCGACCATGCTGAGCGATTTGTGCCGCCCGGTGAGCATCTGCGCCCGCTCGTCGAGCTGTTCCAGCAGCAGATTGCGCATGGTCCAGTGCGCCTCGTTGACCAGCACGTCATCGGCCCCGCCGTCGAAGAATCCGGCGATCGCCGCATTCACGTCGGACGTGAACAGATGGCGGCAGCGCTCCCATTGAGGAGTGCCGGGCAGCACATCGGCGGGCCAGGTCACGCCCGTGGCGCCCTCCATGTCCGCGGAGATGAGGATCTTCACATGCACCAGTCCTATCGCAGCTAGGAGGCGGTCCGCAGGATTCCCGACATCACTTGTTCACAGCACGTTCGGAGGGCCCGAACAGCGCCCCCAGCCTAACCAGGACCTCCGGGCTGACGCCCCGTCCAGGAGCCGCCGGTGCGGCCCCGTTGGCGTGAGCATCACGTTTTCTTCGCTGCTGCACCACGATTCCTTCCAACCGGAACCTGGGGGTACGCTCTTGTGGCACCGCATCTCAGGCAGTTTCTGTCGCAAAGTGGAAGGGCTTCCGACGGATTCCGAAAGGGCATCCGAACGAGTTCTGTCAGCTGCCGACGGCACGTGCCAGGTGAGGTAGAACAGGCTGGACCAGCTTCGAACGCGATGAAACAGAGGCAAAATGGTGAGCGAAGCCCTCAACGACGCCTTACCGCAACGCGGCATCCGGGCCGACAGCGAAGACGACCAACTCGCGATCCTGACCGAACTGATCGCGCAAACACTTTGCGATCGCAACCCTGGCTTCCGGGAACTCATCGAGCGCGGCGGTCACCAGCAGGTCACCCGTCTGATCGAGGAGGTGCTACGACGCGGCCGGCCGCTGCCCGACAAGGTGCGCGCCGTCATGCTGCGCACCGACACCGACATCCATCTCGTGGCGTCCGCACTGGGCGACTGTCTGGTCAGCGCGCCCAAGGAGGCGCCGGGCCTGCTGATCCCCGCCCAGCTCGCCGACGGCAGGAGCGGCAGGGCGAGGCTGAAGGGCGTACTGCGGCACCGTGCCGCCGTGGTCGGCCATGCGGTGCCGGCACACGAGGCCGCCGCGTCCGTACGCTCCGCATCCCGGCTGCTGGACCTGGCATCCCCGCACGACGGCCCCGAGGCCGGCGTGGTGTTCGTCGACGACCACCTCTCGTCCCTCCTGCTCCTCCAGGACGAGTCGTTGTCCCGCACCCTGATCGCCCGCCATCTGAGCCCGCTGGCGGGACTGACGCCGGAGCGGTGCGAGCGACTGGAGGCCACCCTGCTGGCCTGGCTCGGCGGCATGGGGGCTCCCGAGGTGGCCAAGGCGCTCAGCATCCACCCGCAGACGGTGCGCTACCGGATGCGCCAGCTGGAGAAGCTGTTCGGGGCCGGCCTTCGCGACCCACGGACCCGCTTCGAGATCGAGATGGCGCTCCGCAGCCGCCAGCTGATGTCCGGCGTACGACGGCGGCGCGCGGCCGCCACCCGCCGCCCACGCGCCGCCGCCAAGCCCCGCAGGGCCCTGCCCCGCCCCTAGAAGCCCGCCCGCGCCCACCGACACCGGAACCCAGGACAGGGCCGGGACGCACACCCAGGACGCACCCAGGAGGTACCCACCCCACAAGCCCACGCACCCCGACCCGCCGCCCGATTTGTCGAAAATCACACCACGACGCGCAAGCCAAATTTGGACATACCACCCCATTTCCCCAGGGTGTCCAGACCCCCGCCACGTATCGTCACTGTGACTCCTCCACCGGGACCCCGGCCGCAGCGCGGCCGCAGCGGGCCGGTGCACCGTCGGTCACCCGAGGCCGGCCACCCGGTAGCGGGCCTCCGATACACAGCGGGACAGGACACCACCTTGAAGCACGGATCACGCATAGCGACCCGCACGCGCCGTGGGCTGGCCGCGGCCGTGGCCGCCGGAGCGCTGCTCACGGCGCTCACCACGGCGACCTCGGCCTCGGCCAGCACCTCCAGCACGCCGGTGGGCGACTCCCGGGTCGTGTGTACCTCCAAGAAGCCGGGCCTGGCGCCCGCCCTGTCCCAGGACATCGCCGACGCCCTCAACGGGCGCAAGGGCGCCTCGGCGCTGGCGATCTACGACCGGCCCACCCGCACCCGCTGTGAGTTCAAGGCCGGCAGCCACTTCGACTCGGCGAGTGTGGTGAAGGTCACCGTGCTCGGTGCCCTGCTGCGACAGAGCCAGGAGGCGCACCGCAAGCTGACCCCGCACGAGGTCAAGCAGACCACCGCCATGATCACCAAGTCGGACAACGCCGCGACCTCGGCGCTCTGGCACCAGATCGGCCCGGCCGGTATCAAGCACTTCCTGTCCCTGGCCGGCATGGGGCACACCGTCCCCGGCGCGGGCAAGGCCTGGGGCCTCACCCAGGTCACCGCCGCCGACCAGCTCACCCTGATGCAGCTGCTCACCACGGACAACGCGGTGCTCACCCCGCCCTCCCGCGGCTATGCGCTCGACCTGATGCACCGGGTCGAGCGCGACCAGCGCTGGGGAGTGCCCGCCGGCGCCCCCGCCACGGCCTCCGTCCACGTCAAGAACGGCTGGCTGCCGCGCGACACCGGCGGCTGGCGGGTCAACAGCGTCGGCTCCTTCACCGGCGGCGGCCACGACTACGGCATGGCCGTCCTCTCCACCGGAAGCCGCACCATGGACTACGGGGTGGACACCGTCGAGGGCGCCGCCCGGGTCATCCACCGCGATCTGGCGCACTGAGTCTTCACGGGCCGGCGGCCAACTCCTCTCCGGCACCGGGGAACACCGCCGCATTCCGCGGTACGACTAAGCACTCCCGGGAGTGACCGGTCCCCCGAACGGCCCCCTGGGGGGCGGCAGCGGCGGTATCAACGCCACATCGGGGCAGTGCGTCCGGTGGGCCGAGAGGTGTCGCGCCGCCGGATGGCCGCCACACCGCACGCTGGGAGGAACTCGGTGCCAGTCCGTGTCACGGCAGACCTCAGGGGAGTTCCCGAAACGGCGTTGTGGACGCTCTACCACCGCGCTGCCGAGGCCGCCCGCCCGGACACGGTGCTGCCCGATCCACGCGCCGTACGACTCCGCACCGAAATCGGCTTCCCCTTCGCGGAGCGGCTGGGCACCGTCCGGCCGTGGCTGGCGCAGGCCATCGCCCTCCGGGCCCTCGCATTCGACGGCGTCGTGCGTGCCTTCCTCGCCGCCCGCCCCGAGGGCACCGTGATCGCACTCGGCGAGGGGCTGGAGACCCAGTTCTGGCGGGTCGACAACGGCCGGGCCCGCTGGGTGACCGTCGACCTCCCCGAACCGCTGGCGCTGCGCAGGAGCGTACTGCCGCACGGAGCACGGCAGCGGCTCGTCGCCTGCGACATCCGCGAGCGCCGGTGGATGGCGGGGATCGACGCCGCACGCGGGGTGTTGGTGACCGCGCAGGGCGTGCTGATGTATCTGCGGCCCGCTGAGGTGACCCGGCTGATCGCCGACTGCGCCGAGGCGTTCCCCAGTGGCGCGATGGTGTTCGACACCGTCTCACGGCGCTTCAGCGCCCACACCCGCGCCGGTGCCAAGGGGCCCGGCGGCCATCGTCTGCCCTCGATGCCCTGGGGCATGGACGCGGCCGGACGGGACCAACTGCGCGCCGCCCACCCGGCCGTCGGCGAAGTGGCAGACGTCCCGCTGCCCGCCGGCCGTGGGTTCCTCGGCCATCTCGCGCCGCGCGCCGCGGCCGTGCCCCTGCTGCGCGGGGACCGCCCGCTGATCACGCGGCTGCGTTTCGGTGCGGCGCCGCCGGGTTCCGGTGCGGCAGCGCCGAATTCCGGTGCGGCGCTGCCGAGTTCCGCTGCGGCGCTGCCGCATTCCCGTCCGGTGCTGCCCCATCCCCGTACGGCTCCGCCGGGCTGACCGTGCGCCCCTTGTCGTCCGCCTCGGGCCGGGCCGTTGCGCAGCGCTCAGTCCTCGTGCCCCAGTTGGAGGTCGCGCTCGGTGCGGCCGCCGCCCGCCATCCGCAGGACGGTGGCCACCGGCGGGTATCCGGCGGCGATGACGGTGTACTCGCCGGCCGAGAGATCCACGAAGCGGAACAGCCCGTCGGAGCCGGTGGTCGCGGTGTCGACGACATTGCCGGCGGCGTCCAGGAGGGTGACCCTGGCGTCCTCGACCGGGCGGCCGCCGCCGGCCCGTACGGTCCCGCGCAGCACCGCGCCGCCGGCCAGCTCGATGTCCTGGCGGGTCTCCCGCGACGCCTGCACGGTCACCGGCAGCGCGGCGGGGCGGAACGCCGGCGCGCTGGAGGCGAGGGTGTACTCGCCGGCCACCAACTCGCCGATGACATAGCCGCCTTCGCGCCCACTGCGGGTGGTGGCGACGACCTCGCCGCGGACATCGGTGAGGGTGACCATGGCCTCGCGTACGGGTGTGCCGTCGGCGGTGGTGACGGTGCCCGCGAGGCGCCCCGCGCCGCCGAGCACGACGTCCAGTTCGACCGGCCGCTCGCCGACGGTGACGGTGACGGCCTGCGGCTGGTGCCCGCCCGCCGCCGCGATCAGCACATACGAGCCGGCCCCCGGGGTGCTCAGGGCGTACCGCCCGTCGTCGCCGGTCGCACCGCGGCCGACCTGGCGGCCGGCGACATCGATGAGGGTGAGCGCGGCACGCGGCACGATGCTGCCGTCGTGGTGCTGGACCGTGCCGCACACCGGGACACCGGCCGTGACGGGGGGCGCTCCGGTGCTGCCGTAGCCGTGCGTCCGGGGGTAAGTCGTGCTGCCGTCGGGGGTGTGGGGGGCTGCCGCGTCGGTCGTGGAACGGGCCGGGGGCACGGCGGCGGGGTCGGCCGGATCGCCGTACGAGGCATGCGGGGCGTGCGGGGCGGCGTGCGGGGTCGGGGAGGTCTGCGGGGCAGGAGAGGCGTGGGACACCAGGGGTTTCTCTTTCAGGAAGAAGGCGAGCACAAGGCCCAGGACGAGCACCGGCACGAGAGAGAAGAAGATCCCCGGCATGGCATGCGCATACGCGGCGACGGCGCTGTCGCGCAGCGAGGCGGGCAGGGCGCGCACCAGGTGCGGGGTGACCGACTCCGGGGCGGGCAGCCGTGCCGGCGTCGGCGGCCGGTCGCCGAGCCGGCGGGCCAGCCGGTCGGCCAAGAAGGCGCCGAAGAGGGCCGCTCCGATGCTGCCGCCGAGTTGCCGGAAGTAGTGGGGGGCGCCGGTCGTGGTGCCGGGGCCGGCGGCCCGTACGGAGTTCCGCACGGCGAGCGCCAGCACCGGCAGCACGAGGCCGATGCCGAGTCCGAGGAGGCCCGCCCAGAGGCTGCAGACCTCGCGCGGAGCGTGCTGCGGCATCCGCGACAGCAACCACATCCCCGCTCCGGCCAGCGCACATCCCAGGACGGGGAACGTTCTGAAGTGGCCGGTGCGGCTGATGAGCCGGCCGGAGACGAGACAGCTGAGGGCGAGGCCGCCCGTCACGGGCAGCATCAGCAGCCCGGACTCGGTGGACGTGACCCCGCCGGCCCTCTGCAGGAAGGCCGGCAGATAGCCGACCGCGCCGAAGAGCGCGAGGCCGATGACGGCGCCGGTCAGGCCGGTGACGTGGAAGACCGCGTCGCGGAACAGCCGCAGCGGGACCAGCGGTTCGGCGACGACGTGCTCGACGGCGAGGAACAGCACGGCGCAGCCGAGCGCACCGGCACCGAGCCCCAGGATGACCCGCGAGTTCCAGGCGTACTCCGTACCGCCCCAACTGCTCAGCAGGACCAGGCAGGTGGCGAACGCGGCGAGCAGCAGCGCTCCGGCGATGTCCGGCCGGGCGCGGCGCACCGGCCGCGGCAGCTTCAGGCCGACGGCGAGGACGAGGAGCGACAGCACACCGAAGGGGACGTTGAGCAAGAAGCACCAGCGCCAGGAGGCGTGGTCGGTGCAGAGGCCGCCGATCAGCGGGCCGGCCACGGAGGCGAGCCCGTAGGCGGCACCGGTCAGGCCCATGGCGCGGCCGCGGGCCCGCGGCGGTACGACAGCGGCGATGACCGCCGGTACGCCGATGAGCAGCCCGCCGCCGCCGGCACCCTGGACAGCGCGGAAGGCGATCAGTTCGTCCATCGTCCGCGACCAGCCGGACAGCGCCGAGCCGGCGGTGAAGACGAGGAGGGCGAAGAGGAGGACGGGCTTGCGGCCGAAGAGGTCACCGAGCTTGCCGTGGAGGGGCAGGCCGAGGGCCGCGGCGAGGAGGTAGGACGTCACCGCCCAGGACATGGTGTCCGGGCCGTGCGGTTCCCCGAGACCACCGGCGATCTCCGGGAGCGCGGAGGCGACGATGGTCTGGCCGAGGGCCGCGAGCAGCAGCGCCGGCAGCAGGGCGAGGACGACCAGGCGGACGCGGCGGGGGCCGGCCGGTGCCCTCGCCCCGGGAGCGGGCTCCTCCGGCCTGTCGAGCCGGTCGGTTTCTTCGGTGGCGCTGTCGTGCGCGGCCGGGGCCGTGGTCATGCCGAAGACGGGCGGACCGCTCCGCCCGGCCCGCTCACTCAGGGTGGTCCCGCCCACGTGCTGCTCCCCTCGTCACGCCTGTTGCCGCCCAATTTCTCGCATTGGGCGACAACACCGATCCACCACGGCGAAAGGGTGCGGGCGGGGCGGGAAGGGACGTCAAGTACGTTGCCCGGGGCGCTCATTGGGCTCCCATCAGGGCTTTCCGTACGGAAGCGGTCCGGCGGGCCGGACCGCTTCCGTTCACCGGAAACCACCCGAACCGGTGAGAGTGACGGCGTGCGCTCAGGGTGACGGGTGGGAAAGGCCGATCACTTCGTGACGTGAGCGCTGAGGTTGTCGAGGATGGCGTCGTAGATCCGGCCGAGCCCCTTGGGGGCAAAGGTGCGCTCGAAGAAGCCGCCGACACCTCCGGCGCCCTGCCAGGTGGTGGTGACGACGACCTTGGCTCGCTTCTCACCGGCCGGGGTGACGACCCAGGTGGTCACCATCGAGGAGTTGCGGTCCTTCTCCACGAGCTGCCCTTCGGTCGGCTCATCGACCTCCAGCAGGCAGTCGCGCACCCGCTTGCTCGTGGCCTGGAGCTTCCAGTGGACGAGGGTGCCCTTACCGTCGCCGCCCTCGCGGACCTCGTACTCGCTGAAGTGCTCGGGCAGCAGCTGCCGGCGCGTGCCGGCGTAGTCGGCGAGCGCGTCGAACACGTCCTCCGGGTCCGCCGCGATCTCGCGCTGCGTGATGGCCTCGACCTGCCCCATGTGTGTGTCCTCCAGTACTCGGCTGCCGGTCCTGCGGTGCGCCGCCAAGCCAACCACCCCGCGGCGGCGCGCCCAAATTCAGGGCCGCCCACCCGCAAGGGAACAAGTGTTCTATTCTGTCAGCGGGGGGCTCTACTGGATCCAGAAGGAGGCCCGATGCGCTGGGACAATCTCGGTGATCTCGGCGAAAGCCCGTCCGCGCTGTTCGGTACGGACATCGTCAGCCGGACCGTCGACACCCCCGAATTCCGCGGGATCACCTTCCACGAAGTGCGCGCCCGCTCGATCGTGAACCGGGTCCCGGGCGCCTCCCGGATGCCGTTCGAATGGACCGTGAACCCGTACCGCGGTTGCAGCCACGCCTGTGTGTACTGCTTCGCGCGCAAGACGCACAGCTATCTCGACTTGGACACCGGGCAGGACTTCGACTCGCAGATCGTGGTGAAGGTCAACGCCCCCGAGCTGCTGCGCCGAGAGCTGGCCGGGCGGCGCTGGCGCGGTGACCACATCGCCATGGGCACGAACGTCGACTGCTACCAGCGCGCCGAGGGCCGCTACCAGCTGATGCCCGGCATCATCACGGCGCTGCGCGATTACGCCAACCCCTTCTCGATCCTCACCAAGGGCACGCTCATCCTGCGGGATCTGGCACTGCTGCAGCAGGCCGCCGAGGTCACCGACGTCGGCATCTCCGTCTCCGTCGGCTTCCTCGACCGCGAGCTGTGGCGCACGGCCGAGCCCGGCACCCCCGCCCCGGAACGGCGGCTGGACGTGGTGCGCACCCTCACCGCGCACGGCATCCCGTGCGGTGTCCTGATGGCGCCGGTGATCCCGTTCCTCGGGGACGCACCGGAACAGCTGCGGGCCACGGTGCGCGCCGTCGCAGAAGCCGGCGCCGGCTCGGTCACCCCGCTCGTACTCCACCTGCGGCCCGGCGCCCGTGAATGGTTCCTGTCGTGGCTGGAGCACCACCACCCGCATCTGGTGCACCGCTACCGGACGATGTACGGCGACGGCGCCTACGCCCCCACCTGGTACCAGCGCCGGATCACCCGCCAGGTCCACGAATTCGCCGCGGAGTTCGGCATCGGCCCCGCCCGTCCCGGCGCAGCCCGCAAGATCCCCTCGCCGGATGCCGCCCCAGGTCCGGCCGACGCCTCCGGGAAGGACGAGCCCTGCTCACCGGCGGAACCGACCCAGCTGACCCTGATATGAACCGGTCCCGTGTCGTTCGCCGCGGCAAAAGCGCCCCTCGGATCTGATCCGGGGGCGTTTCGTGCCTCAGTGCGCCTATCCGTCTGCCTTCTCGGCGTCGTCGGGAAAGACGAAGCCCCGCACGGGGACTGTCTCCTCCGGCTCCTCTTCCTGAGCCTCACGGTAGGCGGCCACCAGGGCGGCGTATCGGCTATGGATCAACTCAGCCATGGGGCCTCCTATTGACGTACCGAGTGTGGCAGACGCCGGTTACGGATTGTCCCGGCACGGCGGACGGGGCGTCGGCATGGGCTTGATGGGGCCGGTGTCATGGATGGCGCCGCCCTGCCGTCCGCGGTGATGTCTGTGGCGTAGGGACGTCTGACCGTGCCCGGCGGCGACCCCTTCCGCAGTCTCCGCCAGCGGACCGGGACGGCGGCCCACCGCCAGGACGCTGAATGGGCCGGTTTTATGCCGGACGGGCCACAGAAGGCGTACGAGGGGGCGACCACAGCGCCCCGGGCCGCGCTACCGGCGCCCGCTGACGTCCGGAGCGGAACCGCCGGCGGACCCCTCACTCCGCTCCCCCGGCCCCTGACCGGGCACGTCCTCCCCCGCGCGACCCTCCGCCGCCCCCGGCCCGGCCGGGGTCGGCGCGTCCTCGTGTACCCCCAGGCGCGCCAGTGAGGCGGCTGCCGCGGCCGCCAGTCGGGGGTGGGTGACGGCCGTGGTGAGGGCGGGGACCGCGCGGCGGTCGCCCAGGGCGCCCAGGCCCTCGACGCAGGCGAGCGCGACCCGCCAGTAGGGGTTGTGCGGGGTCAGCAGCCGCTCCAGGGTCGCGATCAGCGCGGGGACGGACTGTGGTGCGCGGAGTTCGGCGAGCAGCCTGACCGGGTGCAGGGCGTAGGCGGTGCGCAGCGGGTTGGTGGCCAGCGCGGCGGCGGCGCGGGCGGTGCGGGGGTCGCCGAGGCGGGCCAGGGCGTGTGCGGCGGTGGCGCAGCGCACCGGGTCGCGGTAGTTCAGCAGCAGCACCAGCGTCTCGAAGGCCCGTTTGTCGCCGGCGCAGCCCAGGATGAAGGCGGCGATCTCCCTGGCCCACAGCGGGCGTTCGACGGCGACCAGCATCCGGGCCAGTTCCTCCCGCCCGGCCGGGGTGTTCTTGCGGGCCAGCCCCAGCAGCCGTTCGTAGGCGACCAGATCCTGCGGGGAGCGGAGTTCGGCCCGCACCCGGTCCGTCAACTCGTGGAATTCCTCTTCCATTTGAAGATCCCCTCCCGCCGGGCCGCCCCGGTTCCCGCGACGTGGTCCGCACCACAGCCTAATGACCCCCGCTACCCCTGGCGCTCTGGTTACTCACCGGTTAACCTGCTGGAACGAGCAGCACCACTGCTCGGGCGGCCTGGTGACGCAGCCGCCACAGAGTGAAGTCGGTTCGGCACAGCACGACATCAGTACGGAGAACACGGCACGGCCCCGGGACAGGGCCCGCCGTACCTCCCGCACCGCCGGTGCTCTCGCAGCGCTGCGGCTCCGCGGCTCACCGCCGCCCTTCCGCCGCTGCGCAGTGCAGGTATCGCACCGCGCGGATACCCCTCAGTCGTCACTTCTCCCCTGTTGCCAGGGGAACACCCTCAGGAGTCTCGCGATGGGCCCTCAGTCCACCCCTGATCTCTCAACTGAAGCCTCCCCCCTGTCCCTTTCCACCGTCGCCGTCGTCGGCCTGGGCACCATGGGTACCGGTATCGCCGAGGTGCTGACCCGGGCCGGCCGCGAGGTCATCGGCATCGACACCGACGAGGCCGCGGCCCGGCACGCCGTCACGGCCCTGGAAGCCGCCACCGCCCGCGCGGTGCGGCGCGAGCGGATCACGGAACGGGAGCGGCAGGACATCCTGGCCCGGTTCCGCACCTTCACCGATCTGCAGGCCGCGGCGGACGCCGATCTCGTCATCGAGGTCGTGCCCGAGGACTACGAGCTCAAGCGGCAGGTCTTCGCCGGGCTCGACGCCGTGGTCCGCCCGGACACCATCCTGGCCACCGGCACCAACGCGCTGTCCGTGACCCGGCTGGCCGCCGATTCGCAGCGCCCCGAGCGGGTGCTCGGTGTGCACTTCTTCAACCCCGCACCGGCCATGAAGCTGGTCGAGGTGGTCTCCTCCGTGCTCACCGCGCCGGCCGCGGTCGCGGCCGTCACGGAGCTGGCGCACGCCCTGGGCAAGGACCCGATCGCGGTGGGTGACCGCCCCGGTTTCGTCGCCGACGGCCTGCTGTTCGGCTACCTGAACCAGGCCGCGGCGATGTACGAGTCCAAGTACGCCACCCGCGAGGACATCGACGCCGCGATGCGGCTGGGCTGCGGCCTGCCCATGGGCCCGCTGGCGCTGCTCGACCTGATCGGCGTGGACACCGCGCGGACCGTCCTGGAGGCGATGTACGCCGAGTCCCAGGACCGGCTGCACGCCCCCGCGCCGATCCTGGGCCAGCTCGCCGAGGCGGGGCTGACCGGCCGCAAGGCGGGCCGCGGCTTCTACACGTACGAAGCGCCGGGCTGGGGGCACCTCCCAGCGGTAGCTGGGGGAGCCACGGTCGTGCCGGACGCGGAGAGCCCCGCGGACGGCGACGAGCCGGCCGGCGGGCGGACCGTCACCGGCGTCGGCGTGGCCGGCTCCGGGACGATGGCCAGCGGGATCGCCGAGGTCTTCGCCAAGGCGGGCTACAAGGTCGTGCTGGCCGCCCGCAGCCTGGAGAAGGCCGAGAAGGCCAAGGCCCGGATCGCCAAGTCGCTGGGCCGCTCCGTGGACAAGGGCCGGATGAGCGCCGAGGCCCGGGACGCCGCGCTGGCGGCGATCACCCCGGCCGGGTCGCTGGACGCGTTCGCGGAGGTGGACCTCGCGGTCGAGGCGGTGGCCGAGGACCTGGCGGTCAAGCAGGAGCTGTTCACGACCCTGGACAAGGTCTGCAAGCCGGGCGCCGTTCTGGCCACCACCACCTCCTCGCTGCCGGTCGTGGCCTGCGCCCGCGCCACCACGCGCCCGCAGGACGTCATCGGGATGCACTTCTTCAACCCGGCGCCCGCCATGAAGCTGGTCGAGGTGGTCCGTACGGTCCTGACGGCCGACGACGTCCACGCCACCGTGCGGGCGGTCTGCGCCAAGGTCCGCAAGCACCCCGTGGACTGCGGCGACCGGGCCGGGTTCATCGTGAACGCGCTGCTGTTCCCGTACCTGAACAACGCGATCAAGATGGTCGAGGAGCACTACGCGACGCTGGACGACATCGACGCCGCCATGAAGCTCGGCGGCGGGTACCCGATGGGCCCGTTCGAACTCCTCGACGTGGTCGGCCTGGACGTGTCGCTGGCCATCGAGAAGGTGCTGCACGCGGAGTTCCGCGACCCCGGGCTGGCCCCGTCGCCGCTGCTGGAGCACCTCGTCGCCGCGGGCTGCCTCGGCCGCAAGACCGGCCGCGGCTTCCGTGAGTACGCCCGGCGCTGACGCGTGGCGGCACCCCGGCCCGGCCGGGGGAGGGTGGGGTGGACTGCTGGAACCCGACGGCGGTCCACCCCCGCTCACGGGGGCACAGGCTGTACCTCATGCCGCAGGTCGCGTAAATATGCAGTACCGTCCCCACATGTCCCAGCCCGCTCGTACGCACCCCTCCGACACCCCCGACAACGCCACTCCCGGTACCCGCCGGGCGGCCGCGCAACGGCTCAAAATGCGCCGTGAATTGTCGTCGGCGGCGATGGAGCTGTTTGCGACCAAGGGCTACGAGGCGACGACGGTCGATGAGATCGCGGCCGCCGCGGGCGTCGCCCGGCGTACCTTCTTCCGCCACTTCCGTTCCAAGGAAGAGGCGATCTTCCCCGACCACGACGACACCCTCGTCCGCGCGGAGGCCGTCCTGGACGCCGCTCCGCCGCACGAGAACCCCCTGGACACGGTCTGCCGCGGCATCAAGGAGGTCATGCGGATGTACGCGGCCTCCCCGGCCGTGTCGGTGGCCCGCTACCGCCTGACCCGCGAGGTCCCCACCCTGCGGGAGGCCGAGATCGCTTCGGTGGCCCGCTACGAGCGGCTGTTCACCCGCTATCTCCTGGGCCACTTCGACGAGGGCGCCCACCGCGAGGGCGACGACGATCCGCTGCTCGCCGAGGTCGCGGCGTCCGCCGTGGTCACCGCGCACAATCACGTGCTGCGGCGCTGGCTGCGGGCCGACGCCCAGGGCGATGTCGAGGCCCAGCTCGACCACGCCTTCGAGATCGTCCGGGAGACCTTCGGCGCCGGCATCGGCGCGGGCCGCACCGGCAGCGGGGAGACCCCACCGGCGGCCGTCTCGCGGGAGGGCGAGGTGCTGGTCGCGGTGGCCCGCACGGACGCCCCGCTGGACGAGGTCATGCGCACCATCCGCAAGGCGATCAAAGAACACAAGTAAAAGATCACAAGTAACAGCCTTCCGCCGGAACCCGACGGGAACGCGGCCCGGTGCCCTTGGACCGACCGGGCCGCGACACGGATGGCGTAACGCCGCCCCTGCACACTCTGCGCACATATTCCATTTCTTTGCGTAATCGACAGGCCCCTCAGCGGGCCTTTTTTGCTCATGCGTGCCGACCAGATGACATCTGAGAGAAATTCTTGGCACTCAGTGTCTTGTCGACTGGCACGCGGTGTCATACGTTGAGGGTGTCCGGGCGGCCGGCGTGCTGCGAATCCACGCACGCCGGCTGTCCCACCAGCCCTATGGGCTGTCCGCCCGGATGCCTGCGTCACAGGCACTTCCCAGCTGCCGCTGGGCACGCGCTCACCCAGCGCTGCCAGGCACCGCGGCCGACGGTTCTGCGACCCCCGCAGAGACGACGGCAACGGCGCCGACCCCGGCCGAACCGACGGCACCACCTCCCGCACCACCCCGACGTTCCCTCAAGCCGTTTCCGCAACGCGCTTCGCCGGAGGCACCCCGTGAACGAAATCCTGGACGCAATCCTCGCGCCTGACACCACCAGCGCCGACTTCGCCGGCCTGACCATCCCCGAGTCCTACCGCGCGGTGACCGTGCACAAGGACGAGGCCGACATGTTCACCGGCCTGGAGACCAAGGAGAAGGACCCCCGCAAGTCGCTGCACGTCGACGACGTGCCGGTGCCGGAGCTGGGCCCGGGCGAGGCGCTGGTGGCCGTGATGGCCTCCTCCGTGAACTACAACTCCGTCTGGACCTCGATCTTCGAGCCGATGTCGACGTTCGGGTTCCTGGAGCGCTACGGCAAGCTCTCCCCGCTCACCAAGCGGCACGACCTGCCGTACCACGTCATCGGCTCCGACCTCGCGGGCGTGGTCCTGCGCACCGGGCCGGGCGTCAACTCCTGGGGCCCCGGCGACGAGGTCGTCGCGCACTGCCTGTCCGTCGAGCTGGAGTCCTCCGACGGCCACAACGACACCATGCTCGACCCCGAGCAGCGGATCTGGGGCTTCGAGACCAACTTCGGCGGCCTGGCCGAGATCGCGCTGGTCAAGTCCAACCAGCTGATGCCGAAGCCGAAGCACCTGAGCTGGGAGGAGGCGGCGTCGCCCGGTCTGGTCAACTCGACCGCCTACCGCCAGCTCGTCTCCAAGAACGGCGCGGCGATGAAGCAGGGCGACAACGTCCTGATCTGGGGCGCCAGCGGCGGACTCGGCAGCTACGCCACCCAGTTCGCGCTGGCCGGCGGCGCCAACCCGATCTGTGTGGTCTCCTCCGACCAGAAGGCGGAAATCTGCCGGAAGATGGGCGCCGAGGCGATCATCGACCGCAACGCCGAGGGCTACAAGTTCTGGAAGGACGAGCGGACCCAGGACCCGAAGGAGTGGAAGCGCTTCGGCAAGCGCATCCGCGAGTTCACCGGCGGCGAGGACATCGACATCGTCTTCGAACACCCCGGCCGCGAGACCTTCGGCGCGTCCGTCTTCGTCACCCGCAAGGGCGGCACCATCACCACCTGCGCCTCGACCTCGGGCTACATGCACGAGTACGACAACCGCTACCTGTGGATGTCGCTGAAGCGGATCATCGGCTCGCACTTCGCCAACTACCGCGAGGCGTGGGAGGCCAACCGCCTGATCGCCAAGGGCAAGATCCACCCGACGCTGTCGAAGACATACAGCCTCGAGGAGACCGGACAGGCGGCGTACGACGTGCACCGCAACCTCCACCAGGGCAAGGTCGGCGTGCTGGCACTGGCCCCCGAGGAGGGGATGGGCGTGCGTGACGAAGAAATGCGCGCCAAGCACCTCGACGCCATCAACCGGTTCCGGAACGTCTGAGGCAACTCGGACTCCGGACCACGAAGATACGGGCCTGATATGACTGAGCGTCAGAAGGATCGTCCGTGGCTGATGCGGACCTACGCCGGCCACTCCACCGCCGAGGCGTCCAACGAGCTGTACCGGCGTAATCTCGCCAAGGGCCAGACGGGTCTGTCGGTCGCGTTCGACCTCCCGACGCAGACCGGTTACGACCCCGACCACATCCTCGCCCGCGGCGAGGTCGGCCGGGTCGGGGTCCCGGTGTCCCACCTCGGCGACATGCGACGGCTGTTCCAGGACATACCCCTGGACCAGATGAACACCTCGATGACCATCAACGCGACGGCCATGTGGCTGCTGGCGCTGTACGAGGTGGTCGCCGAGGAGCAGGGCGCCGACATCTCCAAGCTGTCGGGGACGACGCAGAACGACATCGTCAAGGAGTACCTCTCGCGCGGGACGCACGTCTTCCCGCCGGGACCCTCGCTCCGGCTGACCACCGACATGATCACGTACACGGTGGCGCACATCCCCAAGTGGAACCCGATCAACATCTGCAGCTACCACCTGCAGGAGGCGGGCGCCACGCCGGTCCAGGAGATCGCGTACGCGATGTCCACCGCGATCGCGGTGCTGGACGCGGTGCGGGACTCCGGGCAGGTACCGCCGGAGAAGTTCGGCGATGTCGTGGCCCGTATCTCGTTCTTCGTGAACGCCGGCGTCCGCTTCGTCGAGGAGATGTGCAAGATGCGCGCCTTCGGGCGCATCTGGGACAAGATCACCCGCGAGCGCTACGGCATCGAGAACGAGAAGCAGCGCCGGTTCCGCTACGGCGTCCAGGTCAATTCGCTCGGCCTGACCGAGGCGCAGCCGGAGAACAACGTCCAGCGGATCGTCCTGGAGATGCTGGCCGTCACGCTCTCCAAGGACGCCCGCGCCCGCGCCGTCCAGCTCCCGGCCTGGAACGAGGCCCTGGGACTGCCGCGGCCCTGGGACCAGCAGTGGTCGCTGCGCATCCAGCAGGTCCTCGCCCACGAGAGCGACCTGCTCGAATACGAGGACATCTTCGCCGGCTCGCACGTCATCGAGGCCAAGGTGGACGCCCTGGTCGAGGACTGCCTGGCGGAGATCGGGCGGATCCAGGAGATGGGCGGCGCGATGGCCGCGGTGGAGTCCGGCTACCTCAAGTCGCAGCTGGTCACCGCGCACGCCGAGCGGCGGGCCCGGATCGAGGCCGGCGAGGAGAAGATCGTCGGCGTCAACTGCTTCGAGGGCACCGAGCCCAACCCGCTCACCGCGGACCTCGACACCGCCATCATGACCGTCGACCCGGCCAACGAGGCACGCGTCGTCCAGGCCCTGCACGAGTGGCGGGACAACCGCGACGAGGTCCGGGCGCAGGACGCGCTGTCGGTGCTGAAGAAGACGGCGGCCGGTGACGGCAACCTCTTCGCGGCCACCCTGGAGTGCGCCCGCGCCGGTGTGACGACCGGCGAGTGGGCCTGGGCGCTGCGGGACGTCTTCGGCGAGTTCCGGGCCCCCACGGGCGTCTCCAGCGCTCCCCTGGCGGTCGCCGCCGAGGAGGGCAGCCCGCTGGCCGCGGTCCGCGAGAAGGTCGACAGGACGGCCGCCGAACTCGGCAGCGGAAAGCTGCGGCTGCTGGTCGGCAAGCCCGGCCTGGACGGGCACAGCAACGGCGCCGAGCAGATCGCCGTACGGGCCCGTGACGCCGGCTTCGAGGTCATCTACCAGGGCATCCGGCTGACCCCGGAACAGATCGTCTCGGCCGCGGTCGCCGAGGACGTGCACTGCGTGGGCCTGTCGATCCTGTCCGGCTCGCACGCCGAGCTGGTCCCGGACGTCCTGGCCCGCCTGCGGCGCACCGGCGTCGACACCACTCCCGGGCCTGGCGGCCCTCCTATACCCGTCATCGTCGGCGGCATCATTCCCTCCGCCGATGCGGCGGCGCTCCGGGAAGCCGGAGTGGCGGCCGTGTTCACCCCCAAGGACTTCGGTATTACGGAGATCATCGGCCGTATCGTCGACGAGATCCGGAAAGCGAACCAGCTCGACCCCCTGGAGGTCCCCGCATGACCCAGGCCGCACCGCCGGTCTCCCGGCTGCGCCCGCGCCGCTCCTGTCTCGCGGTCCCCGGCAGCAACCCGCGCTTCCTGGAGAAGGCCCAGGGCCTCCCGGCCGACCAGGTCTTCCTGGACCTGGAGGACGCCTGCGCGCCGCTCGCCAAGGAGGGCGCCCGCCACCACATCGTCGAGGCGCTGAACCAGGGCGACTGGACGGGCAAGACCCGGGTCGTACGGGTCAACGACTGGACGACGCACTGGACGTACCGGGACGTCATCACGGTCGTCGAGGGCGCGGGGCAGAACCTCGACTGCATCATGCTGCCGAAGGTCCAGGACGCCCAGCAGGTCGTGGCGCTGGACCTGCTGCTGACGCAGATCGAGAAGACCATGGGCTTCGACGTGGGCCGGATCGGCATCGAGGCGCAGATCGAGAACGCCAAGGGCCTGGTGAACGTCGATGCGATCGCCGGCGCCTCACCGCGCCTGGAGACCATCATCTTCGGCCCGGCCGACTTCATGGCGTCCATCAACATGAAGTCCCTGGTGGTCGGCGAGCAGCCGCCCGGCTATGGGGCGGATGCCTATCACTACATTCTGATGCGCATTCTGATGGCGGCCCGCACCTACGATCTGCAGGCGATCGACGGTCCGTACCTTCAGATCAAGAACGTTGACGGTTACCGCGAGGTCGCCGGCCGCGCCGCCGCCCTCGGCTTCGACGGCAAGTGGGTACTGCACCCCGGTCAGGTCGAGGCCGCCAACGAGGTGTTCTCCCCCTCCCAGGAGGACTACGACCACGCCGAGCTGATCCTGGACGCCTACGAGTGGCACACCTCGGAGGCGGGCGGCGCCAAGGGTTCCGCGATGCTCGGCGACGAGATGATCGACGAGGCGAGCCGGAAGATGGCACTGGTCGTCGCCGGCAAGGGCCGGGCCGCCGGCATGACCCGCACATCCAAGTTCGAGGCCCCGGAGGCATAAGCACCATGCAGTTCGGCCGTACCTATGAAGAGTTCACCGTCGGCGATGTGTACAAGCACTGGCCTGGAAAGACCGTCACCGAGTACGACGACCACCTCTTCTGTCTGCTCACGATGAACCATCACCCGCTGCACATGGACAGCAACTACGCGGAGCAGACCACCGATTTCGGCAAGAACGTCGTCGTCGGCAACTACATCTACTCGCTGCTGCTGGGCATGTCGGTGCCCGACGTCTCCGGAAAGGCCATCGCCAACCTGGAGATCGAGTCGCTGAAGCATGTGGCGCCGACCTTCCACGGCGACACGATCTACGGCGAGACCACCGTGCTGGACAAGACGCCCTCGCGCTCCAAGACGGACCGCGGCATCGTGTACGTCGAGACCAAGGGCTACAAGCAGGACGGCACCCTGGTCTGCGTCTTCCGGCGCAAGGTCATGGTCCCCACGGCCACCTACATCAAGGAGCGCGGCGGCGAGCAGCCCGGCCGCCCGGAGCTGCAGGCCCCTCCGGCCAAGAAGGAGAAGTAGCCATGACCCGTCTCGCGCAGACCGAGGGCCTGACCGACATCCAGCAGGAAATCCTCTCCACCGTCCGCGATTTCGTGGACAAGGAGATCATTCCGGTCGCCACCGGACTGGAGCACCGCGACGAGTACCCGTCGCAGATCGTCGAGGGCCTGAAGGAACTCGGCGTGTTCGGCCTGATGATTCCCGAGGAGTACGGCGGCCTGGGCGAGTCCCTGCTCACCTACGCGCTGACCGTCGAGGAGATCGCCCGCGGCTGGATGAGCGTGTCGGGCATCATCAACACCCACTTCATCGTGGCCTACATGCTCAAGCAGCACGGCACGCAGGAGCAGAAGGACTACTTCCTGCCGAAGATGGCGGCCGGTGAGATCCGCGGCGCCTTCTCGATGTCGGAACCGGCGCTGGGTTCGGACGTCTCGGCGATCTCGTCCAAGGGCGTGCGGGAGGGCGACGAATACGTCCTCAACGGGCAGAAGATGTGGCTCACCAACGGTGGTTCGTCGACGCTCGTCGCGGTGCTGTGCCGGACGGACGAGGGCCATCCGGAGGGCACTGCCCCGCACAAGTCGATGACGACCTTCCTCGTGGAGAAGGAGGCCGGCTTCGGCGAGGTGCGCCCCGGCCTGACCATTCCGGGCAAGATCGACAAGATGGGCTACAAGGGCGTCGACACCACCGAGCTGATCATGGACGGGCTGCGGATCCCGGCCGATCGGGTGCTCGGCGGCGAGACCGGACGTGGCTTCTATCACATGATGGACGGCGTCGAGGTCGGCCGGGTCAATGTGGCCGCCCGCGGCTGCGGTGTCGCCCAGCGCGCCTTCGAGCTGGGTGTTTCGTACGCCCAGCAGCGGCACACCTTCGGCAAGCCGATCGCGCAGCACCAGGCCATCCAGTTCAAACTGGCGGAAATGGCGACAAAGGTCGAAGCCGCGCATGCGATGATGGTTAATGCCGCTCGCAAAAAGGACTCGGGCCAGCGAAACGACCTCGAAGCGGGCATGGCGAAGTACCTGGCCTCCGAGTACTGCAAGGAGGTCGTGGAAGACGCTTTCCGCATCCACGGCGGTTACGGCTTCTCCAAGGAGTACGAGATCGAGCGGCTCTACCGCGAGGCCCCGATGCTCCTGATCGGCGAAGGAACCGCCGAGATCCAGAAAATGATCATTGGGCGACGGCTACTGGAGGAGTACCGGATCCAGGGGTGAACATCCCGTTTGGGGCACTTTGTCCTAGACGAAGATCACACCCCGTCATCGTTCTTCGGCCACGGATTGGCTCTGGCTCTTGGCCAGTTGCCGCTCGTAACCGATAGCATCCCCGGAAAGCCGCCGTCCCCCGTATCCATACGCGGCATCCTCCGCTACGAAGGTCATCCATGCCCCACAGCCAATCCTCTGCACCACGCGGTAGCGTCCGCCTCGCGCGCGGAGCGTCGCCGTGGCTCCTGCCGACCGTTGCCACGGCAGCGGTCAGCCTCGCCCGGTCCCGCCGGTCGGGTCGCTGGGCCGCCGTTGCCGTGCCCACCACCGCGCTGGCGGCGGGCATGCTGTGGTTTTTCCGCGACCCCGAGCGGGAGATCGCTCAGGGCCGTGTCATCTCTCCGGCTGACGGCGTGGTGCAGAGCATCATGCCGTGGAAGGACGGGCGCACCCGCGTCGCGATCTTCATGAGCCCGCTGAACGTCCACGTCAACCGTGCGCCCCTGGTCGGCACGGTGACGTCCGTGGAGCACATCCCCGGCGGGTTCGTCCCGGCGTTCAACAAGGAGAGCGAGAACAACGAGCGGGTCGTCTGGCACTTCGACACCGAGCTCGGCGACATCGAGATGGTGCAGATCGCCGGCGCGGTGGCCCGCCGCATCGTTCCTTACGTGCCCCAGGGCACCAAGGTCGAGCAGGGTGAGCGGATCGGACTGATCCGCTTCGGCTCGCGCGTCGACGTCTACCTCCCGGAGGGCGTCGAGGCGGCGGTCGAGGTCGGCCAGGCGACCACCGCGGGGGTGACTCGTCTTGACCGTGATTGATCCGGAGACACAGGCGGGCTGGGTGCCCGAGGCCGACGAGGACGAGGACGACATGCCGCTGTCCACGCGGCTGTCGATAGCGGACACCCTCACCCTCGGCAACGCCATCTGCGGCTTCATGGCCGTGTACTTCACCACCACCGGCGTGCTGATCCCGCATCTGACGGGCACGGATGACGGCGGGATGGCCCGGCACAGCGCGGCGATGGCCGTGATCCTCATGCTGCTGGCGTCGGTCTTCGACCTGTTCGACGGGATGGTGGCGCGCAAGCTGCGGGCCTCGGCGATGGGGGCCGAGCTCGACAACCTCTCCGACCTGATCAGCTTCGGCCTGGCGCCCGCGTACTTCGTCGTGACCTGGGGCATGGTCACCCACGACGCGAACCAGCGGGTGTCCGTGGTCGCGGCCGTCGTGGTGCTGCTGGCGGTGGTGCTCCGGCTTGCGCGGTTCTCCTGCGTGCCGATGCGCGACGGAATGTTCCAGGGCATGCCCGGCCCGTTCGGCGCCCTGACCGTCGTCGCCATCGTGCTGCTGGAGCTGCCGTTCGTGCCGACGCTGCTGGCGATCGTCGGGGTGGCCTGGCTGATGGTGAGCCGGGTCGAGTACCCCAAGCCGCGGGGGCGGCTCGCGGTGGCGATGCTCAGCTGGATCGTGCTCAGCATGGGCATGCTGACGGCCTGGGCGCTGGACGCCCCCGGCGGCCAGCTGCTGCTGCAGACCGGCTGCGCCCTGCAGGTGGTCCTGGGCGCGATGATCCCGCTGTTCGCGACGGCCCGGAGGGTGAACACCTTCCGCGACAACCGCCGCGAGTCGCGGGCCGAGTCCCGCGCCGCACAGCTCCCCTAGTACCCCCGGACGCACGAAGCGGACAACGCCGCGGGCCCCGAGCGAATTCTTTCGCCCGGGGCCCGCGGCGTTGTGGTGGGTGCGGCCCGCGCCGCGCCTCAGACCAGAAAGTCCCGCGCCAGCTGCTCCGCCGCCCGCTCCAGCAGCGGGCCCGCCTCGGCCATACAGCGGGCCGGATCGGGCTCCAGATCCGTCAGGGCGTAGGCCCGCCGGATGCCGGCCGCGCCGAGCGCTTCCCGCGGCAGCTGGAGCCGGCCGCAGACCGCGACCACGTCCACGCCGGCCGCGCGGGCCGCGGCGGCGACCCCGGCCGGCGCCTTGCCGTGCAGCGTCTGGGTGTCGAGCGAGCCCTCACCGGTGATGACGAAGGTGGCCTTCGCCAGCGCCGGGGCGAAGCCCAGGACGTCGAGCATCACCTCGATCCCGGGCCGGAACTCCGCGCCCAGGCCGACCAGCGCGCCGTAGCCGATCCCGCCCGCGGCGCCCGCGCCGGGTGCCGCCGCGGCTTTGGCGGCCTTCGGCCCCACCGCACGCCCCAGCACCTCGGCGTAGTGCGCCAGCGCGGCGTCCAGCGTGGCCACGTCCTCCTCGCTCGCGCCCTTCTGCGGGCCGTAGACCGCCGGGGCGCCCTTGGGGCCCGTGAGCGGGTTGTCGACGTCGCTGGCCAGCACGATGCCGGTCTCCGCCAGCCGGGGGTCCAGCCCCGACAGGTCGGCCGTGGCCAGGTCGCGCAGCGGGCCGCCGCCGGGGGCGACCGGCTCGCCGTCCGCATCCAGGAACCGGGCGCCCAGCGCCGCGAGCATGCCGGCACCGCCGTCGGTCGTGGCGCTGCCGCCGACGCCGAAGACGATCGAGGTCGCGCCCGCGTCGAGGGCCGCGCGCAGCAGTTCGCCGGTGCCGTACGTGGTCGCCGTCAGGGGCGCGAAGACACCCGCGGGGAGGTGCTGGAGCCCGGAGGCCTCCGCCATCTCCACCACCGCGGTGCCTCCCCCGGCGCCCGCTGGGGATGCCCCCACGCGCAGCGCGAAGGTGGCCGTCACGGGCGCACCGGTCGGGCCGGTGACCCGTGCCTCGTGGCGGGTGAAGCCGGCCGCGAGTGCCGCCGCGACCGTTCCGTCGCCGCCGTCCGCGACCGGCACGGCCGCCACGTCCAGCCCGGGAACCACCCGTCGCAGACCGGCCGTGACATGCTCGGCGACCTCGACGGCCGTGAGCGAGCCCTTGAATTTGTCCGCGGCGATCAGCACCTGCGCCGAAGAAGTCCTTGCTGCGTCCGCCACCGTGTTTCCCCTTGCTTTCCGTACGGGCAGTCGCGCCGCTGTGACCTTATCCGGCGAGGGGTCCGGCGACCAGGGCACTTCGCTCCGCGGTGCAGCCGAGCGCCCCCGGGGTGCGCCGCGAAGATCTCCAAGAGCGGCCCGGCCCCGGACCCGTTCCGTCTAGGCTCGCGCCGTGACCACCATGGACTACGCCACCTACCTCGCCGGTCTGCCCCGCGTGCTCGCGGGCGCGGGCGTCCTCTTCCGCGACGCGGAGGGCCGCATTCTGCTCGTGGAGCCCAACTACCGCGACACCTGGATCCTGCCGGGCGGCACCGTCGAGTCGGACCACGGCGAGTCGCCCCGGCAGGCGGCCCGCCGTGAGACCGCCGAGGAGATCGGCCTGGACGTCAAGCCGGGCCCGCTGCTCGCCGTCGACTGGGTACGCAGCACGGACCGGCCTCCGCTGGTGTTCTACCTCTACGATGGCGGCGTGCTGGACGCCGCGCAGCTGTCCGCGATCCGTGTCCAGGAGGACGAGCTGCTGTCCTGGCGCATGGTCCACTGGGACGAGGCCCAGACCCTGGTCAGCCGCGGGATGGCCCTGCGCCTCGGCGCCGCCCTGAAAACCCTCGCGGACGACGGCGGCCCGGCGGAACTGGAGGACGGCGTGCTGCCGGCCGGGGCTGACGGTACGCCCGGATAAAGGCGGGCGGTGGCTGTGGTGCCTCCTTTAGCGTGGCGGGATGGATGACATTGCCACGAAGGTCGCGCAGGTGCCGGGAGTTGTCGGGGTGATGCTCGGGGGAAGCCGGGCACGGGGCACCCACCGGCCGGACTCCGACTGGGATCTGGGCGTCTACTACCGCGGCGCGCCGGATCTGGCGGCGCTGCAGGCGCTGGCCGCGGAGGTGACCGGCGGCCCCGTCGAGGTGTACGGACCGGGTGCCTGGGGCGCATGGGTCAACGGCGGGGCCTGGCTGGTGCTGCCCGACGGGAGGAAGGTGGACTGGATACTGCGGGATGTCGACCGGGTGCGGCGGGTGTGGGAGGAGTGCCGCGAGGGCCGCTTCGAGATCGGGGTCCAGGCCGGTCACCCCCTCGGCTTCTGGTCCCCCGCCTACCCGGGCGAGGTGGCGCTGGGCCGGGTGCTCGCCGATACCGGCGGGGAGCTGGACCGCCTCCGCCAGGAGACCCGGACCTACCCCGAGGCCCTGCGCAAGGCCCTGACGCGTGACGGGGTCTGGGACGCAGGGTTCTCGGTGGCGATGGCGGGCAAGTCGTCCCCGGCCGGGGACGTGCTGCATGCGGCCCTGTGTCTGTCCCGGGCCGTCGGTCACCTCGTCCAGGCGCTGCACGCCCATCACCGCCGCTGGTGTCTCAATGAGAAGGGCGCGCTCGCGGCGGCCTCGGCGATGCCGGAGACACCGCCCGGCTTCGGTGACCGGGCCTCCGCCCTGCTCGGCGGCATCGGGCACGGGGGAACGGAGTTGAAGCGCTCGCTGGAGGCCGCGGCGGAGCTGGTGGACGAGGTGCGGGGCGTGGTCGGCGTGTCCGGGGGCGGCGTGGCCGAGGGCTGAGGCCGCCGGCGCGTCCGTGCGCGGCCGGGCGGACACGGGCAACGGGCATGGACGCGCCAAGGCAACCGGAGGCCGTCGCGCTGCCTCTTCGAGAGCGGCACTCGACCCGGAGGTGTGGCATGGACCGGGTAGACCTTCTCGCGCCGGCTCCCCGCCGGCCCCGACCCCTGGGAGCAGCATGACCCTCGCAGTGATGCTCTGCGTTCTCCTTCTCGTCGTCACCGGCCTTGCGTACGTCGTGGCACGACGCTGGTTGACCACAGGCGTGGCGCTGGCGGTGTCCGCCGGTGTGCTGGTGGCTCAGGTCGGCGGCCTGTGTGTGGTGGCCGACCTGACGCTGGCCAATATGGGCTGACCCGGCCCCGCGAACTCCCTATCGGGCAGCGGACGTTCCGGGCCGGTGCGGAGTTCGCGGGAGCACTTCCGCCGGTCTATTCGCCGATGGCTCCGTCCGCCAATTCCCGTGCGACGTCGAGGTGCCCTGCGTGTCGGGCGTACTCCTGCAGCAGGTGGAAGAGGATCCAGATCAGGGTGGGCCGGTCTTCCTCTGCCGGAACGTGTCCGCCGAGGGTGGCGGCCCGGTCCTCCAGCCGTGCTTCAGCAACCACGGCGCGGGACCGGGCGCACTGTTCCTGGAAGAACTCCTTGACGTCCGCGAAGGATTCGCCGGAGTCCACGTGCCACGGTCCGGGTCTCTCGCGAAATTCCCCCCAGGGATTTTCGACATCCTCACCGCTGAACCCCCATTGCAGCCAGCGCAGTTCCACGCACGCCAGGTGCTTGAGCAAGCCCAACGGGGCCCAGCCGGAGGGCAGACGGCTGTTTCTCAGCTCTTCGTCGGACATGCCCTGCAACTTGCGCAGCACGGCGTCCCGGTAGAAGTCGAGGTAGCCGGTCAGCAGCTCGTACGGGCTGGTGAGCGTCACCGGGGGTTCTGCCGCGGGCTCGATTCTGTGCACCATGACGAGGACCTTAAGGCACCGTTTTAGTCTGAGTCCCATGAACTCAGACCTTGTCCTGCTCGAAAGTGACGGCCCGCTCCGCACCATCCGCCTCAACGCGCCCGAACGCCGCAACGCCCTCGATCTCGACCTGCTCGGTGAACTCGCGGCCGCCATCGCCGCCGTCGCAGCCGACGCGGACGCTCGCGCCCTGATCGTCGCCGGGGCCGGCCCGGCCTTCTGCGCCGGAGCGAACCTGGAGAGCATGTTCGGCGACATCACCAGGCCGGTGCACGAACTCCGGGCGCATCTGAAATCGGTCTACGCCTCCTTCCTCGGCCTGCGTGAACTCACCATCCCCACGATCGCTGCCGTCCAGGGCGCGGCCGTGGGCGCCGGACTCAATATCGCCCTGGCCTGCGACCTCGTCATCGCCGGTCCGCGCGCCGCTTTCGGGCCGACGTTCGCCGACATCGGCCTGCACCCCGGGGGTGGTTGCTCCTTCCTGCTGACCGAACGCATGGGTCCCGCCCATGCCACCGCGGCGCTGCTGTCGGGCGACATCATCAAGGCCGAGGAGGCCGTGCGACGGGGCCTGGCCAATCTGCCGGCCGAGGATCCCGAGGCGAAGGCGAGGGAGTTGGCCGCTCGGTACGCGCAGCGCAGCAAGAGTCTCAATGCCGACATCAAGCGGTCGGTGCGGATCGCTGCGACGTCCGACTTCCCCACCTCGCTCGACTTCGAGTCGTGGGCGCAGGCGTCATCCGTGGGCAGCGAGGAATTCGGCCGCTACATGGAGGAGTTCCTCAAGCGCTAGTCCGGGGGGCGGTCCGGTGTGTGGAGGCACGAGGCGTGCGGAGCGCGAGGCGTACGGCAGGTGATACGTGCGAAACGTGCGGGCGTCCAGTTGGCGTTGCCTACAACCTATAGGCAAATGCATAATCGCTATAGCCAACTGAAGGGGAGGCCATGGCACGCGCGGGACTGACCACGGAACGCCTGGTCCAGGCGGGGGCGGAGCTGGCGGATACGGTCGGCTTCGATCAGGTGACCGTCTCGGCGCTGGCGCGACAGTTCGACGTCAAGGCCGCGAGTCTGTACTCGCACCTCAAGAATTCCCAGGACCTCAAGACCGGGATCGCCCTGCTCGCGCTGGAGGAGCTTGCCGACCGGGTCGCCACCGCCCTGGCCGGCCGGGCCGGCAAGGACGCCCTGGCCGCCTTCGCCAACGTCTACCGCGACTACGCCCGGGAGCACCCCGGCCGCTACACCGCGGCACGTCTCCGGCTCGATCCGGAGACGGCGGCGGCGAGCGCGGGGCCCAGACACGCAGAGATGACGCGGGCGATCCTGCGCGGCTACGACCTGACGGAGCCGGACCAGACACACGCCGTCCGGCTGCTGGGCAGCGTCTTCCACGGCTACATCAGCCTGGAGTCGGCCGGCGGCTTCAGCCACAGCGCTCCCGACTCGCAGGAGACCTGGTCGTGGATCCTGGACCGCCTCGACGCCCTCCTGCGGAACTGGCCCGGGCCCTGAGACCTGCTGTCACGGCCGTCACGGATCAGCCCGTAGGACCGTAGGCCCACAGGCCAGTCAGCGCATCACCACATCTGAACGCACACGTCGGCATCTCGATCACCAGGCTGGGACGATGCACACCGAACACCACTGGATCACCACGCCCCTCACGGCGGACCTCCTGCGCGGCGCCCTCGACCTGGAGCACACCCCACACGGGGTGCTGCCGCACCGGCTGCCCGCCCGGGCCCGCGCCCAGTACACGGACGGGCAGCTCGCCATGGCGGAATCCCAGCCCTCCGGCGTGCGGCTGGTCTTCCGGACGCGGGCCACCGCCATCGAACTGGACGCGCTGCCCACCAAGCGGGTCTACGTGGGTGTCCCGGCCCGCCCGGACGGTGTGTACGACCTGCTGGTCGACGGCCGGCCGGCCGGCCGGGCAAGCGTGAGCGGCGGCAACACCCTGACCATCGACATGGCCGCCGGAACCGCCGAGCAGCAGCCGGGACCGGCCGGTACCCTCCGGTTCTCCGGCCTGCCCGAGGGCGTCAAGACCATAGAGATCTGGCTGCCGCACGACGAGACCACCGAACTCGTCGCCCTGCGCACCGACGCCCCCGTCGAGCCCGTGCCGGACCGGGGCCGCAAAATCTGGCTGCATCACGGCAGTTCGATCAGCCACGGCTCCAACGCCGCCAGTCCCACCACCACGTGGCCCGCACTCGCCGCCACCCGCGCCGGTGTGGAACTGATCAACCTGGGCATGGGCGGCGGCGCCCTGCTCGACCCGTTCACCGCCCGCGCCCTGCGGGACACCCCCGCCGATCTCATCAGCCTCAAGATCGGCATCAATGTGGTGAACGCCGATCTGATGCGCCTGCGCGCCTTCATCCCTGCCGTCCACGGCTTCCTCGACACCATCCGCGAAGGCCACCCCGCCGCCCCGCTGCTGGTCGTCTCGCCCCTCCTGTGCCCCATCCACGAGGACACGCCCGGCCCCAGCGCGCCTGACGTCAGTGCCCTCAGCAGCGGGCAACTGCGGTTCCTGGCCACCGGCGACCCCGCGGAGCGCGCCCACGGCAAACTGACCCTGCGCGTCATCCGGGACGAGCTGGCCCGGATCGTACGGCAGCGAGCGGCCGAGGACCCGAACCTGCACTACCTCGACGGCCGTGACCTCTACGGCGAGGCCGACGCCGCCGAACTGCCGCTGCCCGACGGGCTCCACCCGGATGCCGCCACCCACCGCCGCATCGGCGAACGCTTCACCCAGCTGGCCTTCCGGGCCGAAGGCCCCTTCACGGAGCGCCCCTTCACGGACCGTCCCTTCACGGACCGCGGTCTCAAGGACCACAGCAGCCTCAAGGACCGCAGCGCATGACACCGGTGCCCGCTCGCCACCCATGAGCGGCGAGCGGGCACCCCGCGTGCTCCTCACCCGCACGCCTCCGCCGGGAACAGCCCGTCCGCCGTCCGCTCGAAGGCGAGCAGGCGGCGCTTGCGGTCGAGCCCGCCCCCGTAGCCGGTGAGACTGCCGTTGGCGCCGACGACGCGATGGCAGGGGACGATGATGCCGACCGGGTTGCGCCCGTTGGCCAGGCCGACCGCGCGGGCCGCCGTCGGGACGCCGAGCCGTTCGGCGAGCTGCCCGTACGACAGGGTCTCGCCGTACGGGATGGTGCCCAGCGCCGCCCAGACCCGGCGCTGGAAGGGCGTGCCGTGCAGCGCGAGCGGCAGGTCGAAGGTGGTCAGCTCACCACGGAAATAGGCCCGGAGCTGGGCGATGGCCGCGGCGAACGGCGGCTCGCCGGGGTCCCCCGGAGCGCCGAAGGTCTCCTGGGGCGGGCGGTGGCGCTGGTCGGTCATGTACAGGCCGGTGAGGGCCCGGCCGGCGGCGACCAGGGTGAGCGGCCCCACCGGGGTGCCGTCCAGGACGGTGTGGGTGCGGGGCGCGTCGGGTGCGGGTGGGTGAACCGTCATGGCTGCGGCCTCAGTTCGTCGGGAGGTGGTTGATGGGGTGGTCGTCGGTCGCCCAGAGGTACTGGACGGCGTAGGCGCGCCAGGGGCGCCAGTGCGCGGAGTGCCGGGTGAGGGCGGCCGGGGTGTGCGGCAGGCCGAGCCCGGCGGCCGCACGGCGCAGCCCGAGGTCGGTCGGGGTGAAGGCGTCCGGGTCGCCGAGTGCGCGCATGGCGATGCATTCGACGGTCCAGGGGCCGATGCCCGGCAGCGCCGCGAGCCGTTCGCGGGCCTCGTCGCGGTCGCTGCCGACGCCCAGTTGCAGCGTGCCGGAGCCGAGGGCGGCGATGACGCCGGTGAGGGTGGCGCGGCGGGTGCGGGGCATCGCCAGCGCGTCCGGGTCCAGCTCGGCGAGCGCGGCGGACGTGGGGAAGAGGTGGCTGAGGCCGCCGTCCGGGTCGTCGACGGGTTCGCCGTGCACACGGACCAGCCGCCCGGCGTGGGTGCGGGCCGCCGCGGTGGACACCTGCTGGCCGAGGACGGCGCGTACCGCGAATTCCTCGGCGTCGACCGTCCGCGGGACCCGTCGTCCCGGTGCCTTGTCGACGAGCGGCGCCAGCAGCGGGTCCTCGCGGAGCAGCCCGTCGACGGCCTCCGGGTCCGCGTCGAGGTCGAGCATCCGGCGGCAGCGGGCGATGGCGCCCGCCAGATCGCGCAGATCGGTGAGGGAGAGGCGGCAGTCGATGTGGTCGGGGCGGGGTGCGAGGGCGACGATGCCGTGCCCGTAGGGGAGGTTCAGGGTCCGGCGGTAGGCGCCGTCCCGCCACTCCTCGACGCCGGGGACCGCGGTGGCGGCGAGGTGCCCGAAGAGGTTGTCGGGGTTCAGCGGCTGCCGGAAGGGCAGCCGCAGCGCGAGCGCGCCGGGCACCGCCGCACGGGGCCCCGGCCTGGCGCGCCGCCGCAGCTCCGTCGGGGACAGCGCGAAGACCTCCCGTACCGTCTCGTTGAAGGTGCGGATGCTGGCGAAACCGGCGGCGAAGGCGATCTCGGCCATCGGCAGCGCCGTGGTCTCCACCAGGAGGCGGGCGGTCTGGGCACGCTGGGCGCGGGCCAGGGCGAGCGGCCCGGCGCCCAGCTCGGCAAGCAGCTGGCGCTCCGTCTGCCGGGTGCTGTAGCCGAGCCGGGCCGCGAGGCCGGGGACGCCCTCACGGTCGACGATGCCGTCGGCGATCAGCCGCATGGCGCGGGCGACGAGGTCGGCGCGCGCGTTCCACTCGGGAGAGCCCGGGCTGGCGTCGGGGCGGCACCGTTTACAGGCCCGGAACCCGGCCTGCTGGGCGGCGGCCGCGCTCGGGTAGAACCGCATGTTCTCCGGCTTGGGCGGCACCACGGGGCAGCTGGGGCGACAGTAGATACGGGTCGTGAGCACGGCGGTGTAGAACCAGCCGTCGAAGCGGGCATCCTTGGACTGCACGGCGCGCAGACAGCGCTCGGTGTCGGTGTGCATGCCTTCAGGATTGCTCAGTCGGCGCCGTCCGGCTGGCGAGAATCCGACATCAACGTCGGGCTACCAGGGACGGCGCAAGTCACCGGGCCGCCGTCCCGTAGCCCCCGTCCCGCCCCTTCGGCAGTCACTTCCCGGCGAACCGGTCGAGCGCGCCGATCACCGCCTCACGCATCGCCTCGCTCCCCTTGTGCCCCGCGTCGGGGATGAGGGTCAGCCGGGCGGCGGGCCAGGCGCGGGCCAGCTCCCAGGCGGTGTGCGGCGGTCCTCCCATGTCCTGGCGGCCCTGGATGAGCACCCCCGGGATGTCCGCCAGCCGTCCGGCGTCCCGCAGCAGGGCGCCCTCCTCCAGCCAGGCGCCGTGCGAGAAGTAGTGCGAGCAGATCCGGACCAGGGCCACCCGGGCGTCCGAGGGGCGGCCCCCGTAAGGGCGTGGAGCGCCGTACGACTCCAGGGAGAGCACCGCGTCCTCCCAATCGCACCAGTCGGCGGTGGCCCGCTCGCGCACCGCGGGGTCGGGGTCCGCCATCAGGCGGGCGTACGCCCCGACGATGTCGTCGTCGGGCCCCACTCCCGGAGCACCGGCGAGGAAGCGTTCCCACGCCTCCGGGAAGAACCGGCCGGCGCCCCGGTAGAGCCACTCGATCTCCGAACGCCGGGTCATGGTGACGCAGGGAATGACGATCTCCGACACCCGCTCCGGGTGCCGCTGCGCGTACGCCAGGATCAGTGTCGAGCCCCACGACCCACCGCACAGCAGCCAGCGGTCGATGCCCAGGTGCTCCCGCAACTGCTCCATGTCGGCGAGCAGATGGCCGGTGGTGTTGTACCGCATGTCGGTGGCCGGGTCACTGGCGTGCGGGGTGCTGCGTCCACAGCCGCGCTGGTCGAAGAGGACGATGCGGTAGCGGTCCGGGTCGAAGGACCGCCGCGCGCGCGTGCTGCATCCCGACCCCGGCCCGCCGTGGACGACCAGCGCGGGCTTCCCTTCGGGGTTGCCGCAGACCTCCCAGTACACGTGGTTGGCGTCGCCGACGTCCAGCAGCCCGGTGGCGTACGGCTCGATGGCCGGATAGAGCTCCGTCATCTTCGGTTCCCCTTCCCGAGTTTCAGCCGAGGGTGGCTCAGTACACCAGTCGTGACAGCGGTTTTTCACGGGATCGGGAGGCACCCCGATCCACGGCCGGGTGATGTTCACGGATTTGGACAGCACTGCGGTTCTTGCTGGGACAGCTTCGGGATGCTCCTGGCGAAAGGGGCCGGGCGAGCCGCCCTCCGGGCGCCGGGTTTTCCCCAGTGCGGAGGGGGGCTGGCCCTACCATCGACCGGCCCGCTGCCCGGGTGGTCCGGCAGGCATCGGACAACGAGGCTGAATGCATACGGATCCACCAAGCAAAAAGGGAACCCTCTGTGTTCAGCTTCACGCCGCTGCGTCGCCGTACCGCCCGCACCGTTGCCGTCGGCGTTCTCGCCGCTGCGGCCTGCGTCACCGTCATGGCCGGCAGCGCAGGAGCCATCGTCAACGGGTCGGACTCCACCGAGAGGTACCCGTTCATGGCGGTCATCCCGGAGTCCGCCCCGGGTCTGATCGATGGGAACTGTGGGGCGTCGCTGATCGATCAGCAGTGGGTGCTGACGGCGGCTCACTGCATAAAGGGCGAGGGGCTCGAGCTGGACGGCATCGTGCGGGTCGGCAGCGACCGCCGCAAGTCCGGCGGCACCGTCCGGAAGATCGACCGGACCTTCGTCCACCCCGGCTATACAAACGGCGACAACAAGGCCGCCAACAAGAACGACATCGCGCTGATACGCCTGGACCGCCCGGTCGCCCAGCAACCCATCAAGATCGCCGAGCAGGCGGGGCGGCCCGGCACGCCGACCCGGCTCCTGGGCTTCGGCACCACCGTCGACACCGAGTTCACCTTCCCGGACCGGCTGCAGGAGCTGAACACCCGCAGGGGCGCCGCGTCCGAGTGCGCGCCCGGCTACGCGGAACGGACCCGGCTGTGCACGATCACGACCGTGCCCAAGGCCATGGCCTGCTTCGGGGACTCCGGCGGACCGCAGGTCCAAAAGGGCCGAAACGGCCGCTGGGAGCTGATCGGCGTCACCTCGGGACCCGGCGCCCCGAAAGTGCCGTGCTCGCAGGGCCCCGGCCTCTACACCAGCGCGCCCGCCTACGCGGGCTGGATCGACAAGACGATGAAGAGCGACAGCGCTCCGTCGACTGCGGTCAAAGGCTCCGACCTCGCCGAGACCGGCACGAACGACAGCACCGCGGTGATCGCCGGCGTGGCCGCCACGCTGATCGCCGCCAGTGGCGGCACCGCCCTCGCCATACGCCGCCGCCAGACCCGCCACGCCGCCTGAGCGCACCCGCCGCACCGGCCGACGTGCTTCGCTCTGCCGGAGGAGCTTCGGCAGGACCGGGCGGGCCGCGCTCAGCCGGCGGCGCGCCCCCGTGCCGTCCGCCCCATCCGCGCGGCCAGCCGGCGGACCCGGCGCCAGTTCATCGTGGGTGCGCTGTGCGGCACGCCGGGGCGGTGGCGGGGCACCCGTACGCGCAGGGTGCCGGGTGCGATCCGGCAGCGGACCGGCGTGGGCAGGGTCAGGGCCTCGCCGTCGACGCCCGCCTGGACGGCGGGCGCGTCGGCGTCGATGACCACTTCCGTGGCGGTGAGCGAGGTCAGCCCGGAGCCGCGGCGGCCGCGCAGCATCCAGGCGGCCTGCGCCGCGTTGTCGACATGCACGCCCAGTACGCCCAGGAGGCCGGAGTCCAGCCGCTCCCGGCGTCCCAGGCCCGCCGGATCCCCCATGCGGTACGGGTTGTTGCTCACCAGTACGGCCTGCGGCCCGTCGAGGGCCGTGGTGCCGGCCCGGACGGCCAGCCGCGGGCCGCTGTGCCGGGTCAGCAGGTCCGGCAGCAGGTCGAGGATCGTACGGGCCTTGTCGTCGCGGTACGCCGGGCTCTGCACCACCGCGGCATAGGCCCCGAAGGAGGCGTTGTTGACGAAGACGCGGTCGCCGACGTAGCCGAGGTCGACCCGCAGCTCGACGCCGTCGGTCAGGGCCTCCAGGCAGGTCGAGGGGTCCTCGCGGTCGAGGCCGAGGTCCAGGGCGAAGTGGTTGCGGGTCCCCGCGGAGATCACCAGGAACGGGAGACCGCGCTCCGCCGCCACGCCCGCGACCAGCGCCTGGGTGCCGTCACCGCCGGCCACGCCGAGCAGGTCCGCGCCCTCGTCGACGGCGCGGCGGGCCAGGGCTGCCACGTCCTGCGGGTGCGCGGGGTCCAGCACCACGACCTCGGCGCCCAGTTCCTCGGCCTTGTGCACCAGCTGGAACTTCCCGACCTTCCCGCCGCCCGAGCGCGGATTCATGATCAGGAAGGGGCGGGCGGGGCGATCGGCCGGCGCCTCCCGCGGGGCCGCCGGGCCGGTCTCCCCCACCAGCGCGGCCCGGCCCGCGGAGACGGCCAGCGCCCACAGCCCGAGCGAGACCAGCACCACCCAGAGCAGCCCGGCGGCGACATAGAGCACGAGGACGGCGAGCGGCGCCGCCACGACCAATACGAGAGCGAGCGCCCGCACCACGCCCCGGTGCGCGAGCACCCACCACAGGCCGGCCGCGGTGACGGCCAGACCGGCCGCGCCCGCGCCCACCAGGACGACGCTCCGCAGCCCGGCGAACAGCAGCAGCACCAGCACCGCCACCGTCCCCGCCGCCAGTGACAGGCGGGCGAGCCAGCGTCCGTCCATGACCTCGCACCTCCCTTTGCACGTATGCCGCCGGTCAGCCCGTACGGTCGTCGGCCCGTATGGCCATTGGCCCGTACGGTCCGCGGTCAGTCGCCCTGCGCGGCGAAGGCCGCATACGCACGGTCGTCGAAGAGGACGAAGCGCACCTCTTCGACGGCGGTGTCCGCGTCGCGCACCGTCTCGACGGCGATCCGGGCGGCGTCGTCCACGGGCCAGCGGTAGACGCCGGTGGAGATGGCCGGGAGGGCGACGGTCCGTGCGCCCAGTTCGTCGGCCACCCGCAGCGCCTCGCGGTAGCAGGAGGCGAGCAGATCGCTGCGGTCCTCGCTGTCGGAGTGGACGGGGCCGACGGTGTGAATCACCCAGCGGGCGGGCAGCCGGCCGGCGGTGGTGGCGACGGCCTGGCCGGTGGGCAGGCCACGGCCGTAGCGGGAGTCGCGCAACGCGCGGCACTCGGCCAGGATCTCCGGGCCGCCGCGCCGGTGGATCGCGCCGTCCACGCCCCCGCCGCCGAGCAGCGAGGAGTTGGCGGCGTTGACCACGGCGTCCACGGTCTGTTCGGTGATGTCGCCCTGGACGAAGGTGAGGGAAGTGCTCATGCTGTCCGAGCGTAGGGAGGGTCGGACACCATGGCCACCTGGATTCAGCGGCGGTGCGCGCGCAGGCGGCGCCAGACCGCCTTGGCGGCGTAGTGGCCGGACATGCCGTGGACGCCGGGGCCGGGCGGGGTGGCCTGGGAGCAGAGGAAGACGGCGGGGTGGGCGGTTTCGTAGGGGACGCGGGCGAGCTTGGGGCGGATCAGCAGCCGCAGGCCGGCCGCGGAGCCGGTGGCGGTGTCGCCGCCGACGTAATTGGCGTTGCGGGCGGCGAGTTGGGGCGGGCCGGCGACCGCACGGGCCAGGACGAGGTCGCGGAAGCCGGGGGCGAAGCGCTCGATCTGCCGCTCGACGACGTCGGTGGCGTCGCCCTCCCAGCCGTGGGGGACATGGCCGTACGCCCAGAAGGTGTGCTTGCCCTCGGGGGCGCGGGTGGGGTCGATCAGGCTGGGCTGAGCGGTGATCAGGAAGGGGACGGAGGGCGCCCGGCCCTCGGTGGCGGCGTTCAGCGCGGCGGAGATCTCGCCGCTGGTGGGGCCGATGTGGACGGTGCCGGCGCGGCGGGCCTCCTCGGCCGTCCACGGCACCGGGCCCGAGAGGGCGTAGTCGACCTTGAAGACGCTGGGGCCGTACTTCACGTCGCGGTAGGCGTTGCCCAGGCCCGCGATCCGGGCGAGCGCGGTCGGCGCGGTGTCGAAGACGTAGGCGCGGGCCGGCGGCAGATCGTCGAGGCGTTTGACCTCGAAGTCGGTGTGCACCGCGCCGCCGTGGGCGCGCAGCAGACCGGCGAGCGCGTCGGAGATGGCCTGGGAGCCGCCGCGCGCCACCGGCCAGCCCTTGGCGTGCGCGGCGAGCGCGAACATCAGGGCCATGCCGGAGGTCCCGAAGCCGCCGAGCGGGGCGTTGGCGTGCGCCGCGAGCCCGGCCATCAGGGCGCGGGCCTTCTCGTCCCGGAAGCGGCGGGTCAGGAGGGTGACCGGCTGTGCCGCGACCAGGCCGAAGCGGGCGTAGGTCAGCGGGTCCTGCGGCAGCCCCAGCCACTGGGTACGCAGGAAGTCATGGGCCATCGACTCCCACTTGCCGGTGAAGGGTTCGACGAGCCTGCGGTAGGTGCCGGCGTCGCGCGGTCCGAAGGACATCGCGGTCTCGCCGACGGAGTGGCCGAGCACGGCGGCCGTGCCGTCCGGGAAGGGGTGCGCCATGGGGAGGTCGGCGTGCAGCCATTCGAGGCCGTGGCGGTCCAGCGGCATGGTGCGGAAGGCGGGCGAGCCGGCGCCGGTGGGGTGCACCGCCGAGCAGGGGTCGTGGCGGAACCCGGGGAGGGTCAGCTCCTCGGTGCGGGCGCCGCCGCCGATGGTGTCGCGGGCTTCGAAGACCTCCACGGACATACCGCGGCGGGCGAGTTCGACCGCCGCCGTCAGGCCGTTGGGCCCCGCCCCGATCACCACGGCATCGAGCATCCTCGGCACCTGCGCCACTCCCCTCAAGTCCGACCCTCGTCGGTGAGGGTCAGTTGGCGGCTGCCAGCAGTCCGAGGATACGCCGCGCCGTTGCGGTGTCCCGCGCCGCGGTGAAGGGCAGCGCATTGCCTCCTTCGATACGGAACGGCTGCCCGGCGACCGTGCCGCTCGCGCCGCCCGCCTCATGGACCAGCAGCAGCCCGGCCGCGTGGTCCCAGGCATTTTCCCAGCTGAAGGCCGTGGCGTCGATCTCGCCACGGGCTATGTGCAGATACTCCAGGCCCGCCGAGCCACAGGGGCGCGGGGCGATACCGCCGGTCTCCAGGGTGGCGAGCACCCGCTTCTGCTCGTCGGTGGTGAAGTCGAAGTGAGACGTGGCGACATCGAGGACGGCGCCGGACGAGGGGCTGCCGGCCCGGAGCGGAACGCCGTTCAGCCGGGCGCCGGCGCCGCGGCGGGCGACGGCCATCAGGCCGAGCGCGGGGGCGTACGTCCACGAGGCCAGCACCTCGCCCCGGTGGGCGAGCGCGACGAGTGTGGCGAAGCCGGGGTCGCCGTGGACGAACTGGCGGGTGCCGTCGACCGGGTCGACGATCCATACGGGGGCGTCGCCGTGCAGCGCGTCGAGCACGCCCGGGTCGGCGTGCACCGCCTCCTCGCCGACCACCAGGGAGCCGGGCAGCAGAGCCGTGAGGGAGGCGGTGAGGTGCTCCTCGGCGAGCCGGTCGGCGACCGTGACGAGGTCGTGCGGGCCGTTCTTCTCGACGATGTCCTCGGCGGCGAGCTGCCGGAAGCGGGGCATGATCTCGTCGGCCGCGGCACAGCGGATGGCGGCCTCGACGGCGGCCAGGTCCAGCGCCGACAGGTCGAGCGACGGCTCGCCCTCGGCAGTGGCCGGGGGCGCGGCGGGCGGGGTGGTGTCGGTCGGGGTAATCGCGGTATCTCCCGAATGGTGGGTACGAAGTGCTTCGATCATGTGTCCATCGAACCACGAGCCACTGACACGACGGCTGGAATCCAGGTGAATTCCGGATGCCCACGGCGGGCACGGCCGGGGGCCGGGGGCCGGGCCGGGTGCCTCCGCCCCGCAGCGCCTCAGCCCGTAGCGCCTCAGCGCCTCAGCGCCTCAGCGCCCGACCGCGTACCCCTGCATCCCCCGCGGATTCGCCGCCGCGGACAGCACCCCGGTCCCCGGGTCCCGCGCCACCGCGCACAGCCGCCCCTCGGACCAGGCCTCACCCACCGTGACCAGATGCCCACGCCGGCGCAGCCCGTCGATGACCCCGTCGCCGATGCGGGACTCCACGGTCACGCTCCCCGGCCGCATCGTGCGCGGGTAGAAGGAGCCGGGGAAGGAGTCGTGGTGCCAGTTCGGGGCGTCCACCGCACCCTGCAGATCGAGGCCGCCGCGTACCGCCCCGCGCAGCGCCACGGCCAGGAAGAAGTGGACCTGCCACTGGTCCTGCTGATCGCCGCCCGGCGTGCCGAAGGCCATCACCGGCACCCCGTCACGCAGCGCGAGGGACGGGGAGAGGGTGGTGCGGGGGCGGCGCCCCGGGGTGAGCGAGTTGGGCAGCCCCTCCTCCAGCCAGGCCATCTGCAGCCGGGTGCCGAGCGGGAAGCCCAGCGCCGGGACGACGGGGCTGGACTGCAGCCAGCCGCCGGACGGGGTGGCGGAGACCAGGTTTCCCCAGCGGTCGACGACATCGATATGGCAGGTGTCGCCCCGGGTGGCGCCGTTCCGTCCGATCTCGGGGGCGACCTCCGCCGGTACCCCGCCGGCCGGGGCCGCCGCGCCGCGCGCGACGGTGGGCTCGCCGGCACCGCTGCCGGAGATACCCTTCGCGTCGAAATCGCCGATGCCCGCCGCTGCCGCCACCGCGTGCTTGCTCAGCCGCGGGGTGCGGCCGTCCGGGCTGCCGGGCCGCAGCTCGTACGAGGCGCGGTCGCCGACGAGGGCCCGGCGGGCGGCGTTGTACCCGTTGCCCAGCAGGGCGTCGAGCGGCACCTCGTCGGCGTCGCCGTACCAGGCCTCGCGGTCCGCCATCGCCAGTTTGCCGCCCTCGACGAGCAGATGCACGTACTCGGCGCTGCCGTACGCAGGCAACTCGTCCGGCAGCAG
Source organism: Streptomyces sp. NPDC047049 (assembly GCF_040643995.1). Classification (NCBI taxonomy): domain Bacteria; kingdom Bacillati; phylum Actinomycetota; class Actinomycetes; order Kitasatosporales; family Streptomycetaceae; genus Streptomyces; species Streptomyces sp. NPDC047049. The sequence continues at coordinate 128,427 of NZ_JBEYVM010000006.1, read as the reverse complement.
GGCGAGTTGCTGGAGAAAGGCGGGGCCCTGGGACCAGCCGCCCGCCTTGGCGACGGTCCAGCCGTTCCAGTCGTGGGTGACGGGCTCCTCGTAGGTGGCGGAGAAAGCGGCCAGGTCGTCGCCGCTGAGGGTGCCCGCGTGGCGTTCGCCGGAGGTGTCCAGGGCCGGACGGGCCGCGTAGTCGGCCAGCGCCTCGCCGATGAAGCCCTCGCGCCAGATGCGGCGGGCGGCCTCGATCTGCGCCTCACGGCGCGCCGACGCGGCCTGCGCCTCCGCGAGCAGCCGGCGCCAGGTGGCCGCCAACGGCCGGTTCCTGAGCAGCCCGCCGGGAGCGACGGACCGGCCGCCCGGGAGGTAGATCTCCGCGGACGAGGTCCACTCCGCCTCGAAGAGCGCCCGGACCGTCTCGACGGTCTCACCGATCCGCTCGACGGCAGGATGGCCGTGCTCGGCGTAGCCGATGGCGTACCGCAGCACCTCGGCCAGGGGCTTGCTGCCGTGATCGCGCAGCAGCAGCATCCAGGCGTCGAACGCCCCGGGGACCGCGGCCGCCAGCGGCCCGGTACCCGGCACCAGATCGAGGCCCAGCGAGGTGTAGTGCGCCACGCTCGCACCGGCCGGCGCCGGCCCCTGTCCGCACAGCACCCGCACGGGCCCGCCGGCAGGCGCCACGATGACCGGCACCTCGCCCGCCGGACCGTTCAGATGGGGCTCCACCACATGCAGCACGAACCCGGCGGCCACCGCCGCGTCATAGGCGTTGCCCCCGTCCTCCAGGACGGCCATCGCGGACTGGGACGCCAGCCAGTGCGTGGTGGAGGCCATGCCGAAGGTGCCTTGGAGGGTCGGGCGGGTGGTGAACACGGGGACTCCTCTGTGGGCGCGTGTCTGTGCGTGTGTCTATGGGGCGTGTCACGGGGGCGTGTCCATGGGGGCGTTTCCATGGGGCCTGCGGACGGCTCACGAAGCGGCCGGGCACCGCCCTCGAAGGCGCCACCCGGAAGGTGCCCCCTGGAAGGAGCTTGTCCGGAAGGTGCTGCCCTGGAAGAGGCCCCCGCATCCGCGCCGCTGCGTATGCGCCGCCGCATCGCACCGCCGAATTTCCTTCGCTCTCCTCGCCCCCGCTGCGTACCCTCGCGTCATGACCGGCACCGATGTGTCCCCCGACCGGCCGACCGGCCGCCCGCTCGTCGCGATCCTCACCGGGGCGGGCGTCTCCACCGACTCCGGGATCCCCGACTACCGCGGGCCGAACGGGCTGTGGCGGCGGGACCCGGAGGCGGAGAAGCTCGTCACGTACGACACGTACATGGCCGATCCGGAGATCCGGCGGCGGTCGTGGCGGATGCGTCAGGAGAGCCCGGCGTTCCGGGCCGAACCGAATGCCGCGCACGAGGCGGTGACCCGGCTGGAACGCTCCGGGACGCCGGTACGTGTGATCACGCAGAACGTGGACGGGCTGCATCAGCTCGCCGGGATGCCCGAGCGCAAGGTGCTCGAACTGCACGGCACCGTACGGACCGTGACCTGCACCCGCTGTCACGCCCGGTCGCCGATGCGGGAAGCCCTGGCGCGGGTGGCCGCGGGCGAGCCCGATCCGCCGTGTCTGGTGTGCGGCGGGATCCTGAAGTCGGCGACGGTGATGTTCGGGGAGCGGCTGGACCCGCAGGTGCTCGGTACGGCGCTGGGCGTGGCGAAGGCGGCGCAGATCTTCTTCGCGGTCGGGACGACGCTCCAGGTACAGCCGGCGGCCTCGCTCGCCGGGGTGGCCGCGGAGCACGGCGCGCGTCTGATCATCGTCAATGCCGAGCCGACGCCGTACGACGACCTCGCCGCCGAGGTGATCCGCGAACCGATCGGCAGCGCACTGCCGAGGCTCCTCGCGGGGCTGGAGGAGTGCGCCTGAGGCGGCGGGCTGCCGGCCGCGGTGCCGTTCTTTCCGCCGGGCCGGGACCCGGCACCGGCCGGCGGACCCGGCGGCGCCGATCCGCCCTGACCGGCACGTGAGGCGCCGGGCAGGCGCTGTGCCCTGGGCCACATCCTCTCCCGCCGCCATCGTCTACAGTGCAGTAGACCGTCTACCCGTCTGTAGACACTCCGGGTCGCCGCAGCCCGGTCGTACCCGAGTCAACGACGTCGGCCTGTGAGGATCATCGTTGCCTGTCACCATCCTGGTCGTCGAGGACGACCACGCCCTGCGGGACGTGCTGGTGCGCGGACTGCGTGACGAGGGCTTCGGCACGCTGGCCGCCCAGGACGGCGCTACTGCCCTGCGGCTGGCCGGCGACGGCGTGGACGCGGTGGTACTGGACGTCGGGCTGCCGGACGCGGACGGGCGGGACGTGTGCCAGGCGATGCGGGCGCAGGGGTTCTACGCCCCGGTCGTCTTCCTGACCGCGCACCACCAACTCCACGACCGCCTCAGCGGGTTCTCCGCCGGGGGTGACGACTACCTCCCCAAGCCGTTCCACCTCGCCGAGCTGGCCGCCAGGTTGCGCGCCGCCCTCAAACGGTCCGGCCCCGTCGCGCCCGCGGCCACCGGGGACCTGGTCCTGGATCCCGTGCAGCACCGCCTGTGCGTACGGGGCGTCGAAGTGGCCCTGACGCCCACGGAGTTCCGCCTGCTGGCCGCGCTGATGTCCGGCCTGGGGGCGGTGGTGAGCAGAAGGGATCTGGTCCGGGCCGGCTGGCCGGAGGGCGCGCAGGTCAGTGACAACACCCTCGACCAGTATCTGAGCCGGCTGCGCCGCAAGATCCGGGAGGCGGGCAGCGAACTGACCATCAGCACCCTCCGGGGGATCGGACACCGGCTGTCATGAGCGCCGTCCCCGGCCTCCTCGCCACGTCGGCCCGCCGTTGCCGCCCCCGCACACTGCGAGGCAGGCTGTCCCTGATCGCGCTGACCACCGCCGCACTGGTGATGGTGGTGCTCACCGTCGTGTTCAATACGATCGTCCGCCAGCGCCTCCAGCAGCAGGCGGACGACGAACTGCGCACCCGGGCCGACGCCGTGGCCGCGACCGTCGACACCCGCCACCACCCGGTACGTGTCCTGGAGACACAGGGCGACGCCGCCCTCGACACCAACGTGTGGATCTACGCGGGCACCCGGCTGCTGGAGCACCCCTCCTCCGCCCCGCCCGGCGATACGGTCACCGCCACCGCGGCCCGTCTCGCCGCACACGGGGACCAACGCTGCGCCGCCATGACGGCCGGCGACCGGATACGCCTGTGTGCCGAGCCCGTGGCCGGGGTCCGGCCGGGTGCCGGGCCCGCCGCCGTCGTCGTCACCGCCATGGACCTCACGCCGTACCACGCCTCGGCCGACACCCTGCTCATCGCCTCCCTCGCCCTGGACGCCGGCGTCCTGGCCTGCACGTATGTCGTGACCCGGCTGGCGGTGGGGCGCGCCCTGCGACCCGTGCGGGCGATGACGGAGCAGGCCACCCGGTGGAGCGTGGTCGCCTCCGCACAGCGCTTCGGCGCCGGGGACCGCCCCGTCGAACTCGCCCGGCTCGGGGTCTCGCTGGACGAACTCCTGGACCGCATCCGTGCCGTGCTGCGCCACGAACAGCAGCTCACCGGGGAGCTCTCCCACGAGCTGCGCAACCCCCTGGCGCGGATCACCGCCGAACTCGACTGGTGGCAGGCCCGCCCCCGCTCCGCAGCCGAAACCCGCGCCACCCACACCGCCATCGCCGATGCCGCCACCTCGATGCGCACCATCTGCGAGACCGTCCTCGACGACGCCCGGGCCGGCGCCCGCACCGTTCCCGGCACGGCGGACGCCATGGCCGTGCTGCGCCGGCTCGCCGCCCGGCTCGATGCCCCGGGGAGGATCACGCTCACGGTATCCGGCCCGGACACCCTGGTCGCCGGGGTGCCCGCCGCACTGCTGGAGCGCATCGTCGCCCCGCTCCTCGACAATGCCCTGCGCTACGCCCGCACCCGGGTCGCCCTGCGGGTCGCGCCGGAGCCCGACGGCATGCGCGTAGCGGTCGTCGACGACGGTCCCGGGGTCCCCGCCGCCTTCGCCGCGCACCTCTTCCAGCCGGGCCGGCGCGCCGATCCCGAGGACGGACACGGCGGAGCGGGCCTGGGACTGCCGCTCGCGCGACGCCTGGCCCGTTCCGCCGACGGCGAGGTGACCCATGACGCCGGGCACACCCCGGGCACGCGCTTCGTGGTCAGCCTGCCCGCCGGGTGACCCGGCCCCGCCCGACGCTCCCGGGCCGGACGGCGGCGGCCGACGCCGTGCCGGTGGTGCACAGGCCGGTGGTACTCAAGAGACGCCTGTGAGAGTCGTGTCCTGGGGGACCGCGGTCCTGCGCTCCTGCACGTGGGCGTAGCCCATGAGGCCGAGCAGCAGCGCGAGGAGCACCGCCGACGAGCCCGCCGTGCCGAGGTCGAGGCCGCCCTTGGCGACCGGCTTGGTGAGGAAGTCCCCGGCGGTCGCCCCGAGGGGCCGGGTGAGCACGAACGCGATCCAGAACAGCACCACGTTCGGCACGGCCGGCACCCGCATCAGGGCGACGAGTACGGCGAGTACACCGGTGACGAGCAGGGCACCGCCCGCGTAACCGAGTCCGGAGCTGTCGGAGAGGAAGTCCCCCATGGACGTGCCGAGCGTGTTCGACACCAGGATCGCCGCCCAGAAGAGGGCTTCCGCACGGAAGGTGACGATGTCCCGGATGGCGAACGTCAGCCCGGTGGCCTTCCAGACGGCGAAGATGACGAGCAGCAGCGAGATCAGGATGGCGGCCCCGGTGGGGTATCCCAGCCCCAGTCCTTGCGGCCCCCAGCCGAGCGAGGTCGCGCCGCCGGTGAGGAACTTGGCGCTGGCGTCCCGGTTCATGAAGTCGGACATCGTGGTGCCCGCCATGCTCGTGGACAGGATGACGGTCCAGTAGAAGAAGGGGTTGTAGCGCCGGGACCTCAGCTGCACGACCAGCGTGACCACGAAGATCAGGAACAGCGCGATGGTGGTCAGGAAGTAGCCGAGCTTGAGGGTCTGGGCGAAGAGGTCACCGGCGGTCTCGCCGAGGGTCGTCGCGGCGGTCTTCATGACCCAGAACGCCAGGGTGACCTCCGGGAGCTTCCGCATCACGTACCTGTCGGTGCCGGCGACGTCCATATCGGTCAGGACTTCGGCCTCAGGCAATGTCGATCCCTCCTGGGGTGGCGCCTGCGCATCGCCTCACCTCGTGCCGTGGGGTCTTGCGAAGTGCGCACAGTGGCGGCTGTTGGCGGGTACGAGGCACACCGCGCTCAGCGATGACGTCGCACGCCGCCCCACGCTCCCAGCCGCAACCTGAACGCATCCTGAACGCCACCGGCCGCACCCGCGAAGCAGCCCCGTCCGGGTGAAGCGGGCGCCCGAAGTCCGGGAGCCCGTTTCACCCGTCCGGGACGAGCCCGCGCTCAGCCCGCCCGGGAGGTGAGCCGTTCCGGCTCGGAAACGTCTCGCCGGGTGACGGTCAAGAACACCACCAGGACGAGGATGACGGTCAGGAACAGCACGCTGGTGATCACTGTGCCCAGCCCGAGTCCGCCGCCCGAGGTGGGCTGTGACAGGTAGTCGCCGATCGACGCGCCCAGCGGCCGGGTCAGGATGTAGGCGATCCAGAAGCTCCACACTGCGTCCAGACCGAGGGCGAAGTGCGCCACCGCGACGGCGGCGATCGCCAGGGCGAACAGGCCGGCGGAGACCCAGTACCCGAGGTCCATGCGTTCGGCGACCAGGTCACCGGCCGCGGTGCCCAGGGCGAAGGTGAACAGCACGGCGAGCCAGTAGAAAGCCTCGCGTCGGGTGGTGTCGACATGGTGGATGGACAGCGTCCTTTCGCTGCGGTACCAGGCCACGAACACCACGACGAGGGCCGCCGCGAAAGCCACGGTGCTGGTCTCCAGCGGTACCCCGAGGTTGTCGGTGAGGTTATCGCTGATCAGCGTGCCCACGACGCTGATCAGCGCCACGGCCGGCCAGTAGACACCGGGCCGGTAGGCGCGGGTGCGGAACTGTGCCACCAGGACGGCGACGAGCAGGACGCTCATCAGCAGCGACACACCGGTCAGGCCCAGGCCGAGCTTCTCGTTCAGCAGGTCGGCCGCGGTCTCGCCCACCGTGGTGCACAGGACTTTGATGATCCAGAAGTACGCCGTGACTTCGGGAACCTTGTTCCAGCGGAGGCGTCGGCCGAGGGGGGCGGAAAGGGGGCCGGACGCCGCGTGCGCCTCAACGGCCCAAGGAATATCAGCTGTCATGGTGCCCGACCGTGCCCCCCACAGCCTGAACATATCCTGAGCACCCTCAGCCGTCTGCCGGTCCCGGAGGTAGCACAGTGCACGGTGAGTACAAGGTCCCCGGGGGCAAGCTCGTGGTCGTGGACCTCTGCGTCGAGGAGGGGCGGCTCAAGAACGTACGGGTCGCGGGTGACTTCTTCCTCGAACCGGACGAGGCCATCCTGCTGATCGACGACGCGCTGGAAGGCGCCCCGGCCGACACGGACACCGCCGGCCTCACCGCCCGGATCAACGCCGCGCTGCCGCCGACGGCCGTGCTCTTCGGCTTCACCGGCGAAAGCGTGGCCATCGCGGTACGCCGTGCCCTGGCCCAGGCCACGGGCTGGAGCGACTACGACTGGCAGCTCATCCACGAAGCGCCCCAGCCACCGGCCCTCCACATGGCGCTCGACGAGGTCATCACGGCCGAGGTGGCTGCCGGGCGGCGCCCGGCCACCCTCCGGGTCTGGGAGTGGGACTCCCCCGCCGTCATCATCGGCAGCTTCCAGTCCCTGCGCAATGAAGTCGATCCCGACGGCGTCGCCCGCCACGGCGTCACGGTCGTCCGCCGGATCTCCGGTGGCGGCGCGATGTTCGCGGAGCCGCAGAGCACCATCACCTACTCCCTCGCCGTCCCCGAGGCGCTGGTGTCCGGCCTGTCCTTCGCCGACAGCTACGCCTACCTCGACGACTGGGTCCTCACCGCACTCGGCGATATGGGCATCAAGGCGTGGTACCAGCCGCTCAACGACATCGCCACCGAGATCGGCAAGGTCGCGGGCGCCGCGCAGAAGCGCATGGTCGGGCCGGGCGGCGGGCCCGGTGCGGTCCTGCACCACGTGACCATGTCCTACGACATCGACGCCGACAAGATGCTCGACGTGCTGCGCATCGGTAGGGAGAAGCTGTCCGACAAGGGCACCAGGAGCGCCAGGAAACGCGTCGACCCGCTGCGCCGGCAGACCGGCCTGCCCCGCGAAGCCGTCATCGAGAAGATGATCGACTCCTTCCGCTCCCACTACGGCCTCACCCGCGGGCAGATCACCGAGGGCGAGCTGGCCCGCGCCCGTGAGCTCGTCCGCACCAAATTCGAGGACGCCGCGTGGACCGCACGCGTCCCCTGACCGGCCGTCGCGGCAAGGGCCCCGCCCCGGCGCAACGAGGGTCACGCACGGGCGGGGCCGGTCTCTCTCAGAGCGTCCAGGAGTCGGCCGGATCGTCCAGCCACACCCTTTCGCCCTCGGCGGTCACGGTCAGACCGAACCGCGAGGGTGCCGGGCGACCATGGCCCTCCCACCACCCGAACGCGGCCTCCGCTTCGTCCCACAACCGGCGGGGGCCGGATTGCCAGACGCGCGCCGACTTCCCGTCGCGGAACAGGCAACAGGCCCAGGACCGGTCACCGAGGCCGTAGAACCAGACCGGCCGCGCGCCGTCGTCCTTGGCCGCCAGGACTTGCCGGCACCGCGGGACCCGGAGGCCCAGGGCGAACCCCTCGGGGCCGAATTGGCCCCCGACGAACTCCGCTTCGGTGACCGTCGTGGACGACTCGTCGCCATCCGCCACGCTGCCCGGGACGTACTCCTTGTGGACCACCGGCGAGAGCCGCTGGGAACGGAGCTTCATGAACTCCACGGGGCCCGTGAAGTTCCCGGCCGCGGACTTCCCGTCCGGCGCGACCACCAAGCGGGCCACCGCGTCGCCGTGGGAGAAGTCCGTCCCCCATGGGGCCACGATGACGCCACCCGGCCGGCACTGCTCCAGCCACGCGGGCGGGATGGACCGCAGGCCACACGTGGCGATGACCCGGTCATACGGCGCGCCGTCCGGGTATCCCTGGAACCCGTCGCCGTGGACAACGTGGAGGGGGATTCCCAGGCGCTCCACCGTGGCCATGGCGGCCGTGGCCACCGCCCGGTCCACCTCCACCGTGGTCACGTACCCGGGCCCCGCACGGTGGGCCATGAGCAAGGCATTCCAGGCTGTGGCGGTGCCGATCTCCAGGGCCTTGTGACCGGGCCGGAGGTCCAGGTCCTGGAGCATCCGGAAGACGACCGAAGGCATGGACGCGGAACTGGTCGGGACGTGACCCGGTTCGGTGCCGGTGTGCTTCCCGTCGTCCCATTGCGTCACGATGGGCACGTCGGAGTCCGCGAACTCCTGCCACCTTGCGGGGTCGTCCGCCTTGGAGACGGCCACGCTCCGGCCGACTTCCATGTCGAACGGCCACATGAGATCCGGCAGCACGATGGAGCGGGGAACGGCCGCGTACGAGGGTGCCCAGTCGGCGGAAAGGGCCCCTGAAGCCATGAGGGCACGCCCCAGCCCGTCAAGGCCGGGGCGCTCCTGTGGTGCGTCGGTGGTCACGGGGTCAGGCCACCTTGGGCGGGTTGGGGACACCGGGACCACCATCCGGGGTCGGGGGCGTCTGCGGACCGGGCCACGGCTCCCCCGGGACCTTGTCGCCACCGTCATTCGCAAGGATCACGATCACTGCTCCTCCATGTGCTCTCTCGGTGATTGTTCAACCGGCCGACTGCCGCCGTCCGTGGGCGGTCGCCCGGGGCCTTGCCCCCCTGCCGGGATCACTCAACAACGCGGGGGACGCCGAAATGGGCATCCGACAAGGGGGTGGAGTCCGGGATCTCCTGAACTACCCGGCGTCCGGCTTGCCGTGGATGCGCTCCCGCATCCGGTCCAACAGGTCGGCCCTTTCCGCGTGTTGCTTGCCCGCGTTCCGGTTGTCCTTCGTCACGGCGCTGGTCGGCTTCAAGTCGCCCCGCGGCTTACGGGCACCGAGCGGCCTGCTCATTTCCCGCCACCTCCCTTCCGGGCAGGCGTGCCGGCCTCCACGGGCACGTCGTCGTGTTGCGGATGGCGCCGGAGCAGGACCCGGCAGTCCACGGCCCGGGTCCGGTCACCGATCCTTTCGGCCGCCCTCAACTCCCGCTCCAGATCGGCGCACTTCGCGCAGCTCACGACATGCCTCGCAGCCGTGCCCGCATCGTGATCTGCTGGGGCGCCGCGTGGCGCTCGGGCGGCTCCTCCGTCCTGGTCACGCCCGTGCCTCCCTTCCGTGGGGGTGGCCCGCGATCACGCCGTTCAGGCTCCGGACCTCCAGTGACCGGCCCGCCCGGCGGGCCACCTCCCGCCCCCGGCCGCAGGATTCGCACACGTCGCATCCCGGGACCGGGACGGGTTCCAGCTTCGAGCCGGCAAACGCCGGGCCGTTCTCACTCCGATTCATCGCGCATCCGCTCCAGTCCCGCCATGTGCCGCGGCCGTCCCCGTGCCCGCCACACCGCTGGACGCTGAAGCTGTTCGCTCAGACATCCGAACCCCTCACTCTCCGCGGCTAGTTGGTGACAAGAGTGGCGGAGAAATCGGTACTGTGAGGAGCCATTCAGCGCCCGATCTGGGCGTTGGTCGCGCTGGCATATGCGTATGCCGTTGACCGGCCTCAACGCCGCCAGGACCGTCAGCGACCAGGTCAATGGTCAGGGGGATTTATGGACTCCAACGGAGACGAAACAGGAAGCGCAGGGACCGCCGAGGGCGCATACGACCCACGCCGGCAGTTCGCGGAAGAGTGTCGGAGCCACCGGGAGCTGCACCCGCAAGGGCCCCTGAATCAGACTCAACTGGCCAAGCTGGCTAGCACATCAAAGAGCACCATCAGTCGGGTGGAGACGTGCCTGGGCCCCATCCCGCCGGACCTCCCTGCACGGCTGGACCAGATCTTTGCCACAGACGGCCTGTTCAAGCGGCTCTATGAGGAGATCACCGCCCAGTCGTTCCCGGTGCACTCCCGCCGACGTATTGAACTGGAGCCAAAGGCGATCAGCATCTCGGCGTGGTCGCCCACGGTGGTACCTGGACTCCTGCAGACAGCGTCGTACGCGCGGGCCCTTCTCCGGGAGGGTGACCCACGGGCCAGTGACAATGAAGTGGCCACACTGGTCCGGGCGCGAATGGCGCGACAGGAGGTACTGAAGGGCACTTCCCCGCCGGACTTCTCCGTGGTCATCTGTGAGTCCGTGCTTCGGCGCAACGTCGGGGGCCCCGACGTGATGCGGGAACAGCTCTCCGCATTACTCGTCCACGGTTCCCGGCGAACCACTGTGCTGCAGGTGATGCCGTTAAGTGCGGAGACTCACGGGCTCATGGACGGCTCCATGTCTGTTCTGACCACCCCGGAAGGCCCGCCCGTGATCTACACGGAGGGCATCAGATCGGGAACGATCATCGAAGATCCCTCCACGGTGCGGCTCCTCGCACGGTCTTACGATGTACTCACCGCTTCAGCTCTCTCACGTGACGCGTCCGCCAGCATGATCCGCAAGCTTTTGGAGGCATAGTGACCCCCCTGACTCACCCCTGGGTCAAGTCCAGCTACAGCAGCCAAGACGGTGGCGACTGCGTGGAGTGGTCCCCGACGCACGCGAGCGCCCACGGCACCGTTCCCGTCCGGGACAGCAAGGACCCCAACGGCCCGGCCCTGACGTTCGAGCCGGCAGCATGGTCAGCGTTCGTCACAGGCATACAGGCAGGGGACTTCACCGTGTAGGCGCGTACGCCGAAGCACGGAAGGCCCCCTCCCGGACTCCCAGGAGGGGGCCTCTGTGCGCCCTCGTTCGCCACGAAGTGGCCTACGCGTCGCGGATGATCTCCTTCTGGAATTCGCATGCCTGCCCGATGGGGGGCGCCTAGGGTGTGCGGCATGACGCTGCAACTTGTTCAGGTGAACTTCAAGGCCCGGGACGACTCGGCGCTCGGCCGGTTCTGGGCGGAGGTGCTCGGCTGGGAGGTTTCCAGCGAAGGGCCCGGCGTCACCAACCTGGTACCGGTGGGCTTCGACTGGCCGGACCCGTCCGCCGTCTGCATCGATCTCGTCCGCGTTCCGGACCCGGAGACGGTGAAGTGCCGCGTGCACCTCGAACTCGCCTCCGCCTCAGACGCCCATCAGGCGGAGTTGGTCGCACGTCTGAAGGAGCTCGGGGCCACGCCCGCCGATATGGGGCAGGGTGACGTGCCGTGGACGGTGATGGCCGACCCGGAAGGCAACGTGTTCAGCGTCCTGGAGCCCCGGGAGCTCTACCGGGACACCGGGCCGGTAGCCGCCGTGGTCGTCGGCTGCGCCGACCCGCGGGCCATGGTCCGGTTCTGGGGCGAGGCGATCGACTGGACCGTCCACGAGCTGACCGACGACCGCGCCCTGCTGCGCTCCGTCAAGGGCGTCGGGCCGTACCTGGAGTTCCGCCGCACGCCCGACGACGAGGTCGCATGGACCCGTATCCATCTCGACGTGATGTCCGACCCCGTCGATGATCAGGCGAAGGAGGTCGCCCGGCTCGAAGGCCTGGGCGCGACACGGGCCGACGTGGGTCAGGGTGACGTCTCCTGGGTCGTCCTGGCCGATCCGGCGGGGAACGAATTCTGCGTCCTCGGCCGGGGCTGACGCGGAACTCCGTCCGCGCTCCGCCCGCGCCCTCATGGCGGTGCGGCTGACCGCGCCGTCGTGCGGCCGCCGTCAGACCGGCCGGGGGCCTCCTCCGGATGCCCGCGTGGCCCATCCCGATGCCGTGGCCATCAGCAACGTGTAGAGCGTCAGCGCACTCGCCAGGCCCACCGCCCAGCCGTAGTCGGCCAGGGGTTTGAGGAACGGGAGGAGACCGTGGGCGGGGAACGGGCCCTTGCCGGGCTGGGAGTAGGAGCCGCCCACCGCCAGCAGGCCGCCGACGGCGAAGGCGAGGACGGCGCGCCAGTTCCAGCCGGCGGTGTACCAGTAGCGGCCGCCGGGCCGGTAGAGGTCGGCGAGGTCGAGGACGGTACGGCGGATGATCCAGTAGTCGGCGATGAGGATGCCGGCGACGGTGCCGAGCAGCCCGCCGACCACACCGAGCCAGGTGAAGATGTACAGCTCGGGGGTGGCGGTGAGCTTCCACGGCAGGATGATCACGCCGACCACGCCGGTGATCAGCGCGCCCGTGCGGAAGGTGATGAGCTTCGGCGCCAGGTGGGCCAGGTCGTAGGCGGGAGAGACGACATTGGCGGCGATGTTCACGGAGATCGTCGCGATCAGCACCGTGACCAGGGCGAAGAGCAGGCCGAAGACGTTGTCGGACTTCCCGGCCAGCGCGACCGGGTCCCAGATCGGCGCCCCGTACACCGCCTGTGAGCCGGAGGTGACCAGTACGGAGAGCAGGGCGAACGCCGTCATCGTGGTCGGCAGCCCGAGGGACTGGCCCCAGACCTGGGCCCGCTGTCCGGCTCCGAAGCGGGTGAAGTCGGGGATGTTGAGGGACAGGGTCGCCCAGAAGCCGATCATTCCCATGAGGGACGGGAAGAAGACCGGCCAGAAGTGCTCGCCCCAGCCCAGCGCGCTCGGCTGGTCCAGGAGCGGGCCAAAGCCGCCCGCCTTGGCCGCCATCCATCCGAGCAGTGCCAGGGCGCCGACCAGGACGAAGGGTGCGGCCCAGTTCTCGAAGCGGCGCAGGGTCTCCATGCCGCGGTGGATGATGGCGAGTTCGACGGCCCAGAACACCAGGAAGCAGAGCCAGAGGGTCCAGGGGTAGCCGCCGACGGACGTCGCCCCGGCCCAGTCACCGCCGAAGATCTTGCCCAGCAGGACGTAGATGCCCTGGCCGCCGATCCAGGTCTGGATGCCGAACCAGCAGCAGGCCACGGCGGCCCGCACCAGCGCGGGCAGATTGGCGCCGCGCAGCCCGAACGACGCCCGCGCCAGGACGGGGAAGGGGATGCCGTACTTCGGGCCCGCATGCCCGGTGAGCAGCATCGGGGCGAGGACGACGAGGTTCGCCAGCGCGATGGTCAGGACCGCCTGCTTCCAGTCCATGCCGAGCGCGACCAGGCCGGAGGCGAGGGTCCAGGAGGGGATGTTGTGGGCCATGCCGACCCAGAGGGCGGTGAAGTTGTAGGTGGTCCAGCGGCGTTCGGAGAGCGGGACGGGGCGCAGGTCGGCGTTGACGTACCGGCCGTGTGCGGGGATGGCTCCCGGGGCGGGTTCGACGCGGCCGCCCCGGTCGGTGAGTTGGCCCTGGGGCGCTATGGGGAGGTCCGGCGGCGGGGGTGCGGGGGTCGCGGGCATGCGGGGCCTTTCGTCCGGGTGCGGGCCGCCCGGTGGCCGGGCGGCGCGGCATGGCGTCGGTCGTGGCGCCCGGCCGGCGGGTGGGCCGCCGTCGGCCGCTGCGGGGGGCCGGCCCGAGCGTTCGCCGGGCGCTCCGGTGCCGCCTCGGCCGAGGCGGAGTGCACGCCCCCCGCCGGCGCCCGTTCAGTCGGCGAACGCGGGAAGGATTTCCGCTCCGTAGGCGTCGATGGTGGATTCCTTGGCGTCGTGCATGGCGTAGAGCGCGAACTGGTCGACGCCCAGGGCCTGGAGCTGCCGCAGTTTCTCGATGTGCGCGGCGGCCGGGCCGAGCAGGCAGAAGCGGTCGATGACCGCGTCCGACACGAAGCCCGCGTCGGGGTTGCCCGACCGGCCGTGGTGCGCGTAGTCGTAACCCTCCCGGGAGGCGATGTAGGCGGTCAGCTCGTCGGGCACCATGCCGGAGTGCTCGCCGTAGCGGGCGACGAGGTCGGCGACGTGGTTGCCGACCATGCCGCCGAACCAGCGGCACTGCTCGCGGGCGTGGTCGAGGTCGTCGCCCACGTAGGCCGGTGCGGCGACGCAGATGGTGAGGGCGGCGGGGTCGCGGCCGGCGTCCTTCGCGGCGGTCCGTACGGCCTTGATCATCCATTCGGTGAGGAAGGGGTCGGCGAGCTGGAGGATGAAGCCGTCGGCCAGTTGACCGGCCATGGCGAGGGCCTTGGGGCCGTAGGCGGCCATCCATACCGGGAGCTTGCCGTTCTTGATCCAGGGGATCTTGATCCGGTGGTCGCCGACGTATGCCTCCCGGCCCTCGGCCAGATCGCGGATGGCACCGATGGCCTGGCCGAGCCGGGCCAGGGTGTTGGGCGGCCGTCCGGCCACCCGCATCGCGGAGTCGCCACGGCCGATGCCGCAGACGGTGCGGTTGCCGTACATCTCGTTGAGGGTGGCGAAGGTGGAGGCGGTGACCTCGGGGGCGCGGGTGGAGGGGTTGGTGACCATCGGGCCGACGATCAGGCGCTCGGTGTGTTCCAGGACGCGGCTGTAGAGGACGAACGGTTCCTGCCACAGCACGGCCGAGTCGAAGGTCCAGCCGTAGCGGAAGCCGTTGCGCTCGGCACGGCGCATCAGGGACACCAGGGCGGAGGAGGGCGGGTCGGCCTGCAGAACAACTCCGAAGTCCACGGCGGCGCTCCTTAGCTGAGGTACTGGCAGGTGCCACGCGGGAGGTACCGGCCGTGGCTCGCTGGTACGCGCTGTACGGGTGCTCATCGCTGAGCGGCGCAGGCACCGAGGTCCGCGGCCACTGCACCATAGGTCAAACGGACCGCCGACGCTCCGCAACATGCCGGGGACCGCACCGGCGACCTCCGAGTCTCCCTCCTTGAGGCTCAGCCGAGGCGGCTCAAGGAGGGTCCGGAGCCGGAGGGGGACGACTGGCTTGGATTCTCCTCAGGCGCTGGGATCGGCGCGGGGGACCCAGCCGTTGGCGGCTCCCGTGTGGATGAGGTCCTGCGCGTAGTGCCAGAGGTCTGCGGAGGCATCCTTGATCACGGACTTGCGGGTGAGCACGTCCTGCTCGGTGACTCCCGGCGTGCGCCAAGTACCCCCGCGGTTGCCGTAGTTGAGGAGCAGGGGCTGGAGCCGGTCCATGGCCTTGGCGAATCGCGCCTCGGGGGTGGCGCGTTCCTCGAACTCGTCCCACAGGGAACGGAAGTGGTCTCGTTGGTCGGCGGGCAGGAGGGCGAAGAGCTTGTCCGCCGCCTGTTGTTCCCGCGCTTCCTGGCCGGCGGCGGCTGCCGTGTCGTACAGGAAGGTGTCTCCGGCGTAGATCTCCACCAGGTCGTGCAGGACGACGAGGGCGAGGACCTTGCTGGTGTCAAGGGGCTCGTCCGCGTATTCGGCGAGGACCAAGGTCATCAGGGCGAGGTGCCAGGAGTGCTCGGCGTCGTTCTCCTTGCGGTCCGCGGCCAGCAGCGGGCTCTGCCGGAAGATGTTCTTGAGCCGGTCCACCTCGATGATGAACTCGATCTGCCGGCGCAGTCTGTCGGGGGTGCCGTCGGGCTGCTGGACCGATGCGGCGAGCAGGGGGGCGTCGTCGTGGGGCATGGCAGGCTCCTCGAAGGGGGTCGGGTGTGCACTGTTCAGAGGTGGAGATAGTGCAGAAGGACGCCGGCCGTAAGGACGAGCGTCGTCACCCACAGGGCGGGATGCGGTCGTCGGCGGCGGAGTACGCTCGCGGCCGTGGTCACCAGGAAGGCCGCGGCCATGGCCTGGTCGATCGCGAGGGTGACGACCGTGACACCCACGGCGGTCGCCGTGACGGCCAGGCCCAGGCGGTCCCCTCCGCCCGAGCGGGGCGCGGTGAGCATCTTGACCGCCACGAAGACCAGCGCACCGGTGGTGGCTTCGACGGGGACGCGGGCCAGGAGCGGGCCCAGGAACAGGCAGGAGAACAGCAGCAGTCCGGTGACGATCGCCGCGATCCCGGTGCGGGCGCCGGCGCGGATACCGACCGCGCTCTCCACGAAGGCCACGAAACTGGAGGATCCGGCCGCGGATCCGGCGACCGTGGCGCCGGCGTCGACGAGCAGTGCCTGACGCATACCGGGCACCTGCCCGTCGCCGTCCATCAGGGGGGTGCGCGCCGACAGGCCCACCACTTTCGCGATGCTGCCGAAGAAGTCGAGGGCGAACAGCACGAGGATGATGCTCCACGCTCTCGGGTCGGAGATGACGGTGAGGTCGAAGCGGAGCAGCGCGGCCCCGCTGCCGTGGACGCCGTCGTGTACCGCCTCGGTGCTGATGCCCGCGAACGCGCAGTACAGCGCGGCGGCCGCGATGCCGCCGAGGACCGCCGCGGCACGGGCGCCCAGGGCGTCCAGGGCCAGGGCGACGGCGAGGCCGGTGTAGAGGGCGATGGCGGGTGGCCCCGTCCAGTCGCCCAGGCCGGACAGCCGCCCGTCGGACGTGGTGACGAGGTGGCCGATCTGCACGCCGATGAGGCCGATGAACGTGCCGACCGCGGCGGCGAGCGCCGAACGCATCTGTGGGGGGATCGCGTTGATCACGGCCTCGCGCAGCCGCAGCAGGGACACCGCGAGCATCGCGATGCCGGACCAGAACACCATTCCCAGGGCCTCGGGCCACGTGTAGGAGAGGGTACCGACCACGGAGAAGGCGATCATCGCGTTCATCTCCATGCCGGGTGCCACGGCGAAGGGGAGCCGCGCCCACAGTCCCATGATCATGGTGGCGAGGCCGCCGACCGCCGCCGTCGCGAAGAAGGCGGCGGCGTGGGGGATGCCTCCCTGGCTGAGGACGGCCGGGTTGACGACCACGATGTAGGAGAGTGCCAGGAACGTCGACAGCCCGGCGAAGATCTCGCGGCGCCAGGTGGAGCCCCGCGCGCTCAGGCGGAAGTACCGGTCGACCGCTCCGTGCCCGGCCCCGGGGTGGGCGGAGACCGGCCTCGGCCGGAGTCCTGGGCGGTCAGGCGGGGTCACGTCGTGGTCCGCGGGGCGGAAAGGCGGGGGTGACGGGGCTGATGGTGTCTCCGACATCGCCCAGCAGTACCTGGTCGGGTGCGTCCGGTGCCACGGCGTAGAACTTTCCGTTCAGCGCCCCGGACACGTGACCGACGTGCAGGGTCAGCGACACCTCCAGCTGTTCGGCGTACCTCGCCAGGGCGAGTGCGCCTTGCCGGGTGGCGTGGCAGGTGAAGATCTCGACGTCGGCTCCCGGCCGGAGTGTCAGCTGCAGCATCGTCATGAGGGTCACCCCGCTGGCCACGACGCCGTCGACGATGACCAGCCGGTCCGCCTGCGAGGGCAGCCATTCGTCCACACCGACGAGCAGGCCCCCGGCCACCGGCATCCGCTTGGCGTGGGGTGTCCAGCCCCGCTGCCGGGGCAGGACGGCAAGGCGCTCGGCCAGGATGCGCCCCTCGCGCTCCGGCGCGATGACCGTCGTTCCCGGTGCGGACGCACTGTGCCGCGCCTGGACGGGAAGCAGGCCGTAGATGTCGAGCAGCGCCTGGAGGTAGCGGCCGCGGTCGGCCTCCCGCTGTTCGGGAAGGTTGGCGACCTCGGTGACGGTGGACATCCGCTCGCGCACCGCAGGAACGCCGGCGGACGCCACGCGTATGGTGTCCGGCAGCGCGCCGGGGGCGTGCAGCGACTCCAGCAGCTGGGGGTCGAAGTGGACCAGGTGGCTGAAGTACGTGTCGTGTTCCTTCTCGAACTCGTCCACCGTCTGCCGGGTCCGCGGGGGGAGCCCGGTCCTGTCGAGTAAGCGGGCAGCGTTCATCGATGACCTCCGGTCCTGTGCTGTGTGGGCTGGTCTTGCCGGGACACCGGGGCGGGTTGCCGGCCCGTACGGGTGAGGAGGAACAGCGCCGCCGGCGCGGCCGCCGCGGCGATGACCGCGGTGACGCAGAACGTCCGGACGAAGTCGGCGGTTGCCGGCTGCTCGCCGTGGAACAGGACCAGCAGCGCCAGGCCGAGGGAGCCGCCGAGGTACTGCGCCGTTGTCACCAGGGCGCTCCCGGTCGCGTTGCTCGCCCGCGGGAGATCACGGGTCCCGGTGATGAACATTCCGGTGAACGCCATCCCCTGCCCCAGGCCGCTGAGCAGCAGTCCCGGCAGGATGGCCGGCAGGTAACCGCCCTCGGCGCCCACGGCCAGGGCGAGCACCACAAGGCCGGCCGCACCGGTGAGGAACGCCGTGGACAGCAGCCGCCGCAACGGCAGCCGGCCGGCCAGGCGGCCGGCCACCGTGTTCCCCACGGTGATGGCGCCGGCCAGCGGAAGGAAGGCCAGGCCCGCGGCGAACGCGCTGTAGTCCCGTACGTCCTGGAGGTAGAGGGTGACGAGGTAGAACTCGGCTCCGAAGCTCGCCATGTACAACGCCGCCGCCAGGCAGGCCACTTGAAGGGTCCGCACGCGCAACAGGGCACGGGACACCAGCGGCCTGCGCCGTCTCTGGCCGAGTGCGAGGAGCGCCCCGGCCGGGATCGTCACCGCCAGCGCGGCGGTGACGACGGGGAGGGAGGGCCGGGCGCGGGAGAGTTCGGTGCAGGCGAGGACGAGGGCCACGACCGCGGCACACGCCGAGAACGTGGCCACCGCGGCGACGGGAGCCCGGGGTCCGGCCGTGGTGGAGCGGACCGCGTTCCCGGCGGCGAGCAGACAGACCAGCACGATGGGGAGGTTGATCCAGAAGATCCACTGCCAGGAGGCCACCGCGAGGATGCCTCCGCCGGCCGTGACACCGAGGGCGAGCCCGACCGCCCCCGTGGTGCCCCACACACTCACGGCCCGGTCGCGCTCCGGGCCCGCCGGGTAGGCGGAGCTGAGCAGGCCCAGTGTCGCGGGCACCAGCAGGGCCGCCGCCACCCCTTGTCCGACACGGGCGGCGATCAGCACCGCGGCGGACGGCGAGAGGGCGGCCCCGGCCGAGGAGGCGGCGAAGAGCAGCTGGGCGGTGAGGTACACCCGGCCGGCGCCGAAGACGTCCGCGAGCTGCCCGCCCAGCAGCAGGAACCCGGCGAAGAAGATCGCGTACGCGCTCACGATCCACTGCAGCGCGACCGCGGAAAAATGGAGGCTCGCC
This sequence comes from Streptomyces sp. NPDC047049, assembly GCF_040643995.1. Classification (NCBI taxonomy): domain Bacteria; kingdom Bacillati; phylum Actinomycetota; class Actinomycetes; order Kitasatosporales; family Streptomycetaceae; genus Streptomyces; species Streptomyces sp. NPDC047049. Next base: position 109,424 of record NZ_JBEYVM010000006.1, on the reverse strand, counting down.
CCGATGCCGGGCAGCGCGACGTAGATGATGGAGAAGTCGAGCGCCACCAGCAGCTGCGCCCCGGCCAGTGCCGTCAGTAAGCGGGCACCCGGTGTCGGAAGGGGGGATACGGGCACGGTCGGTCAGCCTCCGTAGGTCAGCTGGTCAGCCCAGGGCGGTGAGCGCCGCGATGAACACATCCCAGAAGCGTTCGGTGTCCAGCCGCGTCGCCACCCGGGCGTTGGCGGGCCTGCCGGTGACACCGTAGAGGTCGATCACGGTCGCGCCGCGGGTGAACTCCCCGTGCAGTTCGATCGAGACGGGGGCCTCGACGCATTCCACGAGGCTCGCATCGATCACCCGGGCGATGGCGACGGGATCGTGGAGCGGCGCGTCGGGCAGGTCCCAGATCTGGTCGTAGGTGCTGGAGCGGAAGCCGAGGAGGGCGGCGGACGCCTTGCCGATGTGCGTGCCCACGTCGGTGATCCGCTGCAGCACCTCGCGGGTGACCGGCGCCTGGTGCGTGACATTGAGGCCGCAGTACGTCAGGGGGACGCCGCTGGCGAGCACTTCGTGGGCGGCCTCGGGGTCGACCAGGATGTTGTACTCCGAGTAGGGCAGCGTGTTGCCGCGGTGCGTGGCCCCGCCCATGCACACGATTTCCTTGATCTTCTCCTTGTCCTGGGGGTGGAGGGCGAGGAGTCCCGCGATGTTCGTCTGGGGGCCGGTGACCACCAGGGTGAGGGGTTCGGGGCTGTCGGCCAGCAGGTTGTGGAGGAGATCCACGGCATGTGCGGAGTGGAGCGGCACCTCCGGTTCCGGGAAGTCCCAGCCGTCCAGGCCGGTTTCGCCGTGCACGTCGTCGCCGATCAGCAGCCTGCCGGTCAGCGGCTTGAGGTATCCGGCAGCGACGGGTACGTCGAAGGCTTTGGCCAGGGAGCACATGCGCCGTGCGTTCAGGGCGGTCTTCTCCACGGTCTGGTTGCCCGCGCTGGTGGTGACCGCCTTCAGGTCCACGCGGGGGTCGCCGACGGCGAGCAGGATGGCCATCGCGTCGTCGTGGCCGGGATCGCAGTCCAGGATGATGGGGGTGGGCATGGGGGGCTCCAGGTGTTCGGTCGGGGGCCTGCGGCGGATCGTCGGTGGTGCGTTGCCGGTGGTGCTTTGCCGGTGGTGCTTCGGCCGTGGTGCTGCGGCGGTGGTGCTGCGGCGGTGGTGCTGCGGCGGTGGTGGCGCCCGCCTCGTCATGCCGTGCCGGCGAGGGCCCGGTAGAAGGCCAGGTGACGCCGGCCGGCGGTCGCGAAGTCGGCACGGAGGCGCCTGGCCAGGGCGCGGTCGCCGGCCGTCGGCACGACCGGCGGCTGCTGCACGGCCTCCCGGAGTGCGCCGGTCAGTGCGTGGACGTCGCCCGCGGGGACGAGGGTGGCGGCCGAGTAGTCGCCGAGCAGCAGCGGCAGGTTCCCGGAGTCGCTGGCGATGATGCGGCGTCCGCAGATGACGGCCTGCGCGACGGAGAGCGAGAAGGGCTCGCCGTGCGCGCCCCGGTCGATGGTCGGATGGATGATGAGGTCGCTTGCGCGGATCGCGGCCCAGCTCTGCTGGGGACGGTAGTGGGTGAAATGCACGCGTCCCTTCTCCTGCCAGGCACCGGCCCGTTCCAGCAGGGACCCGGGGATGCCGGGCGGCCAGATGAGGTGCTGGGTTCCCGCGTGGACGAAGTGCAGATCGGCGCCTTCGTCCAGCAGGGTCAAGGACGCCTCCAGGCTCAGGTGGGAGCCCTTCCAGCGGGTCAGCCTGCTGGGTTGCAGCACGGTGGTGCCCCCCGCGCCGGGAAGCCGGAAGGGGTCTTCTTCCAGGGGCAGGGCCAGGGCGAGGACGGTGACTTCGGCATCGGGCAGCCTGCGCCTGACCTCGTCGGCGACGAAGGCGGAGTGCGCGACCAGGGGGCCGGGGAGTGTGGCGAGGAACGTCCACTGCTCAGGCCGCTCGTCGATGTTGTGCAGGTCGAAGACGAGGCGGCCGCGCCACCGGCGCTCCCGCAGCCGCTCCACGACCGCGGTCACGGCCTCGGGCCTGTGCCACTGCGGGTTGTGCCAGTGCACGAGGTCGGCGTCCAGACACCGTGCGGCGAGTGCGGTGGCACGGCCGGGGTCGAAGGGCTCGCCGATGTCGAGGGCCGGGTCGTAGTCGCAGCCGGGTGAGTGCGGTGTGCCCACGACGGCATGGACCTCGCACGCCAGGGCGCCGAGCTGGCCGACGACCGCGCTCAGATGGCTCTCTACCCCACCGGTGACCGGCAGCCCGGTCCAGTGGACGTGGACGATACGCACCGCTCGTCAGTCCTCCCCGGACGCCGGAACGTCCTCGGCCAGCCGGAAGCCCATCGCATACAGCGAGCGCGGGTAGGGGCCGTGCCGGCGCTGGCACCTGGCCAGGTCACGGAACCGGTTGAAGGCTCCGCCCCGGGCGATCCGGTAGGCGCCGAGCCTCACGTACAGGTCGTCGTGCACCACTTCCCCGCCCGGGTACGGCCCATAGGTGCTGCTGGTGTACTCCTCGACGTTGCCCGCCATGTCCAGTGCCCCGCACCATGACCGGCCCTCGGGGAAGGCCCCGACCGGGCTGGTCATGAGCAGACCGGTCTCCAGTGTGTTGGCCGCCCGGGCGGCCCAGGTGTCGCCCCAGGGGTGGCGCAGTCCCTTCGGCCCCGCTGCGGCGTACTCCCATTCCTGCTCGGTGGGCAGACGGAAGCGGCGGCCGGTGCGCTCACCGAGCCAGTTCGCGTAGGCGTCGGCGCAGTGTGCGGTGACCGTGTACACGGGATGGTTGGCGGCGGCGGGATCGAAGCGGCCGTAGTTCCAGTTGCTCGGGATCCCGGAGCGGCCGGTGTCCTTGAGGAAGACCGCGAACTCCGCATTGGTCACCGGGTACTTGGCGATGCCGAAGGACGGGATCGGCAGTGTGTGGCGGGGGCATTCCTTCTCCACCCAGGACCGCTGCACGCCGAACTGAGCGGCGTCGGCGTGCAGTGCGTCGACCTCGCTGTCCGGCGTTCCGAGGAGTGCCCGGCCTGCGGGGACCTGCAGCATGTCCGGGGCGTCCCAGCGAATCCGGGGGTCGCCCGCGAGAGCCAGGGCGGTGCCGGCCGCCAGACGGTGTTCGAGGGTGAGGGAGGCGTCCTCGACCAGCTCGGCCAGCCGGGCCGGCGGATGGCCGGCCACCTGCGCGAAGTGCGAAAGACGCTCCGCCCTGGGTTCCACGTACCCTTCGGGCAGCCCCATGGCCGCTCTGTCGGTCAGGGAGTTGATGTCGGCGTCGACCAGGTTCGTGTGCACCATGTGGGACGTCACGGTGCCCCCTGAGGTGAGACACCGACGGGGAGTCCGGTGAGCGGACGTGCCGTGCCCAGTGCGTCGAGATGGCCCATCAACCGGTCCTTGACCTCGAGGTACGCCTCGTTGAAGGGGGTGCGGAAGCCGCCGAGCGGGACCCGGTCCTCGACCACGATCCCCTGGGCGGCGAGCTGTCCGACCTTCTCCGGGTTGTTGGTCATGAGGCGGACCCGGGTGATGCCCAGATGCCGCAGGCAGTCGGCGGCCATCCGGAAGTCACGGCCCTCTGCCGGGAAGCCGAGGGCGAGGTTCGCGCTGATGGTGTCGTGCCCCGCCGCCTGCAGCGCGTAGGCGCGGATCTTGTTCGCCAGGCCGATACCCCGCCCCTCCTGGCGGAGCATGTAGACGAGAACCCCGTTGTACGACTGGACGATGGCGGCCAGGGACGCGGACAGCTGGGGACCGCAGTCGCACTTCTCGGAGCCGAGGACGTCTCCGGTGAAGCAGGCGCTGTGGATGCGCGCGATCGGCGGGGCGGCGGATTCGCTCCACGGCGCGAGCGTCCGCAGGGTGACCACTTCCTCCGTCTCCCGGCCGTCCGCGCCGACCTGCCCGAAGACGGTCAGCTGCATGAGGGTGGAGCCGACCGGGACGGGAGCACTCGCAAGGCGTGCCACCACGGTCTCATCGGATGTCGTCATCAGGCAGCTCCTACTTGCTCCGGCCGGCGGATCCCACGGCCGCGGGCGCCTCGATCTCATACACCCGGCCGTCATAGGAGGAGGCCAGGAACCGCCCCGGCGCGCCGGCGGCGGCCAGTGCCGAGATGCCAGCGGTCGTCGGCCGCGCGTCGCGCACCCACTCACCGGCCTCAGGGTCGTAGACAGCGACCCGGCCGTGGTAGCCGCCCGTCGCGATCAGCCCGGTGTGCGGATCGACAGCGACGCACTTGATGCTGTTGCGGTGCGGAGTCGGCACGACTTTCTGCTGCTCCCCGCCGGCGGTCCAGATCCTCAGCGTCAGGTCGCGGCTCACACTCACGAAACGTCCGTCCGGAAGAGCCGCCGCACCGTTGGCTATGCGCGCGTGCGCCTCGTCGTCGCCGGCGACGGGTTTCAGGTCCGGCAGGGAATGCCACCTCGCGGCACCGGTGGCGCACACGCTGAAGAGCACGTCGCCCTGGACGGCCAGGCCCTTGATGGCGTTCTCCTGGATGCGGTGCTCGCCGACCAGTTGCAGTCCGGTCCCCGCCTGGTCACGCAGGACGAGCGCCTCACCGGTGTAGGTGCCGACGACCAGCACGTCGCCGTCCGGTGTCGTGTGCACGGCCGCGCAGTTGAGCGGGGAGCGGTGCTGGTGCAGCACCGCCCCGGTGATCGCGTCGTACAGGGCGCCGAGCTGGCCGCCGCTGACGACCGTACCCGCGACCGGGGTGACGAAGTTGCAGCAGCTGCCGAGTTCGGCCGACACCTCGTCATCGCGCCGGACCGTGCCGCTGTCACCGACCGTGAACCGCCCGAGGGGGGTACTCGCGACCGCGTTCAGGCCCGGCGTGGGCTCGACGCCGGTCAGGTCCCAGCTCCCGGTGTCCCGGTCGAAGACGGCGTAACTCGATCCGAAGGTCCCGAAGACCCAGCGGGTGGCGTCCAGTCGGGCGCACGACCGCAGCCAGACATCGGCCGGCACCTCGCTCGTCAGGAGGTGGACGGGGTCCGTCTCCCGGTCCAGGCGCCACAGCCGCACCGTGCGGTCGTAGCTGGAACTGAGCAGAATGCCGCTCTCGGCGTCGTAGGCGAGCCGCTTGATCCCGGCGTCGTGCACACGGTGGCGTCTGGTGCCCGACGGGCCGGTCAGGATCAGCTCTCCCTCGTCATTGCCGAGCGCGAAGCGGTCCACCCCCAGCACCGCGACCGTGTCCGTCTCGGCGTCCCCGAGGTCGATGGTGCTCAACAGAGATCCGCCGGCTGCGTCCCAGCGGCGTACGGTGCCGTCGTCGCTGGTGGTCACCAACTCGGTGCCGTCCCGCACCCATTCGACCGACAAGACGTCGGCCTCGTGCCCCTCCAGGCGGTGGATCAGGCGTCCGTCCAGGTCGTAGATCCGCGCGAGGTGGTCGCGTGCGGCCGTGGCCACCCGTGTCTCGTCGGGCGAGACCACGGTCATCTCCACGTCGTCCTTCTGATCCGTGAGGACCGTGATGAGACGCAGGTCGGGCACGGACCATAAGCGGGCCGAATAGTCGCTGCCAGAGGTCACAACGATGCGGCCGGAGGCGGAGAACCGGCACTGATTGGCGAGGTGGTCGTGGCGTGCCTCGGTGAGGGCGGTACGGGTCGACGCATTCCAGAGAATGACCCGGTTGTCGTAGCCGGCGGTCACCACAAGTCCGCCGTGGGCATCGATTCCGCTGATCGGCGATGTGTGCTTGATCATGAATTCCTCTTGTCGTCACGTGTCAGCCCCTGCAACCGGGCACAGGTGTGTCCCGTACGGAGCGATGACGCCACATGGGTGGTGCGGATGAATTCCGCTGACTGCATGGACAGAGAAAGGCGTTAAACGAAACGCGGATCGGCTTCGAGCCGGGCGTGGGCGAGGAGCCGCATTGTGGCCGAGGCAGGACTGTAGTTTTGGCAAATGCCCAAGTCAACGCCGTTCGGACAACTGTCTCGTTTTGACATATTTCCGCCAGCCTGAAAAGCCCGCTGGATTGAGCCAAGATCGTATGAGCACGTCCCGCACGGCTCCTGCCCCTGCCTGCACGGGCCCGCGTAGATGCATGATCGCCGCTCCTCGTGTCCACTGCCGAAACCCACCCGTCGGTGCCGGGCGGACGCCGGCCACGAGCCTCCCGACAGCCCCGGAATGAGCCAATGTGCATCCACCGTGTTGCCGAAGGGGGCGCCGCGGCCTTCCATATGGGGGGCAGCGATCTCAGGGGGAACAGTGGACGATCTGGACGGCGCACTGCAGTACCTCAGCGGCTCCGGGCCCGAGTTCGGCCCCGGTGTGAGCAATCACGGCCCCATGGCTGCCGAAGCCCTGGGCCGGCTCGGCTACGCCGACGCGATCGGCGCCTGGGTGTCCTCGTACCGGAAGGTCCTCTACGAGGACACGTACGGGCGCTTCCACGAGATCACCCACGACAACTGGCGCCCCGCCCTCGGCAACATGCGACTCCTCGGGGACTGGACCGCATTCTTCCGGCGGGAACTCGACGGCGCCGCCTGGACCGACGTCCTCGCCCGCTGGTGGCCGCGCCTGCTGCCGGGCTTCGCCGCAGGAGGCGGCCACGGCGTCATCCGCACCGGGCACGCGGTGCGGATGCTCACGGAGGCCCACACGCCGTGGCGCCTGGACGAACTCGCCCGCGGACTGGGCTACTGGGCCGCGCGGTACCAAGAACTCCCCGAGGCGCCGTCGACACCGCGCGAGCGGGACCTGACGCAGGCGTGGGAGGCGGTACCCAAGCTGCGCAGCGACCAGGGCATGGGCATGATCTTCAGGATCCGGCTCGAAACCGTATGGCTCGAACCGGACTTCGCGCCGGCCGTGGACTCCCTCCGCCCCGAGGACGACGCCGACGGGGCGCTGAGCCGGCTCACCCGGGCAGCCGCCAGGAGCTATCTCACGGACGATCACAAGACCCCCATGGCCTTCGTCCACGCGCTCACCACGCCTGCCGCGGTACGTCTGGTCCTGCCGAGTCTGCCCACCGAACTCCACTGGCCCAGCGTCGCCGCCGCGGTCCGCTTCTCAGCGGCCATCCGCAGCGCCTACGGCACCGGGCAGCGCGAGCACCACCCCGGGGAGCCGGCCCAGGACTACGCCACACTCGCCGAACGCGCCCTGGCGACCGAGGACCCGCACGCCATCAAGTACGTAGAAGCCTGCCGGCGCGAGGACAAACTGCACCCCGCTCCGGCCTACGCCATCGCAGCGACCGACTGGGTCCGTCGCTGCGAGACCGGCTCCTTCTGAACGCGGCCGGAAGCCCGGTCAAGCGGGTGTGGCGGCCTGCTCCTGCCGTGGCCCGGTGGGCTGGTGCCGGTCCGCCGGTCGTGCGTTCAGTACGGGGATGACGGCATCGGCGTACGCGTCGATCACTGCTTCCTTCGCATCGTGCATGGCGTACAGCGCGAACTGGTCGACGCCCAGCTCCCGGAGCCTGAGCAGCTTGTCGACATGTGCCGACGCCGGGCCGACGAGGCAGAAGCGGTCCACGATCTCGTCCGGGACGAATGCGGTGTCGGGGTTGCCGGCGCGGCCGTGGTGGGCGTAGTCGTAGCCCTCGCGGGCCGCGATGTAGTCCGTCAGCTCCTGCGGGACCATGCCGGAGTCCCTGCCGTACGTGGACACCAGGTCGGCCACATGGTTGCCGACCATGCCCCCGAACCAGCGGCACTGTTCGCGCGCCTGCGCCAGCGCCCCGGGTGAGTCGTCCTCGGTGACGTAGGCGGGAGCCGCGACGCAGATCCTGACCTCGGACGGAGCACGGCCCGCCGCCACCGCCGCCGCGCGCACCGCCTTGACCATCCACTCCGTGAGGAACGGGTCGGCAAGCTGCAGGATGAAGCCGTCCGCCTCCTCGCCCGCCATCTTGAGCGCCTTCGGCCCGTACGCGGCCATCCAGACCGGCAGGTGGGCGCCGTCCCGCACCCAGGGGAACTTCACCGTCGTGCCGCCGCCGAGGTCCGCCTCGTCGCCGCGGCCGAGCGCACGGATGACCTTCATGGCCTCGCTGATCCGCGCGAGCGTGTGGGGCCTGCGGCCCGCCACCCGCATCGCGGAGTCACCGCGGCCGATCCCGCACACGGTGCGGTTGCCGTACATGTCGTTGAGCGTGGCGAAGGTGGAGGCGGTGACCTCCCAGGTGCGGGTGCCCGGGTTCGTGACCATCGGACCGACCGTGAGGCGGCTCGTCTCGGCCAGGATGCGGCTGTAGATGACGAACGGTTCCTGCCACAGCACGCACGAGTCGAAGGTCCAGCCGTACGTGAACCCTCCGGCCTCCGCGCGTTTCATGAGGCTGACGACCTCGGAAGCCGGCGGGTCGGTCTGCAGGACGAGTCCGAAGTCCATGGTGTTCCCCTCCTTGGTTCCTCAGTTCAGGTACTGGCAGGTGCCGCGCGGGATGTACTGGCCGTGCCCCGCGTGGCCGGTGAACTTCCGCCGGTCGATGACGAGTTCGCCCCGTGAGAGGACCGTTTCGACCTGGCCGGTGAGCTGTTTGCCCTCGTACGCCGAGTAGTCGACGTTCATGTGGTGGGTCTCGGCCGAGAGAGTCTGCCGGACGGTGGGGTCGTAGATGACGAGGTCGGCGTCGGCGCCGGGGGCGATGGTGCCCTTCTTCGGGTAGAGGCCGAACATCCGGGCCGGGGTGGCGCAGGCGATCTCGATCCAGCGGCGGCGGCTGATCCGGCCCTCCACGACGGCCTGGTGGAGGAGGTCCATCCGGTTCTCCACGCCGGGCATCCCGTTGGGGATCTTGGAGAAGTCGCCGCGGCCGAGCTCCTTCTGCCCCTGGAAGCAGAAGGGGCAGTGGTCGGTGGAGACCACCTGGAGGTCGTTGGTGCGCAGCCCGCGCCACAACGCCTCCTGATGCTCCCGCGGCCGCAGCGGCGTGGAGCAGACGTACTTGGCGCCCCCGAAGTCCGGCTCGGCGAGGTTGTCCGTGGACAGGAACAGGTACTGCGGACAGGTCTCGCCGAAGACGTTCAGCCCCTTGTCACGGGCCTGGGCGATCTCGGCCAGGGCCTCCTCGGCGGAGACATGGACGACATAGAGCGGGGCGCCGGCCACCCGCGCCAGCTGGATGGTGCGGTGGGTGGCCTCGGCCTCCAGGAGGACCTTGCGGACCTCGCCGTGGTAACGGGGGTCGGTCTTCCCCTCGGCCAGCGCCTGTTCGACCAGGACATCGATGGCGATGCCGTTCTCGGCGTGCATCATCACCAGGCCGCCGTTGTCGGCGGAGCGCTGCATCGCGCGCAGGATCTGTCCGTCGTCGCTGTAGAAGACGCCGGGGTAGGCGGTGAACAGCTTGAAGGAGGTGACGCCCTCCGCCACCAGGAGGTCCATCTCCTTGAGGGTGTGCTCGTTGACGTCCGAGAGGATCATGTGGAACGCGTAGTCGATGGCGCACTGGGCGTCGGACTTGGCGTGCCAGGTGTCCAGGCCGGCCCGGGGGGACTTGCCGCGGGACTGGACCGCGAAGTCGATGAGGGTGGTGGTGCCGCCCCAGGCCGCGGCGCGGGTCCCGGTCTCGAAGGTGTCGGAGGAGAACGTCCCGCCGAAGGGGAAGTCCAGGTGGGTGTGGGCGTCGACGCCACCCGGGATGACATATCTGCCGGTGGCGTCGAGGATGCGGTCCGCCGCCTCCACCCAGCGTTCGGCGGTGGGGTTGCCGTGTGCGGCGAGGGCGGCGATCCGCCCGTCCTCCACCAGGACATCGGCGTGGATCTCATCGGCGGCTGTGATCACCAGTCCGCCCCGGACGACCGTACGGCTCACCATCCTGCTCCTTCCACACCAGCGACATCGGCGGCACGGGAAGGCGGAGCCGACGCGCACCATCCCCCCGGCAGGTCCGCTCCGCTGACGCCACGCCACCACCGGTCTACTCCCGTAGATCGCGGTCGAGAAGGAGACCGTAGAAGCATGTCACCCACGGTGGCAATACCGTGACCGTTCATCAGCGGAGAGGTTCGTGTTGCACCGACGATCATCTGGACGGTTCAACGCGGAGCCTGCCGCGGCCGTCGCGGCAGCCACGGGAGGGGTGCGGGGACGGCCCGTTGGGCAGGTATGCGCCGACGCCGGCGGGCATTCCTCGCGAGCGCCACAGCATCCTGGCGGACGATGCAGAGAGGCGAGAGGGCATGGAACACAGCACACCGTGGGAGTTCTCCGACGACCGGGGGCGCCTTGCGGTGGCCGGGGACCGGCCGTTGCGGATCGTGGCGTACATACAGGCGGGGGCGACGCTGTGGGACCACGGCATACGTCCCGTGGGGCTCTTCGGATCCCAGCACGACGGCGCCGCCCCCGACCCGGCGAAGGGCGGTGAGCTGCCGCTCGCGGAGATCCCCTACCTGGGTTCGGGCGGCGCGCTGCACCCGGACACCCTGCTGGAGGCGGAGCCGGACCTCGTCGTGGCCGTGACGTACGACGGTGAGCAGGTCTACGGCCTGGAGCAGAAGACCGCGCTGGAGCTGGAGGCGCATGTCCCGGTGGCCACGGTCGCGGTGGGCCCGGGGCGGAGCCTGGCCGGGGTGCGCGAACGGTTCGCGGCGCTCGCCGGTTCGCTGGGGCGGGGCGAACCCCTCGGCGCCGCCCGCGAGTTGGACGCCGCGGAGGACGCCCTGCGGCAGGCGACCGGCGGCGCGGTGCGGCCGCGGGTGCTGGCGCTGTCGCCCGCGGGGCCGGAGCGGGTGCACCTGGCCCGGCCCGGCTCCTGGCCGGATCTGCGGGCGCTGACCGAACACGGCGTCGGACTGCTGGAGCCGGCCGCGGGCGCCGGGGTGAACTGGTCCACCGTCGGCTGGGCGGAGGCCGCGGCGATGGCCCCGGACATCGTACTGGGGGACGTACGGGCCAATGCCGCCCGGCCGCAGGAGCTCCGGGCCGACGAGCACTGGCGCGCGATCGAGGCCCGGGCGCGGCTGCTGCCGTGGAACCCGGAGGCCCCGTGCAGCCGGCGCGCGCACACCCGGTTCTTCACCCTGCTGGCCGACACGGTGCGCGAGTTCGCCGGGACGGAGTGAGGCTGCCCCGCCCCGGCCACCGCGGCGCCCGCTACGAGGCGGCCGTCATCCCCTGCACCGACCGCAGCGCGTCCGCGAGCAGTTCCGCGCCCTCTTCCGCCTCGGCGACCGTCAGCGTCATCGGGGGTGCGATCCGCAGCGAGGCACCGCCCTGGCCGCCCTTGCCGACCAGCAGACCGCGTTCCCTGGCGGCCTCCACGACCAGCGTGGCGGCCTCGGGCGAGCGCTCGTCGGTACCGGGCCGGACCAGTTCGATGCCGATCATCAGGCCGCGGCCGCGCACCTCCCGTACGAGACCGATGCCGGCCGAGACCGCCCGCAACCGCTCGATGAGCAGTCCGCCGACCCGCCGGGCGTTGCCCTGGAGGTCGTGTTCAAGGAGGTAGTTGAGGTTGGCGAGGCCCGCGGCCATGGTGACGGGGCTGCCGCCGAAGGTGGAGATGGAGTTGGCGGAGAGCGAGTTCATCACCTGGGCCCGGGCCACCACTCCGCCGACGGACATGCCGTTGCCGATGCCCTTGGCGAAGGTGAGCAGGTCGGGCGGGCCGTTGCCGTCGTGCGCCTGCCAGCCCCAGAAGTGGTCCCCGGTGCGGCCCCAGCCGGTCTGCACCTCGTCGCTGATCCAGAGGATGCCGTGCCGGGCGAGCACCTCGCGGAACGCCGCGTAGAGGCCGTCCGGCGGCATGGTGAACCCGCCGACGCCCTGGACCGGTTCGGCGATCAGCGCGGCGACGCCGCCCGCGGTCTGCTGGAGCATGTCCTCCAGGTCGGCGACGCAGGCGGCGATGTACGCGGCGTCGCTCAGCCCGGCGTACGGGCCGCGGCTGCGTACCCCGCCGTGCACATAGAGCGTCTGCAGCGGCGAGAGACTGGTCGGGGACCAGCTCTGGTTGCCGGTGATGCCGACGGTGGAGAAGGAGCGGCCGTGGTAGCTGTTGCGCATCGCCAGGACCTGGTTGGAGCGGCGGTGCGTGGTGGCCAGCAGCAGGGCCGCGTCATTGGCCTCCGTACCGGAGGTGGTGAAGAAGACCCGGGCGTCGGGGATGCCGGAGAGCGCCACGATCCGCTCCGCCAGCTCGACCATGGGGCGGGAGAGGTAGAGCGTGGAGGTGTGGAGGATGCGGCCGGCCTGCTCGCTGACGGCCTTGGTCACCTCGGGCAGCGCATGGGCCGTCATGGTGGTGAGGATGCCGCCGAAGAAGTCGAGGTAGCGGTTGCCCTCGGCGTCCCAGACGTGGCGGCCCTCGCCATGGGTGAGTTCGAGGGGCCGCTCGTAGTAGAGGCTGAGCCAGGAGGGCAGGACGGCCTGGTGGCGGGCGTGCAGGTCCGCGGGGTCAGGGCTCATGGCTGCACCAGCCCGTCGTACGCGTCGGGGCGGCGGTCGCGGTAGAACGCCCACTGCTGGCGGACTTCGTCGATCAGGGCGAAGTCGAGGTCGCGGATGACCAGTTCCTCCTTGGAGTCGCTGGCCACGTCGCCGACGAACTGACCGCGCGGGTCGACGAAGTAGCTGGTGCCGTAGAAGTCGTTGTCGCCGTACTCCTCGACGCCGACCCGGTTGATCGCCGCGATGAAGTACTCGTTGGCGACGGCCGCCGCGGGCTGCTCCAGCTGCCAGAGGTAGGCGGACAGTCCGCGGGAGGTGGCGGAGGGGTTGTAGACGAGCTGGGCGCCGTTGAGGCCCAACTGCCGCCATCCTTCGGGGAAGTGGCGGTCATAGCAGATGTAGACGCCGACCTTGCCGACCGCGGTGTCGAAGACCGGCCAGCCGGCGTTCCCCGGCTTGAAGTAGTACTTCTCCCAGAAGCCTTTGACCTGCGGGATGTGGTGCTTGCGGTAGGTGCCCAGGACCGTGCCGTCGGCGTCGATGACGGCCGCGGTGTTGTAGTAGAAGCCGGACTGTTCGACCTCGAAGACCGGGACGACGATGACCATGCCGGTCTCGCGGGCGAGGTCCTGCATCCGCCGTACGGTCGGCCCGTCGGGCACCGGCTCGGCCCAGCGGTAGTGCTCGGGCTCCTGGACCTGGCAGAAGTACGGAGCGTTGAAGACTTCCTGGAAGCCGATCACTTTCGCGCCCTGCGCGGCCGCCGCTCTGGCGTACTCCTCATGCTTCGCGATCATCGATTCGGTGTCGCCGGTCCAGGTCGCCTGGACCAGTGCGGCACGCACAACATCGGCCATGAGCTGCTCCTTTGTCGATGCGTCAGCCTGCAGCCCGCGCGGGATCTACGCGTGTGGAGGTGACCGTAAGCCCCGTCACGCACCGTGGCAAGACCATCTCCGCATGGCGCGTCCGGGATATCAACAGGAAAACTTGCAAGTTTGCCTGTCGATATTTACGCTGGAGATATGCCGGAAAAGGACCAGGAACGCCTGGCGACGGAGCTGGCCGCCACCGTCTCCCTGCTCATGCGACATCTGCGCGCCGCCTCGCCGCAGGGGGAGCTCACCCCGACCCAGCGCGCGGTGATCGGCCGGATCGACACCGACGGGGAGGCCACCATCGCCGCCCTGGCCCGCGCCGAGCTGGTCCGCCCGCAGTCGATGCGGCTGACCGTCGGGGCGCTGGAGGAGCGCGGCGTCCTCGCCCGCAGCCCGCATCCGACGGACGGCCGGCAGGTGGTCTTCTCGCTCACCGAGGAGGGCCGCCGGATGCTCGCCGTCGTACGGCAGGCCAAGCACAACTGGCTGGCCGAGGCCATCGCCGACCGGCTGACCCCGGAGGAGCAGCAGACCCTGGAGTCGGCGACCGCGCTGATACGGCGGCTGATGCCGGAATGAAGGCCGGGATGGACGCCGGGACGAACGGCTCCTCCGCTTCCGGGCAGGGCGGCAGGCCGACGACGGGGACGGCCCCGGCGGCCGTCCCCACTCCGCGGGAAACGGGCCGGCCCGGCCTCCCCGCTCCCCCGGCCGGCCCCGGCGCGGCCACCGGCCCCGGCGCGGCCACCGACCCCGATCGTGCCTTCGGCGCCCGGCTGATGGCACCGCTCCTGCTCGGGTCGCTGCTGAACCCGATCAACTCGACGATGATCGCCACCGCCCTGGTGGCCATCGGCCGGGACTTCCACGCCGGAGCCGCCGACACCGCCTGGCTCATCTCCGCGATGTACCTCGCCAGCGCGGTGGGCCAGCCGTCGATGGGGCGGCTGGCCGACCGCGTCGGGCCCCGCCGGGTGTTCGTCGCCGGCGCGCTGACCGTCTGTGCCGCGGGCGTCATCGGGGCGCTCGCGCCCACCTTCGCGCTGCTGATCGTCTCCCGGGTCGTGCTCGGGATCGGCACCGCGGCGGCCTACCCCGCCGCGATGGCCGTGCTGCGCGCCGAGTCCGGGCGTACCGGTCGCCCCACGCCCCGTCATGTGCTCGGCCGGCTCTCGCTCGCCGCGCTGAGCAGCGCCGCCGTCGGCCCCACGCTCGGCGGACTGCTCGCCGCGACCGCGGGCTGGCGCGCGGTGTTCGCCGTCAACGTCCCGCTCGCGCTGCTCGCCCTGCTCGGCGCGCTCGCCTGGCTCCCCGCGGACCGGAACGACGCCCGGCCGGGCCGTGCCGGGACCGGCTCCGGTTCCCTCGACCCGCTGGGCATCGCGCTGTTCGCCGCGGCGCTCACCTGCGCCATGGTCTTCCTGCTGCGCCTGGCGGACCCGCAGTGGCCGCTCCTGGTACCGGCCGGGGTGCTCGCGGGCGTCCTGGTGTGGTGGCAGCTGCGCCATCCGGAGCCGTTCCTCGATCTGCGGATGCTCGCCCGGCACGGCGCCCTGGTGCGCTCCTACCTCCGCCAGGGGCTGACCTATCTCGTCATCTACTGCGTGCTGTACGGCTTCAGCCAGTGGCTGGAGCAGGCGTACGGCGCCTCCTCCTTCCAGGCCGGGCTGATCCTGCTGCCGATGTCCCTGGCGGCCGCGGTCTGCTCGCTGGTGGGCGCCCGGACGAAGGGCATCCGTGCCCCGCTGACCGTCGCCGCGGTCTGTCTCGCCCTGGGCAGCGCGGTCTTCCTCCTGCTGCAGGGCACCGGACCGCTGGTCGCGCTGCTGTGTGCCGGGGCGCTCTTCGGCATCCCGCAGGGCCTGGCCTCCACCGGCAATCAGGCGGCCGTCTACGCCCAGGCCCCGGACGACGGGGTGGGCGCGGCCGCCGGGCTCCAGCGCACCGCCCAGTACCTCGGCGCGATCACCGCCTCCGGCGTCATCGGGCTGCTCTACGGGCAGCGCGCCTCGGACTCCGGGCTGCACGAGATCGCACTGACCGGGATCGCGCTCGGCCTGCTGCTGCTCGTCCTGACCCTCGCCGACCGCGGCCTGCGGCCCGGGGCCACCGGGAGCGGCGGCTGAAACCGGCCATCGGACACCGGCCACGCGCCGCGACGGCCGCCCCCGCAATACCTCCACCACCCCTCACCCCCCAAGGAGCACCCATGCCCGCCACCACCCTCGACGCCACGACCGCCCTGGTCCTGATCGACCTGCAGAAGGGCATCGCCGCCCTGCCCGGCGCGCCGGTGCCCGCCACCGAGGTCGTCGCACGGGGCGCACGGCTGGCCGCCGCCTTCCGGGCGCGCGGGCTGCCGGTCGTCCTGGTGAACGTCACGGGCGGCGCCCCGGGCCGTACGCAGAGCGCGCGGCCCGCCGGCAGCCCGCCCGCCGACTGGGCCGAGCTGGTGCCCGAGCTCGACCGGCAGCCCGGCGACATCCTCGTCACCAAGCAGCAGTGGGGCGCCTTCCACGGCACGAACCTGGACCTGGAGCTGCGCCGCCGCGGGGTGACCCAGGTCGTCCTCGCCGGCATCGCCACCAGCATCGGCGTGGAGTCCACCGCCCGCGCCGCGCACGAGCACGGCTACCACGTCACCCTCGCCACCGACGCGATGACCGACCTGGACGCCGACGCCCACCGCAACAGCCTGGAGAAGATCTTCCCCCGGCTGGGCGAGACCGATACCACCGAGGCGATCCTCGGACTCCTCGGCTGAGGCGCGCGGCCCACTCCGAGAGGTGTGCGTCCGGTCAAGCCGGACCGGACGGACTCCCCTGCGCAGTTCATGGGGACCAGCCGGTCGTGGGACCGGCTCCGGTAGCGCGCACGATCAGCCGAACAGCCGGTAGCCGAGGGGGTGTTGCCCGTCGAAGCCGGGGAGGATCAGGAAGGTCGCGCTGGCGGTTGTGGTGGTGAAGGACAGCAGCGCGTCGGAGGTGTCCATGTGAGTGAGGGTGGCCGTGAAAGCCCGCAGGTCGTTCTGGAAGCTGAGGAAGAGCAGGCCGGGGGCGGGCTCGTCGATGCTGTAGGAGCGGCGGAGCATGAGGCCGGCGCCGACGACGGCGGGGTTGGCCCTGCGCACGTGAGCATCCGCGGGGACGAGGTAACGGCCGTCCGGTGTCTTGGCGCCGAGGTCCGGGCCTGCGGCGACGGGGCCGCCGGAGAGGGGGACGCCGCTGGCCCGGCGCCGTCCGAAGACCGCCTCCTGCTGGGCCACGGACAGGGCGGCGAACCGCGGCAGGTCGAGTTCCATGCGCCGCAGTACGGCAAGGGTGCCGCCGGCCACCGCGGGGGGACCGGCCAGCCACAGGTCGCGTTGTTGTTCGGCGGTCGTGTGCGGGCCCACGATGCCGTCGATGAATCCGAGCGGGTTTCGTGGCGCGGTGAGGCCGTTGCCGAGGGGCACGTTCGTACCGCGGCGTGCGGACTGCCGCCAGCGTTCGTGGATGCGGTCACCGGCCTGGTCCAGGAGCGCGGCGCCCACGACCGGGAGGAGCAGCGGGTCGCCGGCGCAGATCTGGATCAGCAGGTCTCCGCCGCGTGCCCGTGGGGTGATCCGCTCGTGGGAGAACCGCGGGAGGTCGGCCGCGCCGGGCAGCGTGGCACCGGCCGTACGTACCAGCCGGGGGCCCACGCCGACGGTCACGGTGAGGTCGCCCGGCGGCAGGCCCAGCAGCCGGGGGTCACTCCCCGCGGTGAGGGTGCGGATGGCCCGGCCGAGTTCGGCCAGTAACGGACCGGCGTGCACGCCGGCGCCGAGGTCGGCCACCACGGCCAGCAGGTGGGGCTGGGCCGGCTGCGGGAGCGTGATGCCTGCCTGATGCCGGCCCATTGCCACCACGGGCGTCGGCGTGGCCGCCGCGGTAGGGGCGGGCCTTTCCGGCCGGGCGGAGTCCGAGGTGCATCCGGCGGTCAGACCGGCGGCCACCATGGCTCCGGTGACATCGAGGAACGCACGCCGCGACGGATGGTGATCGGCTCGGTGCATGGTGTGCAGAGTGCCACACCCGCATCGCGCCCGCGGTCAACCTCCCGATTCCGGCGCGGAATTGGGCGTCATGCTGCCAAACTGGGATCATGCCTCGATCAGCTCTTCGCGTGTTGGCGGCGGTACTGGGCACGCTGGCACTTGTGGCCGGCTGCGGCGGCGGTGACGGCGGAGCGAGCAGCGGCCGGCGACCGGCCGGTGCGCAGGTGACGATCCGTGTGCCCACCGATGCGCCGACGATCTCGGACGCGGTGTCGTTGGCCCGGCCCGGTGACCTGGTACTGGTCGCTCCGGGCGTGTACCACGAGTCGGTGAAGATCGACACGGCTCGCCTCACCCTTCGCGGCGCGTCCCGGGACAAGGTCGTCATCGACGGGCGGTTGCGGCAGCCGAACGGCGTGGTCGTCGCGGCGCCCGGGGTGGCCGTGCAGAACCTGACCGTGAAGAACAATACGCAGAACGGGGTCCTGGTCACCGGTTCGGCGAAAGCGGCCGCCGGGCTGCCGGGGCGAAGCGGCGGCTACGACACCGGCGACGAGCCCGTCACCTTTCTGAAGTCGTTCCTGGTCTCGTATGTGACCGCGACCCGCAACGGGCTGTACGGCATCTATGCGTTCTCCGCGCAGAACGGTGTCATCGAGCACTCGTACGCGTCAGGAGGGGCCGACTCGGGGATCTACGTCGGACAGTGCAAGCCCTGTCGCGTCGTGGTGCGGGACAACATCGCCGAACTCAACGCCGTCGGTTACGAAGGCACCAACGCCGGCGGAGACATGTACGTGGTCGGCAACCGCCTGGTCGGCAACCGGGTCGGCCTGACCACCGACTCCGACCACCAGGAGAAGCTGCTCCCGCAGCGGGGCGCCGTCATCGCGGGCAATCTGATCGCCGCCAACCAGCAGCGGGCCACCCCCGTGCAGGCCGACGGTGGGTGGGGCGTCGGCATCGGCATCGACGGCGGCAGCGACAACCGGTTCGTCCGCAACCGCATCGCCGGCAACAGCAACGCCGGGCTGGTGATCACCGCAACCGCCGACCTGCCTCCGGTGGGCAACCAGATCGTGGACAACACGTTCACCGGTAACGGCATCGACGTCGGCTGGGCGTTCCCCACCGCCACGCGGGGGCGGGGGAACTGCCTGCGTGGCAACGAGCTGCGCACCACCGTGCCCGCCCGGCTCGCGACCACCGCGTCCTGCCCGCTTCCGTCCGAGTCGGTCTCGCCGGCCGGCCGGTGGTCGATGCCGACGGCGCCCGGTGGCATCCCGTTCACCGAGGTCGCGGTGCCGGGTCCGCAGCCGCAGTTCCCCCGTGCCACCACTACGGGCGCCACCGCTGTCCCGGCCGTTCCGGCCCTGCCGAAGACGGCAGGCATCCCCCTGCCGCCGGCGTCCCTGCTCGCCGCGCACGCGCGGGTGCAGCCGTCCTGAACAGCGGCTACCGGGCCGGGGTGACACCGGGTACCGGCTCGACCGGAGCGTACTTCTGGGTGTCGAAAGCGATGACCACCGGCTGCGGCTCGGAACCCACGCTGACGCGGACCCGGTACATGGTGCCGTCCGGGCCGACCCAGTAGCGCACGTTGCCCGCCGTGCCGGAGCGGCCGGGGGAGGACGGCCCGGTCATGACGTCCACCCGATGCCCGGCCACCTGGTCCCGTCCCCACCAGGCGGCGCCGTTCTGCGGCAGCAGTTCGGCGTTGTCAGGCCGGTCGCTGCCGAGACCGAGCGCGATGGTCAGCGAACTGTCCAGCGCGCTGCCGGACGACAGCAGCGGGCGGCGGTACCAGGCCGAGCGGGGCGGCGACGCGGGTGCGTGCGCCGGGGCGTTCGCCATCGGATGGACGAACACCGAGGTGGCGGTCCACTCGATCAGCCCGTCGCTGGAGGTGTCGCGCCCGGTGCCGTGCACCACGCCGTAACCGAGCTTGGCCCGGTAGTCGACGGACCCGGTGACGGTCAGCCCGCCGGCGGTACCCGGCACAGTGATCGTCACCGCACGGCCGTGCGCCGCATAGTTACGGAACCTCGTGATCGCCAGCCGGTTCGCCTCGTCCGACGTCAGTGCGCGCGGACCGCTGGGGCCGAGGACGCCGTCGGCGAGAAGGAACGCGGCCACCGCGGCGGCCGCGGCGGCGATGACGGCTGCCGCCCGGCGTGGCCGCAGCCGTCGGCGCCGGTCAGCCGCACGGTCCGGTAGGGCTTGCCGGGTTCTCACGCTCCGCACGCGGCTCGACGCTGACACTCTTCTGATCCACCCTCTCGGTCACCATGCTGCCCGGCCACCGTGCGGTCGCGGCGGCACTCGGCAGTCCGGTGACAGACGACGCCGAGGCCGGCCCTCATGGACCGGCCGGGAGGTGAACTGCCTGCCCGCGTCATCCGGGCCGCGGGCAGGCAGATCACTGTTGTGGGTTCGTTCAGCGTTTCCGGGCGCGGCGCTTCCGGCTCATCAACGCGATGAACAGGCCCGCACCCACCAGCAGACCGGCGAGAGCGGTCATCTTGGGCAGCCCGGACATACCGGTGTGCGCCAGCGAACCCGTGCTCCCACCGCCCGGGGGCGGGTTGTTGGCAGGCGGCGCGGGTGGCGGCGGCGTAGCGGCCGGTGGCGAGGTCGGGCCCGGGGGCGAACTCGGCGTCGGGGTAGCGCTCGGGGGCAGCGTCGGGGTCCCGGTCGGCGTCGCGGTCGGGGTCCCGGTCGGAGTCCCCGTCGGCGTCCCCGTCGGCGTCCCGGTCGGAGTCCCCGTCGGAGTCCCCGTCGGCGTCGGAGTCGGCGTTGCCTTCGGGATGTACACCCCGGCGTCGATCGTGTGATCGACCCCGCCCGGCTTGTCCGGCGCCGTGACACGCGCACGGCCGTTGCACAACCGCCCGGTGGCCGGCGGAGTCACATTGGAGTCATGCGCACGGTTGCCACCGGCTCGCGGGAGCGTGAACCGCAGCTCGCTCGCCGGAGGCTGCTCGGGCACCTTGCTGGTGTCCGCGGTACACACGTCGAACTGCACCGTGTACTTCGCACCCGGCGTGAGTGCGTACTCGGCGCCGACACCACCGAAGTAGTACTCGCCGGCGGCATCGGTCCGGGTCGTGGCGACCTGTTTGCCGTCCGC
The DNA here is from genome assembly GCF_040643995.1 of Streptomyces sp. NPDC047049. Lineage (NCBI taxonomy): Bacteria > Bacillati > Actinomycetota > Actinomycetes > Kitasatosporales > Streptomycetaceae > Streptomyces > Streptomyces sp. NPDC047049. The sequence goes on along the minus strand of NZ_JBEYVM010000006.1, from coordinate 88,997 downwards.
GTCCAGCAGGTTGATCGTCGCCCCCGGCAGCAGCACGTGCCCCGGGTCCTGAATCCCGTTGTGGTCGCCGTCGAACCACACGACGTTGCCGATCTGGATCGGCGCGTTCGCCGCCGCGTACGCGATGTCACCGAGCCCGCCGGCCTTGCCGAACCCGCCTTGTTCCCGGCTGACGAACTGGAACCCGTTGGCCTTCGGGTTGTTGCCCGGGCCCTGACCGGTCGTGATGTCGTGGTACCCGGTCCCCGAGGTCGCGACATCGACGACCGGGTCGAACTCCGTGCTGACGACCCACTGCTGCTGCGGGATATACGCCACCGAACCCAGCGCGGTCTCCTGGTGCGCGTTGGCGAAAGTGTCGCCCGGGAAGTATTCGACGACATCGGCGGGCTGGCCGCCGCTGTTGGCGGGGGTGGCGTGGTTGGGGCAGCTCCCGGTGCCCTCCCACTGGTATTCACCGGTGGGAGTGGCGCAGACCATGGTGATGTCACCGCCGGACATGCCGCTTTCGGCCGTGTCGTTCCCCGGGCGGGGGTCCAGCCCTCCCCACCCGAGCACGTCCATGAACCGGTCGCGGAAACCCAGGATCATCGAACCGTCGCGGGCGAAGGCGAGGGAGGAGAGCTCCGGCTGCGGATCGATGAAGACGCCGCCCGCCTTCCGGTCGTCCCACGTGTCCGGGCTGGTGTTCCACGGGTTCCAGTGGGTGGCCTTGTCGCCGGAGCCGAAGACGCTGCCGCGCTTGTCGGTGAGTGCGTGGGTCAGCACCGTGGTGAACCGCTTGCCGTCGTAGGTGGAGACAACGGCTTTCAGGTCCGTGCGCTGCTGCGTGCTCTCCGCGCTGCACACCCCGCCGACGTACAGCGTGTTGTTGTGGACCTGGAGGCCGAACGGCCGCCAGTCGCCGGGGCTCGCGCACCCCGGGTCCGGGATCGGGACCGTCGACTCGGGCGCCGCGGCGGTGGCCCCGGTCGCGTCGAAGCTCACCAGGCTGCGGGTCCGCAGGTTCACCGCGTACAGCGTGGAGCCGTCCTCCGACAGGGCCAGGCCACCGATGCTCTCCTTGCCCGGTGCGTCGGTGAAGCCGGGATCCTTGATCATGTTGGCGGTGTCGTGCTGCGTCACCGCGGCGTCCGGCACCTGCGCGAACAGCTCCGGCGCACCCGAACCGCCGACCGGCACCGTGTAGATCGCGCCAGGGCCCTTCGGCCCGTACGGGGCGTACCGGCGGGCGAACGCGCTCTGGAACAGCCGGGTGCGGTCCTTGTCGTAGGCCAACCCGAACGTCGTGCCCACCTGGTCCTGCGTGGCCAGCGTGGCCGGGCACGCCACATCGCCGGGACACGTGCCCCGGGTCTTCGTCCCGAAGGCCACCAAGGCCCGGTTGTCGGTTCCGTTGGGGCCGTTGTGGACCGGCACGAAGTACCGCGAGTCCGGGAGCGCGTAGTCGGCCGGGTCCCACACCCCCGTCACCACCGAGTCGTTCTTACCGTCCGACACCTCCACGAACGACGTGAAGCTGTCGAAGTGGTTCTCCGCCGTCGACGCGGGCGCCGCCCGCAGGTAGTCGCGGTACGGGGCCGGGATGCTGACGTCGACGCGGTACTGGCCGCCGCTCAGCACGGTCGACCGCGAGACCACGACCTTGCCCGTGGCATCCGTGACGCCGGTGACATGGTGCCCGGCGGGGTCCGAGACCTTCACCTTCATCCCCCGCTGCGGTACGTCCATCGCCGCGTTGATCAGGCCGGTGCCGAAGAAGTCGCGCAGCACCTGCACCGTCAACGTGCCGTCGGCCGTCGAAGCGGCGGCCGGTCCAGCCGTCGCTCCCACGGCGCCGCCTGCCAGCAAAAGAAGGGATAACCCCATGCGCGCCAGCGGCTCCACGAGCCTCCGGGCCGACCGGCGAGAATCTCTGCCGAATCGGTTCATGGCATCACACTCCACATTTTTCTTGTCGGGAAAACGAAGCACCCGCTTCTCGCTGCCCGTCCGCTTCATGGCCCCGGACACGAACACCGGCGCGAACGCCACGGAAAAGAAAAAGGGCCCACGCTGGCGCGTGGACCGCTTTGTGGTGATCGCTTGAGGATATTGCGGGCGAGGGGTAAGCATCGCAGGCCAGGGAAAGCGAACGCGCGTTCAGGAACTCGAACAAAAAAGCCCTGGATTGCGTGTTCTTGCACCTCGATCACGGCGTCTTGGCCCCCCACCCACCACCGACCTCACCGACCGCCATCGCGAGCAGCGCGCGATATTCTATCCACCGAAGTCTCGCCGATGCCAGCAGAACTCCTGTTATCCCATCGGGACCCCCGATAATCCCCGAGTACTGCTGACTTACGTAGCGACATATCTACTCGGCGAAAGAGAAATCGGACGCAGTGCAAGCACGCCCTTGTTCTTCATGTGGTGGCCGGGACCCATGAGAACGGCCGGCTGATCCGGACGGCTCCTTTAGCGGCGCGCCCCGTCGGGCGACGCCGGATGCTCCGCAGGCCGCCGCTCGTGCCAGCGCAGATCGTCCTGGAGCTGGGCGGCCAGCGAGATCAGCCGCGGCTCACCGTGGGCCGGGCCGAGCAGCTGGGCGCCCAGCGGCAGGCCGCCGGCGCTGAATCCGGCGGGGACGCTCACGCCCGGCCAGCCGAGGACGTTCCACGGCCAGGCGTACGGACAGGCGGCGATCATGGCCTGATCCGTGCGCCAGCCGCTGAGCTTGGCGAGGGTGCCGATCCGCGGGGGCGGGGTGGCGGTGGTCGGGGTCAGCAGGACGTCGTAGGGGCCGAACAGCGCGCCGATCCGGCGCTGTTGGCGCCTCTCGACGGCCCGTGCCCTCCGCAGTACCGGCCCGCCGAGCAGCCGCCCCATCCGCGCCGCCTCCCGCGTACGGCGGTCCAGGAGGGAGGGGTCGGGGACCCGGCCCGCCCACTCCCCCACCCCGGCCGTGGCGCGCGGGACGAAGGCCAGTCCGACCAGCCCGTAGTCCGGCTCCGCCTCCTCCACGAAGTGCCCCAGCCGGGCCAGGGTGCGGGCCACGCCCGTCACCGCCTCCCGGACATCGGGGTGCAGCGGCTTGGGGGTGAAGGTGAAGGCGGCCTTCCACGACAGCGCGATCCGCAGCCGGCCCGGGTCGCGGCCGGCCGCCTCGCGCGCCGCGATGGCGGGCGGCCGGTGCAGATCGCCGTCGTGGTTGCCGCTGGCCACGTCCAGCAGCAGCGCCGCGTCCTCGACCGTACGGGCCAGCGGTCCGATACCGGTGATGCCCTGGAAGGACTCCGGGTCCGGCCAGGTGGAGATGCGGCCGCGCTGGGGTTTGATGCCGACGAGATGGGACCAGGCGGCGGGGATGCGGACCGAGCCGGCGCCGTCGGTGCCGAGCGCGGCGGGTACCAGCCCGGCCGCGACCGCGGCGGCCGAGCCGCCGGAGGAGCCGCCCGGGGTGTGCGCGAGGTTCCAGGGGTTGCAGGTGTTGCCGAAGGCAGGGCCCTCGGTGAACGGCCACTGTCCCAGTTCGCAGGCGTTGGTCTTGCCGACGATGATCGCCCCGGCCGCGCGCAGCCGCCGGACGACCTCGGCATCGCGCTCCTTGGGCGGGAACTCGCCGGCGCAGCCGAACGCGGTGGGCTCGCCCGCCACATCCGTGTCGTCCTTGACGGCGACCGGCACCCCGAGCAACGGCAGCCGCTCGCCGTGCGCCAGCCTGCGGTCGGCCTCCGCGGCCTCCGCCATCGCGGCTTCGGCCCGTACCCGGCGGAAGGCGTTGACGCCGGCCTGGGTGGCCTCGATGCGTTCCAGCGACCGCCGTACCAGCGCGGTCGAGGTCACCCGCCCCTCGGCCAGCGCCTGCGCCTGCTCGGCGAGGCCTTCCCACTCCCCGGCCCCGGCGCCGATGTGCCGGGCCGGGGCCGGACCGGTCCCGCTGTCCTGGCTCTCGTCAACACTCACGCTGCGTGCCCTCCCTGGGACCGCTCATTCGAACGAACGGTCCCAGGAGGCTAATCGTCACGGCGAGGGCCATCAACGATGCCGCGCGGTGCGCCACATCGACGACACACGGACGGCACACAGCGGCCCGCCGTGTTCCGGTGGTGTGACGCCCGGTCACGCACCAGGGGCGCGAGGGGCGGTGCACACCGTGACGGGACGAGCGGGCACGCCGTGACGACGGGACGCCCGGTGCGCGCCGTTACGACGGGTGGACGACCCTTGCCGAGCCGCCGCCGCGCCGTACCTTCTCCGCCGCGGCCAGCCAGCGGCCGTCCGGCAGCCGCTGGACGCCGGTCGCCGCGCCGATCTCCGGGTTCTGCTTGAACGCATGACCGATCGCCTCAAGTTGCCCGCGGACCGGGCTGTTCCACAGACCGGGTTCGAGTTCGGTCGTCGCCGCGTTGCGCTGGCTGGCGCGCGGCGCGGCAATGGCGTCGACCAGCGGCATCCCGCGGTCGAGGTGGTTGACCAGGCTCTGCAGCACGGTCGTGATGATGGTCGCGCCGCCGGGCGAGCCGAGCGCCACCACCGGCCGGCCGTGGCGCAGCACGACCGTCGGCGAGAGGGACGAGCGCGGCCGCTTGCCGGACCCGGGGAGGTTGGGATCATGCACCGCCGGGTCCGCGGGCGCGAAGGAGAAGTCCGTGAGCTCGTTGTTGAGCAGGAAGCCGCGGTGCGGGACGACGATGCCGCTGCCGCCGGTCTGCTCGATGGTCAGGGTGTAGGCGACGACGTTGCCCCACTTGTCGGCGACGGTCAGATGGGTGGTGTTCTCCCCCTCGTACGTCGTCGGGACGCCCTTGCCGCCGGTGGCGCAGCGCCGCGGATGGCGGGGGTCGCCGGGTGCGAGGGGGCTGGTCAGCACCTTGTCGTCGCGGATCAGGCAGGCCCGGGAGTCGGCGAAGCGCTGGGAGGTGAGGGCCTTGGCCGGTACGTCCTCCTGCGACGGGTCGCCGACCCAGCGGCCGCGGTCGGCGAAGGCGATCCGGCTCGCCTCCAGGTACCGGTGGAGGTACTGCTGCTCGCTCAGCCGGGAGACGTCGCTCCGCTCCAGGATGTTGAGCGCCTCGGCGAGGGTGGTGCCGCCCGAGGAGGACGGCCCGATGCCGTAGACGTCGAGGCCCCGGTAGCGGGTGTGGGTCGGCGCCTGGCCGAGCGCCCGGTAGGCGCGCAGATCGGCGGCGGTCAGCTTGCCGGGCCGCACCGTGCGGGTGGCTCCGGAGCGCACCGGTGGCTTGCCGACGGTACGGACGATGTCCCGGCCCAGTGCGCCGTCGTAGAGCGCCCGTACGCCCTTCGTCGCCAACTCCCCGTAGGTGCGGGCCAGATCGGGGTTCTTGAACGTCGAGCCGACCGCCGGAAGCCTGCCGCCGGGCAGGAAGAGGGTGGCGGTCGCCGGGAAGTCCTTGAAGCGCGCCTCGTTGTCCGCGGTCTGCCGGCGGAACGTCGCATCGACCGTGAAGCCGTCCGCGGCCAGCTGCCGGGCGGGCCGCAGCACCTGCCCCAGTGACCGGCTGCCCCAGGCGCGCAGGGCGGTGTCCCAGGTGGCGGGGGTCCCCGGGGTGCCGACGCTCAGGCCGCTGGTGACGGCGTCGGCGAACGGGAGCGGGGTGCCGTTCTCCAGGAAGAGGTCCCGGCCGGTGGAGCGCGGGGCGGTCTCCCGGCCGTCGAGGGTGCGTACGGTCCGGGTCTTGGCGTCGTAGAAGACGAAGTAGCCGCCGCCCCCGATGCCCGAGGAGTAGGGCTCGGTGACGCCGAGGGCGGCGGCGGTGGCGACCGCTGCGTCCACGGCGTTGCCGCCCTGTGCGAGCACCGCGATCCCGGCGGCCGAGGCATCCGCGTCGACGCTGGCGACGGCCCCGCCGGAGCCGACGGCGACCGGTGTCTTCTCCGGTGTGGCGGTGGGGGCGCGGTCCTGGGCCGCGGGAGCCGGCCGGGCGGGTGCGGCAGGTGGTGCGGCGGGCACGGCGGCGGCCGGGACCGCCACCAGGGAGCCGGCCAGCGCGGCGGCCGCTCCCAGGACGGTGAGGCGTCGGGCTCTGCTCATACCGGATATTCCTCCTGAGCGTGCGCACGGGGGGGGCGGCAGGGGCCGGAGCCTACTCGGCCCAACAGCCCGCGGACAGAGCGCTTTTCGCCTGCCGTCGCCCTGCTGACGGCGAGGATCAGCTGCCCCCTTTTCCGTACGGAACAGGGAGGAACAGGTAGCCCGGTACGGACCGGGGCAAGCCGCCCCGGGCCCCCGCCCCGCCCTCGAACACCCACCCGGTGAGCCGCTACGCTCCCCGGCCATGGACGACACCCTGCTGCTCCTGACCGTGGCGGCCGTGGCCCTGATCGTGGGCCTGGCGGCCGGCTGGGCCGTGCACGCCGCGACGGTCCGGCGGAAGCTGACCCGCGAACAGGACTTCTTCGGGCTGCCGGACGGTTCGGAGTGTGTGCTGGTCACCCACCGGGACAGCACCTCGGCGCACTGGAGCATCCCCCGTCATGACGCGCTGGCGCTGCTCGGGCTGGCCGCGGTGATCGAGAACTGTGGTGCGCACCCCGAGGTGGCCCCGCACGACACCGGCCTGCAGGGCTTCGGGGCGCGCACCGAGTTCTGTGTCGGCGACCCGACCGCGCACCGGCGGCTGGCGGCCCATCTGGCCAATCTGCTGCCGGGTGTCATGGTGCACCCGGGCGACGAGTCCGGCGCGGGCCGCGGCACCTTCACGATCGGCGGCACGGCGTACCGGATGGAGCCCGGCGCGGTCGAATACGTCCTGCTGGCGCGGCTGACCGCAGGTGAGGGCGGCGACCGCCCGGTGTTCCTGGCGGCCGGCCAGCGCCCGGTCACCCACCGGGCCGCGGTCCGTCATCTGGTCCGCAACCGGGCCCGGCTGGCCCGTAAGCACGGCGCCGACGGCCAGTTCTGTCTGCTGCTGAAGGTGGTCAACTCACAGGCGTACGGGCCCGATGTCGTCGAGCTGGTCGCCGATGTCACCAAGTCCGCGCTCACGGCCGCGGAACCGAAGGGCCACCGGGCACCGGCCTGAGACCGGCAGCGCGACAGCCCGGCCCGGTCTGGGGCCGGCCGCTCGCCCGTCCGCCGCTCCCGCGCACCGACGGGCAGCCACCCGGCCCTTCTGCCAAGCTCTCCGCAGCCTGTTCGTGACCACCCGGACGGTCCGGCAACGGGAGTACTTCCTTCCGGTGACCATGTCCGGCAAGGTGATTCAGGGGGTGCCTCTCCCCACCTACTGGGCCCTGTGGTCGCGCCCCCTCCCCGACGGGAGCCGGTAGGGCACGTTGACCACCGTCACCCCCGGCGTGAACAGCAGCCGCGCCTTGAGCCGCAGGGCGCTCTGGTTGTGCAGCGGCTGTTCCCACCAGCGCCCGACAAGGTATTCGGGGAGGACGACCGTGACGGCCCCGTCCGGATGCCGTGCGCTGACGCCCAGGACGTAGTCGATCACCGGCCGGGTGAAGTCCCGGTAGGGGGCGCTGAGCACCTGCAGGGGGACGTCGATGTCATGCCCGTCCCACTGCTCGCGCAGCCCCCGCACATCGGCGGGATCGATCGCGACGATCAGCGCGTCCAGCGAGGTGGGCCGCATCGCACGGGCGTAGCCGAGGGCCTTGAGCGTGGGCGCGTTCAACGCGTTGACCAGCACCAGGACATAGTTTCCGGCCGGCTCCCAGGGTCGCGCGTCCGGGGCGATGGCCACCTCCCGTGACACCCGCGCGTAGTGCTGGTGCACGGCGCGCATCCCCGTGAAGAGCAGCGGCATGGCGATCACCACGATCCATGCGCCGTGCGTGAACTTGGTGATCAGGACGACGACGAGGACCACGCCGGTGAGTACCGCGCCGACCGCGTTGATCGCCTGCGAACGCCGGTGCCGGGCCCGTTCCCTGGCCGGCAGCCCGCGTTCGGCGAGGACGGTCCGCCAGTGCCGGACCATGCCGGTCTGGGAGAGCGTGAAGGAGACGAAGACGCCGATGATGTAGAGCTGGATGAGGTGGGTGAGTTCGGCCTTGAACAGGATGATCAGGCCGATGGCGGCCAGCGCGAGCAGGATGATGCCGTTGGAGAACACCAGCCGGTCACCGCGGTTGTGCAGCTGCCGGGGGACGTAGCGGTCCTCGGCGAGGATCGACGCGAGCATCGGGAAGCCATTGAAGGCGGTGTTGGCGGCGAGGATCAGCACCCCGGCCGTGAACGCCTGCAGCAGATAGAAGAGCACGGTGACCTCGCCGAAGGTGGCGCGGCCGATCTGGGCGAGGGCGGTGGAGGTCGGGGTGCCCGGCGGCAGCCCCAGTTCGGTGGGCTCCACCGCGACATGCACGTCGTAGAGCATGGCCAGGGCCGTGATCCCGGCGAACATGGTGACGGAGAAGAACCCCATGATCAGCAGCGTGGTGGCGGCGTTGCGGCTCTTCGGCCTGCGGAAGGCGGGCACCCCGTTGCTGATCGCCTCGACACCGGTCAGGGCGGTGCAGCCGGAGGCGAAGGCCCGCATCCCCAGCAGGACCAGCGCCAGGCCCGTGTAGTGCGAGACGGCGTGCAGCGGCAGTCCGGCGGATTCCGCGCGGGGGGTCGCGCCGGTGGCGATCCGCACGGCGGCGAACACGAACATCAGATAGATGAAGAAGACGAACCCGTAGGTGGGGACGGCGAAGACCCGCCCCGATTCCCGGACCCCGCGCAGGTTCATCATCGCCAGCAGCGCCACGAACCCGACGGACAGCGCCATGTCGTGGCCGCCGAGGGACGGAATCGCGGAGGTGATCGCGGCGACGCCGGAGACCACGGACACCGCCACGGTGAGCACGTAGTCCACGAGCAGCGCGCTGGCGGCGGTGAGCGCCGCGTTCCGCCCGAGATTCTGCGCGCTGACGATGTAGGCCCCGCCGCCCCCGGGGTACGCGTAACAGGTCTGCCGGTAGGACGCCACCACGACGATCAGGACCAGCACGATGGCGGCCGCGGCGTACCAGGTCAGATGGAGCAGCGCGACTCCGCCCAGGCCGACGACCAGCAGGATCTCCTCGGTGGCGTAGGCGACCGAGGAGAGCGGGTCGCTGCAGAAGATCGGCAGCGCCAGTCGCTTGGGCAGCAGCGTCTCGCCGAGCCGCGCACTGTCCAGCGGACGGCCCACCATCATCCGCTTCGGCCTGAAGAAGGGGCTCATAGGCGGACAAACTATGGGCCGCCCGACGGGGGCGGAGGGAGGCTCGCGGGGCCGCCGCGCCGCACGGCCGCGGGCCGCCGGCTCCCTCCCCCGGGCAGTGCCGCCGGCCCCTTCGGCGCGCGCTCCGTGCGAGCCGATCGGGTGCGGAACGCGGCCTGGCCGGTGTCGTTCCCGCTCCCGCCGCGGACCGCATGAGAGCACGTGGAGGATGGCATCCGATCAGCGCGCGAAGACGCGGCGCAGGTTCGTGCAGGCCGCGGTCGTGGTCGGGGTGCTCTCCGCCGGCCGCGCGCTGCTCCCGGCCGGCAGCGACGCTCCGGAGACCGGCGGGCCGCCACGGGCCCGGCCCCGGCCGCAGGAACCGCACGCCGTGCCGACCGGGCCTGCCCCGGGCGGCGGTCCGGCCGGTGCGGCACACGACCCGCACTCCTACCGGCTCCGCCCGATGGCCGGCGAGACCTCCCGGTCGGGGCCGGGCGCCTCGCCGCCGCATCCCGAGGTCGCCTTCCACCTCTCCACCGACCGCCGTGAGGTCTTCCTCACCTTCGACGACGGGCCCCACCCCTTCCACACCCCCCATGTCCTGCGGATCCTGCGCCGGCACGGCGTCCGGGCCACGTTCTTCGTCATCGGCGAGAACGCCATCGAATTCCCGGGTCTGCTGTGCGACATCGCCGACGAGGGCCATGCCGTCGGCAATCACACCTGGACGCATCCGCAGCTGACCGCACTGCCGCCGGGCGCCGTCCGCAGCGAACTCGGCCGCACCAGCAGCCTGATCGAGGACATCCTCGGCACCGCCCCCGACCTGGCCCGCGCCCCGTACGGCGAGTGGGACGACCCCTCCCTGAGCATCTGCAACGACCTGGGCATGTCCCCCGTCGGCTGGGCGATCGACTCACAGGACTGGACCGTCCCCGGGGCCCGGACCATCGCACACACCGTCCTGGACGCGATGCACCCGGGCGCGATCGTCCTGTCGCACGACGGGGGCGGTGACCGCCGGCAGACCGTCGCGGCCCTGGAGTGGTATCTGCCACGCCTGCTGGACGAGGGGTACCGTCCGATCCGCATCGAGCCCTGAGGGCCCGCGCCCCGGAGGCGAGGAACGGGCCGCCGGCACCGGGAGGGAGACCGTCGACGGCGGGCATCGGCAGGGGCGAGACCGGCGACGGCGGGCATCGGCAGGGGCGAGACCGGCGACGGCGGGCATCGGGTGAGAGCGGTCACCCGATGCCCCGGAAACTCACCCTATGGTTTATCGTTCAATTGGAAGCGGGCGCCGGCACGACGACGTCCGAGGGCCCTCCCCCAGGGAAGCCGGCCCACCGCCGCACGGCAGCAGGCCCGCAGGCCACCGCCGTCACCGCCCGCGCCCCCACAAGCCGCCCCGGCCGAATTCCCCCGTTCGGCCGGGGCTTCCTCTTTGTCCCGTCCCCTTGCCCCGCCCCGTCGTCCCGATGCCGAGGCGGAGCTCAGCGCAGATACGACGCCCCGTTGACGTCGAGCACCGTCCCGGAGGTCCAGACCGCCTCCGGTGACGCGAGATAGTGGACGGCGGACGCCACCTCCTGCGGCGTGGCGACCCGGCCGAACGGGCTCTGCTGCCGGACGTCCTCCGTGAGGCGGTCCGCGACCCGCTCGGTGGCGACGAAACCAGGGGCCACGGATGCCACGCCGATCCCGTACGGCGCCAGATGGACGGCCAGCGACTGCCCCATCGCGTGCAGCGCCGCCTTGGACGCGCCGTAGGCCGGATGATCCGGCTCACCGCGGAACGCCCCGCGCGACCCGATACTGACGATCCGTCCCTCCACCTCCCGCTCGATCATGCTCCGCGCCGCGTGGTAGGTGACGTCCGCCGCCCCCAGCAGGTTCACGTCCACGATCTGCCGCCAGGCGCTCCGCCAGTCGTCGAACGACGAACGGTCCAGTGGATGCGCCCGGTTCGCGGCCGCGTTGTTGACGAGCACATCGACGCCGCCCAGCCCGTCCACGGCCGCCTCGACGATCGCCGCCGCCCCCTCCGGCGTGCTCACATCCCCCTGCACCAGCACATGCCCGCTCCCCGCCAGCCCCTCGAACGCCTCCTGCGCCGCCGCCCGCCGCGACGCGTAATGCAGGGCGACCCGGTCGCCGTGCGCGGCGAAGATCTCGGCAACCGCCCGGCCGATCCCCCGCGAAGCCCCGGTCACCAGCACCGCCCGGCTCATCGGACCCCCTCCGCTCCGGCGCGCGGACGGCTCACACCGGCACCACCGCAACGCGAGCGCGACCCCTCAGCAAACGACCAGGAATGGTTCATCAACAGCTCAGTCCTTACCTCGTGCCATGTCACCCACGTGCATAAGGAATCGTAGGGAGCCGCAAGGGACACGGGGACGGGGACAGCGGGACGGGAACTGAGCGACGGGGACGAGTACGGGCTGTCGCACTCGTTCGGACGGCACCCGTCTCCCCCCTGTGGGCATGCCGCGGCGGCGGGGCCGCAGTTGAATGCTGGGTGTCCGCCTGTGCCAGGAGCGCCGGCCCGCACCGGGAGCACGCATGTCGTTGCCGAAGACCCCGAGCGCTCCCGCCGCGCCGGGCGCCCGCCGCTCCAAGGGGGCGCTGCGCCGCACCGGCGAGTGGTGTGCCCGGCACTGCGTCCTCGTCATCGTGCTGTGGCTGGTCGCCCTGGCCGGACTCCAGGTGCTGCAGCGCGCGTACGGCGGTGACTACTCCGACAACTTCTCGCTGCCCGGCGTCCAGTCCACCCAGGGCCGCGAGGTGCTGCAGCAGCACGAGCCGAAGGCCGGTGGCTACAGCAGCCAGGTCGTCCTGCACGACACGGCTCACCCCCTCACCGCCTTCCGCAGCCGGATCGACAGTGCCGTCACCGCGCTGGGCAAGCTGCCGAAGGTGCTCTCCGTGCAGAACCCGCTGCCCCCGCCCGGCGCCCCTCCTGCCACACCGCCGCCCGGCACACCGAACGTCGGGCCGCTCTCCACCGATGGCCACACCGCGTACCTCACCGTGCGGTTCAGCGTGCAGCCGTCCACCCTCGCCCCGGGCTATCTGAGCGGTGTCGACGCGGCGGTGCGGCCGCTGCGCTCCGCCGGCGTGGACGTGGAGTACGGCGGGCCGCTGGGCGAGCTGGCCAGGCCCGCGCCCAATGACCTGGTCAGCGAGGTGATCGGCTTCGCCGTGGCGATCCTGGTGCTGCTGGTCGGCTTCGGCAGCGTGCTGGCGGCCGGGGTGCCGCTGCTGACCGCGCTGGTCGGTGTCTTCTGCGGACTGGCGTGCCTGGGACTGCTCGCCGCCGTCTTCGTCTTCGCCACCGTCTCCCCCACCCTGGCCACCATGATCGGCCTCGGTGTCGGCATCGACTACGCACTCTTCCTGATCACCCGGCACCGGCAGAACCTCATGGACGGCACGGACCCGGTCACCGGTGCGGGCAAGGCCGTGGCCACCAGCGGCCGGGCGGTCCTGGTGTCCGGCTGCACGGTGATCATCGCGCTGATGGGGCTCTGGGTCTCGGGCCTCTCCTTCATCGGCAAACTGGGGGTGGCGGCCGCCATCACCGTGGTCTCCGCGGTGCTCGGCGCGCTCACCCTGGTACCGGCGCTGCTCGGGCTGACCGGCCGCCGCATCGACCGGCTCCGCGTCCGCCGGCCCATCGCCGAGACGGACGCCGCACCGGGCGAGGAGGCCCGCGGCACCTGGCACCGCTACGCGCAGCGGGTGGAGCGCCGCCCCTGGTGGTACCTGGCGGGCGGGGTGCTCATCGTCGTCGTGCTGGCCCTGCCGGTCTTCTCGATCCAGCTGGGTCATATCGGCGACGGCGCCGACCCGAAGTCCTTCACCGACCGGCGCGCCTACGACCTGATGTCCTCGGCGTTCGGACCGGCCTCCAACGGCCCGCTGACCCTCGTCATCGACCAGTCCGCCGTGCCGCAGGCGGACCGTCCGATGCTGGCGGCGCAGGCACGCAAGGTGCTCACCAAGGTGCCGGGCGCCGCCTTCGTCACCCCGCTGAAGGCCACTTCCGACGGCGCAGTGCTGACCGGTACCGCGTACTCCGCCCGGGCCCCGCAGAACGCGGACACCACGGACCTGGTCAACCGCTTCGAGCACGACCTCCTGCCGCAGGCCGTGCGGGGAACCGATGCGCAGAGCTATGTGACGGGCACGACCGCCGGCCAGGTGGACTTCCTCGACCTCGTCGCCGGCCGGCTCCCGCTGATCATCGCCGTGGTCGTCGCCCTCGCCTTCCTCATCATCCTGATCGTCTTCCGCGGGGTGCTGGTCGCCCTGAAGGCGGCGGTGCTCAACGTGCTGTCGATCGCCGCCTCGTACGGGGTGGTGGTGGCGGTCTTCCAGTGGGGCTGGGGCGGCCCGGCGCTCGGGGTCTCGGGCAGGGTGCCGATCGAGAGCTATGTGCCGATGATGATGTTCGCGATCGTCTTCGGGCTGAGCATGGACTACGAGATCTTCCTGCTGGCACGGGTGCACGAGGCATGGCTGCGCACCTGTGATGCGAAGGCGAGCGTGGCGCACGCGCTGGAGATCACCGCCCGGGTGATCACCTGTGCCGCGCTGATCATGGTGAGCGTGTTCGCGGCCTTCATCGTCAGCGACAACGTCGTGGTGAAGATGCTGGGCCTCGGCCTGGCCGTGAGCGTACTGATCGACGCCACCGTGGTCCGCTTGCTGCTGGTCCCCGCGGTGATGACGCTGCTGGGCCGGGCGGCCTGGTGGACGCCGCGGTGGCTGGACCGGATCCTGCCGCATGTACGGACGGAGGGCGAGGAACAGCTCCCCACGGCCGGTTCGGCCTGACCGGCTGACCGCTTGGCCGCTTCCCCGCCTGGCCACCTGGCCGAACGGACCGACCGCCCGGCCCCACCCGATCTGCGCGCGCCCCCGGATCCGACGATCATCGACATATGGCCCCGTTCGCCGAGCCCGGCTCGGCTTCGTACCCCGTGATCCGGCCGATGCTGGCCACGGTCGGCCCGTTGCCCGCCGAGCACGAGGAGGCGGCCTGGGCGTTCGAGGCCAAATGGGACGGTGCGCGCTGCATCGTCAACACCCCCGGCGACGGCACCATCCGGCTGATCACCCGGGCGGGCAACGACGCGACCACCACCTACCCGGAACTGGGGCCGCTGGGCGAACAGCTGCGGGGCCGGTCCGCGGTGCTCGACGGTGAGGTGGTGGTGCTGGACGCGCGCGGGCGGCCGGATTTCGGGTTGTTGCAGCGCCGGATGGGCGTGGTGAACCCGCGCCGCACGGCCCGGCTCGCCATGGAGTACCCCGTACAGCTCGTCCTCTTCGACCTCATGTACCTGGACGGATCGCTGCTCGGTTCGCCGTACTACGAGCGTCGCCGGCTGCTGTCCGCGCTGCGCCTGCGCGGCCCGAACTGGTCGGCGCCCGAGTATGTGGAGGGCCATGGGCAGCAGGCCTGGGAGGCCTCGCTGCAGGGCGGCCTCGAAGGTGTGGTGGCGAAGCGGCTGACCTCCGCGTATCTGCCGGGCGTCCGGTCACCCGAGTGGCGCAAGACGAAGCATCTGCTGACCCTCGATGTGATCATCGGGGGCTGGACCGAAGGCCATGGCGGGCTGGCCGGCCTGCCCGGTTCCGTCCTGGCGGGTATCGCCGAACCCGCGGGGCTGCGGTACGTCGGCTCCGTCGGCTCGGGGCTGTCCGGCCGGGAGCGCCAGGAGTTGGCGCAATACCTGGGAGTGATCCCGCTCGACCACTCCCCGTTCATCAACCCCGTGGACACACCGGGCGCGCACTGGGCCGAGCCCCGGCTCGTCGCCGAGATCACGCTGAGCGGCTGGACCTCGGCCGGCCGGCTGCGGCATCCGATCTGGCACCGGCTGCGACCCGATCTCACCCACCTCGGCTGAGTACGGGGATACCGGCGCCGCGCCGGGAAGGCTCGCCCAGAGGACTCCGCACCACGGCAGACGGAAGGAGCCGGTGATGAACCGCCCCACCAAGAGCACCACCGACGGCACCACAGGAAGCGAGGCAGGCAGCGACGCGGCCAACGGCGCGGGCAGCAACGCGGGCAGTCATACCGGCGGCGCCACGGACAGCGCCTCGGACGGCACCCCGCCCGCCACCACCGAGGGCAACACCGCCTACGGCAAGAAGCCCTTCAAGCGCTCCAAGAGCCACTTCGCCGACCGCATCACGGCGGACGGCCGCGACGGCTGGCCGGTCGAGGCCGGCCGCTACCGCCTGGTGGTCAGCCGCGCCTGCCCCTGGGCGAGCCGCGCCGTCATCTCCCGACGGCTGCTCGGTCTGGAGGACGCGATCTCGCTCGCCCTCACCGACCCGATCCAGGACGACCGCAGCTGGCGCTTCACCCTGGAGCCGGACGGCCGCGACCCCGTCCTCGGCATCCGCTTCCTCAGCGAGGCCTACGACGCCCGTGAGAAGGACTACCCGGGCGGCGTCAGCGTCCCCGCCATCGTGGACGTACCCAGCGGGCAGCTCGTCACCAACGACTACCAGCAAATCACCCTGGACTTCGCGACGGAGTGGCAGGCGCTGCACCGGCCCGGCGCACCCGATCTCTACCCCGAGCCGCTGCGCGAGGAGATCGACGTGGTCATGGCGGGCATCTACCGGGACGTCAACAACGGGGTGTACCGGGCCGGTTTCGCCACCGGGCAGAGCGATTACGAGGCCGCCTTCCACGATCTGTTCCGGCGCCTGGACCTGCTGTCCGAGCGGCTGGCGGACCGGCGCTACCTCGTGGGCGACACCCTCACGGAGGCCGACATCCGGCTGTTCACCACGCTGGTCCGCTTCGACGCCGTCTACCACGGGCACTTCAAGTGCAACCGGTTCAAGCTGGCCGAGGACCCGGTGCTGTGGGCCTACGCCAAGGACCTCTACCAGACCCCCGGCTTCGGCGACACCGTCGACTTCCACCACATCAAGCAGCACTACTACCGGGTGCACACGGGCATCAACCCGGCCGGCATCGTCCCGCTCGGGCCGGACCTCTCCGGCTGGCTGACCCCGCACCACCGCGACGAGTTGGGCGGACGGCCGTTCGGCGACGGCACCCCGCCCGGCCCGGTACCGCCGGCCGAGGAGGTCCCGCCCAGCGGCCGCCCCGACCCTGCGCCGCACAGCTTCTGAAGCGGTCCCGGCCGGCTTCCGGGCGGCCCCGACGGCTCGCCGGCTCCCGGCCGCCGGACCGGGCCCCGGCCCCCGGAGCGTGAGACCCTGAAAACAGAGAACGATCCCCTCCCCTTGCCCCTCCGCACCACCATTCCCACCCCCTACCCCACGATCCACACACTCCAGCGAGGAGTGAGCCCGATGAGGATGGTCCTGACGGCCCGGATACCTACCCGGACCGGCAACGAACTGATCCAGAGCGGCCAGTTGTCGAAGATCATGGAGTCGGCCTTCGCCGCTCTGCAGCCGGAGGCCGCCTACTTCACCCTCGACGACGGCGAGCGCACCGCCTTCTTCTACTTCGACATGAGGGAGTCCTCGCAGATGCCGACTCTCCTCGAATCCTTCTTCATGGACCTGAACGCGAAGGTCTCGCTGCGGCCGGTGATGAACGCCGCCGAATGGCGCACCGGACTCTCGGAGCTGATGAGCGGCACCTGACCGGGCACTCGCACCAGGCACCGGAACCGGGCCCCTGGACCGGCCACCTGCACGGCCCCGCGGCGATCCCCGCACCGGGGCGCGTTGCACCGCGCCGGCGGTGAACCGCGCCCCTCCCTCACTCCGGCGCGCTGTCCTCCGGCATCCCCCGCGCCAGCCCGGCCAGCACATCGAGCGCCCCGGCCAGCGTGTCGACGGGCGGCGAGGCGAGGGCCAGGCGTACGGCGCCCGGGGCACGGCCCGGACCGACGGCGAACGCCCCGGACGGGGTGACCGCGATGCCGCGGCGGGCAGCGGCGGCGACGAAGGTATCGGCCCGCCAGGGGTCCGGCAGCTCCCACCAGCAGTGATACGCCCGCGGGTCGGCCCGGACCCGGAAGCCGGCGAGCCTGTCGGCAACGATCCGCTGGCGCGCGGCGGCATCGCTGCGCTTCTCCTCCTCGACGGCCGCCGCGGTGCCGTCGGCCATCCAGCGGGTGGCGGCGTCGAGTGCGAAGCGGGAGGCCGCCCAGGTCCCCGACCTCAGGGCGGTCGCGAAGTCCTGGGTGGTGCCCGTGGGCACCGTGAGGAACCCCAGCGACAGGCCGGGCGCGAGCCGCTTGGACAGGCTGTCGACGACCACGGTGCGCTCCGGCGCGAGGGCCGCGAGCGGCGGCAGGTCGTCGCGGAGGAAGCCGTAAATGGCGTCCTCGATGACATGGATGCCCAACTCCCGCACAGCGGCGGCGAGTTCCACACGGCGCGGGCCGGGCATGGTGGTGCCGAGCGGATTGTGCAGGGCCGGCTGGACGTAGACGGCGCGCAGCGGAGCGGCGGCCCGCAGCGCTTCGGGGGTCAGGCCGTGCTCGTCCATGGCGAGCGGGACGAGCGTGACGCCGAGGCGGGCCGCGATGCCCTTGACGACGGGGTAGGTGAGCGCTTCGACGCCGAGACGTTCGCCGGCCGGGACCAGTGCGGCGACCGCCGCGGCCACCGCCTGCCGGCCGTTGCCCGCGAAGAGCAGCTGCCCGGGGTCCGGTGCCCAGTCCGCGCGGGCGAGGTGAGCGGCCGCGGTCCGGCGGGCCACGGCCGTGCCGGCGGCGCCCACCGGGCGGAGCGCGTCGGCCAGCGCGTCGGGACGCACCAGATGCTCCAGGCTCTTGGCCAGGAGCGCGGGGTGGTGCGGCAGGACGGGGAAGTTCATCTCCAGGTCGACCCTGGCCCCGCCCGGCTCGGCCAGGGCGGGCTCGGCCGCGGGCGCGGCGGTGCGCACGAAAGTACCGCGCCCGACCTCCCCCACCGTCAGACCGCGTCGGCTCAATTCCCGGTACACCCGGGCCGCCGTGGAGCTGGCGATGCGCCGGTTCCTGGCGAACCTGCGCAGCGGCAGCAGCCGGTCCCCGGGGCGGAGCCGGCCGGCGGCGATGTCGGCCGCGAGCTCATCGGCGATCACGCGATAGTCGTCCATCGATCACTTCCACATTGCACCGAGTACATTATTTACATTGTGCCGAGAGATTGCCCTCTATAGCATCGAGGAGTCAAGCCACAGCAGAGGAGACGCCTTCCATGGGATCGGTCTTTCGCCGGGAGATCACCGTCGGGTACGAGGACGAGGGCAGCGGCGAGCCGCTGGTGCTCGTACACGGACACCCCTTCAACCGTTCGATGTGGCGCCCGCAGACCGAGTACTTCAGCCGGGCCGGCCATCGGGTGATCGCCCCGGACCTCCGGGGCTACGGGGACAGCACGATGACCACCGGTACCACCGCGGCCCCCGGCAAGACCCTCCTGGCGACGTTCGCCCGGGACCTCGTCGGCCTGCTCGACCACCTCGGGATCGAGCGCTGCGCCCTCGGCGGCCTCTCCATGGGAGGCCAGATCGTCATGGAGTGCTACCGGCTCTTCCCGGAACGGATCAGCGCCCTGCTGCTCGCCGACACCTTCGCGGCGGCGGAGACCCCGGACGGCAGGACCGCGCGGTACGACATGGCGGAGCGGCTGCTCCGCGAGGGCATGACCGACTACGCGCACGAGGTGCTGGACAAGATGGTCTCCCCGGCCACCATCGCCGCCCGGCCGGACGTCGCCGCGCACGTCCTGGAGATGATGACCACCACACGCCCCGAAGGCGCGGCCGCCGCCCTGCGCGGCCGGGCCGAACGCCCCGACTACACCGAACTGCTGCCCCGCATCACGGTGCCGACCCTGGTGGTGGTCGGCACCGAGGACACCTACACCCCGGTGAGCGACGCCCGCCACCTCCACGAACGCATCCCGGATTCCCGTCTGACGCTCATCGAACGGGCCGCCCACATGCCGAACCTGGAGCAGCCGCACACCTTCAACGCGGCACTGCACGAATTCCTCAACTCACTGCCGAAGTCCGCGACAACGACCACGGCAACGACCGCACCGCAAGGCTGAGCACCGCCGCGGCCGCGCCCTTGGCCCCGACTCCCCCTGACCACAAGGGCGTTACCCACCCGTAACCTACCGATGGGTTACCTCAGGTAAGGAGTGGACCTTACTCTCCAGTCAAAATCGGGTCACCGTGCGCCCCACCTGTCTCACTCGGACAGCGTGCGGCCGGCCCGCATCGAGATCTGGAGCAGACGATGAGGCCCTCCCGTACGACACTGCGCGCCGCGATCAGCACCGTCTCCGCGGCAGTGCTGGCCACCACGGTCCTCGCCGGCGCGCCGGCCACCGCCGAGGCGGCAACGCCGCAATCCGCTCCCACGGCAGCGGCGTCGGGCACCCCCTCCGTGCGGTTCGTCGACATCCAGGGCGACGGCGGCACCACCCTCAAGGCGAACGTCTTCACTCCGGCCGGCGCCGACGGCACCCGGCGCTACCCCGTCATCGTGCTGCCCACCAGTTGGTCGATGCCGCAGATCGAGTACATGGCACAGGCCAAGAAGCTGGCCGAGGCGGGCTATGTCGTCGTCGGATACAACTCACGCGGCTTCTGGCAGTCCGGCGGAGAGATCGATACGGCCGGGCCGAAGGACGTCGCCGACGCCTCGAAGGTCATCGACTGGACACTGGCCCACACGCCGGCCGATCCGCGGAAGGTCGGGATGGGCGGGGTCTCCTACGGTGCCGGGATCAGCCTGCTGGCCTCCGCGTTCGACAAGCGGATCAAGGCGGTTGCGGCGCTCAGCGGCTGGGGCGATCTCGTCGGCTCGATCTACAGCGGCCGCACGGAGCACCGGCAGGCCGCGTCGTTCCTGGGCGGCACGGGCGAGCTGACCGGACGCCCCAGCCCCGAATTCCGCACCATCATGAAGGACTTCCTCGCCTCGAACCTGGACAAGGAGAAGGACCTGATCGCGTGGGGCCGCAAGCGCTCCCCCGCCACCTACCTCGACAGGATCAACGCCAACGGCACCGCCGTCATGCTGGGCAACGCCTGGGGCGATTCCATCTTCCCGCCCAACCAGACCGCCGACTTCTACGAGAAGCTGACCGGCCCCAAGCGGCTCGAATTCCGTCCCGGTGATCACGCCACGGCCGAAGGGCTCGGCCTGTTCGGGCTGCCCAACGACACCTGGACCGACACCCAGCGGTGGTTCGACCACTACCTCAAGGGCGCGGACAACGGCATCGACCGGGAGTCGCCGGTGCTGCTCAAGTCCCGTTCCACCGGCGCGTACGAGGGCTACAAGAGCTGGAAGGACGTCCCGTCCGCGCAGCGCCGGATCGAGCTGGGCGGCAGCAAGCAGCTCCACACCAACTGGGACTCCGGCGCCAACGGCGGGCTGGTCATCCTCTCCAGCATGCTGGACCAGTTCCTCCGGCTGCCCCCGATGGCCTCGATCCCGCTGCTGCCACGCTCCCTGGCCGCCGTCTGGCAGTCCGAGCGCTACGACACCGGGCAGCGGGTCAGGGGAACCACTCGGCTGCACACCACCCTGACCAGCACCGCGGAGAGCGGCACCGCCATCGCCTACCTCTACGACGTGGGCCCGCTCGGCATCGGCAAGCTGGTCACCCACGCGCCGTACACCTTCCACGACAAGACACCGAACCAGCCCTTCGGCGTCGACCTGGATCTGTTCTCCACGGCCTACGACGTCCCGGCCGGCCACCGTCTCGCGCTGGTCGTGGACACCGTCGACCCGCTGTACAACGAGCACAACCCGAGCGGCGCCCGGCTGACGTTCTCCTCCCCGGCGAACGATCCGTCGTATGTGTCGGTGCCCGTGCGCGATTAGCGGTCCCCCGGCACCTGCCCCCGGCGGCTCACCCCCGCGGTCGCCGGCCCCCCGGCAGCAAGGTGCCCGGCTCCGGGGCGGCCACCTCGGTGGCCTCCACCTTGGGGTTGCGCCGCTGGCGCCGGGAGACCCAGTGGGCCAGCCAGGACAGCAGCATGCACATCCCGATGTAGATCGGCGAGATGATCATGACGACGGGGATGAACGGCAGGTCGTAGTCGAGGTTGGAGGCGATCAGCTTGCCCGCGTGCAGGAACTCCTCGTAGGTGATGAGGTAGCCGAGCGAGGTGTCCTTCAGGGCGACCACCAGCTGGCTGATGATCGCCGGGAGCATCGCCCGGACCGCCTGCGGCACCAGGACCTGCGTCATGACCTGCGTCTTGTGCATGCCCAGTGCGTAGGCGGCCTCCCGCTGTCCTCGGTCGACGGAGTGGACACCGCTACGGAAGACCTCGGCGAGCACCGAGCCGTTGTAGAGCGTCAGTCCGGAGACCAGGGCGACCAGCGGCTCCGCCTTCAGCGCCACATAGATGAAGAAGATCATGACGAGTACGGGCATGGCGCGGAAGAACTCCACCAGCAGCGTGCACAGCCAGCGCACGATCCGGTGCACGGAGAGCCTGCCGGTCGCCAGCACCCCGCCCAGTGCCAGCGACAGCACCGCCGCGAGGGCGAAGGCCTTCAGGGTGTTGCCGAGGCCCCGCAGCAGGAGCTCCTGAATTCCCTTGTAGGTGAAGGGAGTCCACTTCGCCGCGGTGAACTGGCCGGTGGCGAAGAGGAGGTAGAGGATCCAGCCGAGCAGGGCGAGGATCAGCACCGTGGAGACCAGGCCGTAGAGCCGGTGGCGCTGCCTGGTCCGCGGGCCCGGGACGTCGTAGAGGGCGGTGGTCATCGGGCGACTCCGAAGCGCTTCTCCAGCACGTTGAAGATCGCGCTGATGGTCAGGGTCACGATCAGATAGCCGACGGCGATCCAGACGAAGGTCCAGATGATGCCGTACCCCATCTCGCTGAGCGGCTTGTAGACCCCCAGCAGTTCGGTGACGCTGAAGGCGCCGGCGATCGCGGAGTTCTTGGCGAGCGCGATCAGGGTGGAGCCGATGGGCGGGATGACGGAGCGGAAGGCCTGCGGGAGGACGATCCCGCCCAGCGTCTGCGGGAAGGTCATCCCCAGGCTGCGGGCCGCCTCGCCCTGCCCCACGGGCACGGTGTTGATGCCGGAGCGCACCGCCTCGCAGATGAAGGCGGAGGTGTAGCAGCCCAGTGCGAGGATGGCGAAGAGGTTGAAGGGCAGGACGAAGCCGAAGCGTGGCAGGCCCAGCACCACCGCGAAGAACAGCAGCGTCAGCGGCGTGTTGCGCAGCACCGTCACCCAGGCCGTGCCGAAGGCCCGCAGGGAGCCGACCGGCGCCACCCGGAACGCGGCCATCAGGAAACCGAGGACGAGCGCGAGCAGCGAGGCGAAGACGGTGAGTTCGACGGTGCCCAGCAGGCCCTTCCCGTAGAGGGAGAGGTTGTCGAGGAGAACGTTCATCGATCAGTCCTTGGCGGCTCAGGCCGCCGGGTAGCGGTCGATCGGGGGCGGCTTGGGGGCGGGCACTCCGGAGAGGCCGAGGGTCGCCTCGTACGCCTTCTTCCAGTTGCCGTTCTTCTCGTTCGCGGCGAGGGCGTCGTCGAGCGCGAACCGCAGCGCGTTGTCGCCGCGGGGCACGCCGATGCCGTACGGCTCCAGGGAGAACGGCTTGCCGACCACCTTCAGCTCGTCGCGCGCCTTGGCCGCGTAGCCCAGCAGGATCGCGTCGTCCGTGGTGACCGCGGCGACCTGGTAGGTGAGCAGGTTGTCGACGCACACCGAGTAGGTGTCGTAGGCGACCAGTACGGCCTTGGGGTAGTCGGTCTGGATGCGCTGGAAGGGGGTCGAGCCGGCCGCCGAGCAGACCCGTTTGCCGGCCAGGTCCTGCGGCCCCTTGATGTCGTGCTCGTCGGTGCGCACCAGCAGTGACTGGCCGGCCATGTAGTACGGGCCGGCGAAGCCCACCAGCTTCTTGCGCTTGGCGTTGATGGTGTACGTGCCGACGTAGAGGTCGATCTGGCCGTTCTGCAGGGCCGTCTCACGGTTGGCGGAGGCGATCGTCTGGAACTGGATGGTGTGCGGCGGGAAGCCGAGGGCGGCGGACATCATCTTGGCGATCTCGATGTCGAAGCCGGTGTACTGGCCGGTGGCCGGGTCCCTCTCGCCGAGGTAGGGCTGGTCCTCCTTGACACCGATGATGAGGTGGCCGCGGCGCTTGGCCCGTACCCAGGTCGGGGAGGCGGGCAGCGAGAAGTTCTTGGCGACCGGGTAGTGCGGCAGCTCGCTGCCCTTGGGGCCCTTGACCGGCGGGCTTCCTTCCCGGCCGCAGCCGGCGAGGGCCAGCGCGAGCACGGCGAACACGACGAGCACGCAGCCCACGAGGGCACGGCGCAGGGGCGAGGAGTGGCTGTGCGGCATCACGGCACTCCCGTTCAGTGCTTGAGGATCTTGGAGAGGAAGTCCTTCGCCCGTTCGCTGCGCGGCGCGGTGAAGAAGTCCTCGGGGGTGCGGTCCTCGACGATGCGGCCGTCGTCCATGAACACCACACGGTTGGCGGCGGAGCGGGCGAAGCCCATCTCATGGGTGACCACGACCATCGTCATGCCGTCCCGGGCGAGCTGCCGCATGACCTCCAGCACCTCGTTGATCATCTCCGGGTCGAGGGCGGAGGTCGGTTCGTCGAAGAGCAGCGCCTTGGGGTCCATGGCCAGTGCGCGGGCGATGGCGACGCGCTGCTGCTGGCCGCCGGAGAGCTGCGCCGGATACTTTTCGGCCTGGGAGGCGAGCCCCACCCGGTCCAGGAGGTCACGGGCGCGCCGCGCGGCCTCGTCCTTCTTTTTCTTCCGGACCTTTATCGGCGCCAGCATCACATTGTCCAGCACCGTCTTGTGGGCGAAGAGGTTGAAGGACTGGAAGACCATGCCGACCTCGGCCCGCAACTGGGCCAGTGCGCGGCCCTCTTCGGGCAGCGGCCGGCCGTCCAGCTCGATGGTGCCCGACTCGACGGTCTCCAGGCGGTTGATGGCCCGGCACAGGGTGGACTTCCCGGACCCGGAGGGCCCGATGACCACGACCACCTCGCCGCGGCCGACGGTGAGGTCGATGTCCCGCAGGACATGCAGTTTTCCGTAGTGCTTGTTGACCCCGCGCAGTTCAATCAGCGCATCACCGGCCATATGCAGACCTGCCCACTCTCATCCGTACAGCGGAGAACTCGCAACCTACCGGGGCGAATAGGGCGCTTCTCCCTTGACACGCACGTATGCGGAGAGATGGGCGGGTGAATCAGGGTGACGGAGGAACCCGGCGCGAGGTGCGGCGCGGGGCCGGCGCGGGCCGTTGCCGCGGCATCCCGGGCGGAGGAGGTCAGCTCTCCGAGACCTCGGCGTATACCTGCGACAGCTCCGGCGCGCCGATGTCGGCCCACCCATGGCCCATGGCCACCACGTCGATCTCCCGCCCGGACTCCAGCCGGACCACCGGCTGCCCGTCCGGCCGGACGTGCCAGGTGGCACCGGGTACCGTGCGGACCACGACCGTGCCGAGGTAGAGACCGGCGTCGTTGCCGAGCCAGGGCAGCACCTCCGGGTCGTCCCGCCAGACCGGCCGCAGCTGGTCCAGCGCCTCCAACGACCGTGCGGAGTCGTCCAGTTCCACGCCCTCCGTGGCGGCCTGGGCCCGCAGCAGTTCGCACTCGGACAGCAGCTCGACGACGCTTTCGGGATCGGCCCGCACCGACTCCGCGAGCGGCACGGACCGGTGCGCATGCCGCCGCTTGCGCCACTTGTCCAGAAAAGACATGTTCATGGTCTGCAGGGTCCCACCCGCCCTGTGGTCGCGGCCACAGGCGCGCGGCGCACCCCTGCCCCGTTCGTCACCTTGACGCTTCCCCCGCAGCTCCCTACCTTCATGGCGCTCGGATCGGATCTGACCGGCCCCCAGGAGCCCCCGCCTCTCGCAGGACCGGCCTGGAACACCCGCTCATGCCTGCCCGCCCGCGCCCACGGAGGGATACGGACCGATGCGTGTACGACGATGGGGCACCGCCCTGGTCCTGCTGCTCACCGCGACCGCACCGCCGGTCACCGCCGCCGAAACCGCGAGGGCCGTCGCGGCACACCCGTCGCGGGCCGGAGCACCGCCCGGCCCGCTGCCCCTGGCCAGGCTCTTCGACAACCGGGCGGTCAGTGACAACTCCCGGCCCGGGGCGGCCGATTTCGACGGGTCGGGCCGTTCGCTGTCCGCCCAGGACCTGGCGGCGGCCGGCTGGTCGCCCGGGAGCGCCCTGACGCTCGACGGGGCCCGGCTCGCACTGCCGCGCACCGCGCCCGGGACGCCGGACAACGTCCTCGCGGACGGCCAGCCGGTGGCGGTGCGCGGCCGGGGCGAGGCGCTGACCTTCCTGGTTGCCGGGACCGGCGGTACGGCCACCGGCACCGGGACCGTGCGCTACCGGGACGGGTCGCGCAGCACCTATGAACTCACCGCCCCCGACTGGCGGTCGGGACCGGCGGCCACCAAGGCGGTGACGCTGCCGCACCTGAATGCTCCGGGCGGCCAGCTGTCCGCGACGGCACGGCTGTATGCGGTGACGGTGCCGCTGCGAGCGGGACGGGAGGTGGGCTCGGTGGTGCTGCCGGAGGCGTCCGGGCCGTCCGGTGCGCTGCATGTGTTCGCGGTGTCCGTACGGGACACCGGGCGCGGCAGGACCGGGAGTTGGGCGGCGAGCACGGCGGGCTACCGGGCGGTCGGGCCCTGGACCGACCGTACGCTGCGGCTGGTGGTGCACAGCGGTGCGGGCGGGCCGCGGGCGCGCATACGGATCGCCAACACCTTCGCCGCCGCACCGGTGGACATCGGGGCGGCCAGCATCGCGGTGCGGGGCGCGGGGGCGGCGGCGAAGCGCACACCGGTGCCGCTCACGTTCGGCAAGCGGCACACCGGCGTCCGCATACCGGCCGGGGCCGAGGCGTTCAGCGATCCCGTCGACTTCACCGTTCCGGCCGGCACCGATCTGCTGGTGAGCCTCCATCTGCCGGGAACGGTGACGGCGGCGCCGGTGCACCAGGAAGCGGCCCAGCAGTCGTATCTGAGCACCACGGGCAGCGGGGACCGCACCACGGACACCGGGGGCGCTGCCTACACCGGAACGATGACCTTCTGGCCGTTCCTGACCGGCGTCGATGTCGCGGGCGGGCCCGGCTCGATCGTGGCCCTGGGGGACTCGATCACCGACGGGGTGAAGTCGACGAGCGGTACCAACCGGCGCTGGCCCGATGTGCTGGCCCGCCGCTTCCAGGCGCAGCACGCACTGCCCCGCTACGGCGTGCTGGGCCAGGGCATCTCGGCGAACCGGATCGTCACCGACCGCTATCCGGGCGACGGGGTCAGCACGGACACCGGCGGGGTGAGCGCCCAGCACCGGCTGGAGCGCGATGTGCTGGCGCAGCCCTCGGCGCGGACGGTGGTGGTGTTCGAGGGCATCAACGATGTGCGCTGGGGGACCTCGGCCGACGAGGTCATCGCCGGTCTGCGGGCTCTCGCGGGACGGGCGCACGCGCGGGGGCTGCGGGTGGTGGTGGCGACCATCGCGCCCTGTGAGGGCTACCCCGACTGCACCCCGGACGTGGAGGCCCGCCGCCAGGCCGTCAACGCCTTCGTACGCGGCCACGGCGGCACCGTCTTCGAGTCGGCGCTGGATTTCGACGCCGTACTCCGCGATCCGCAGCGGCCCGCACGGCTGCTGCCGGTCTACGACAGCGGCGACCACCTGCACCCCGGCGACGCGGGCCTTGCGGCGCTCGGCAACGCGGTGGACCTGCGGGCGCTGGTGCCGGGACGGAGCTGAGGCCGCCCCGGTGCCTGCTGTCCACCGCCCCGGCCGGCCCGCGAAGGACTCCCGGCCGGGGCCGTCACCCCCGCCTAGACATCGAGGTCCACCACGACCGGGGCATGGTCCGAGGCGCCCTTGCCCTTGCGCTCCTCGCGGTCCACATACGCGTCCGACACGGCCTTGGCGAACGGCCCGTTGCCGTAGACGAGGTCGATGCGCATCCCGCGGTTCTTGGGGAAGGCGAGCTGGCGGTAGTCCCAGTAGGTGTAGGGCCGGTCGTACTTGAGGGGGCGCGGCACGACGTCCGACAGGCCGGCCTCGCGCAGGGCGGTCAGGGCGGCGCGCTCGGCGGGCGTGACATGGGTGGCGCCCTCGAAGACGGCCGGGTCCCAGACGTCCTCGTCGCTCGGTGCGACGTTGTAGTCGCCGAGGACCGCGAACGGACGGGAGCCCGCCGCGTCCTCGGCGACGGCCGTCTTCAGCGCCTCGAACCAGCCGAGCTTGTAGGTGTAGTGCGCATGACCGACCTCGCGGCCGTTGGGGACGTACACCGACCACACCCGGGCCGGGCCGCAGGTCGCCGAGACGGCCCGCGGCTCCTGCACCCCGTCGTAGTCGGGGCCGCCGGGCAGGCCCTTGACCACGTCGTCGAGCCCCACCTTGGACAGCAGGGCCACGCCGTTCCACCTGCCGTCGGCGTTGACCGCGGCTTCATAGCCGAGCGCGCGCAGCTCGTCGTACGGGAACTGCTCGGCGCTGCACTTGGTCTCCTGGAGGCACAGCACGTCCGTGCCGGTGCGCTCCAGCCAGGCCAGCAGCCTCGGGAGGCGGGCGGTGATCGAATTGACGTTCCAGGTCGCGATGCGCATGCCGGTAAACCTACCGCGCGGCACTGACAGCCGGTCCTCAGCCGAGGGCGGTCCGGTGCCCCGGGGTGAGCCGGCCGTGCTCGGCCCCGCCACCCAGCTTGTCGATCATGGAGTCGTAGATCGGGCGGGCGTGGTCCTGCAGCAGGCTGTCGTGGATGTCGATGGCCCGTCGCGGCGCGACCTCGCGCACATAGTCGATGATCTCGGCGACCTTGTTCCAGGGGGCGTGGACGGGCAGCAGCAGGGTGTCGACCGTACGGCCCTCCGGGACGGTGAGGGCGTCGCCCGGGTGGAAGACCGTGCCGCCGTCGATCAGGAAGCCGACGTTGGTGATGCGCGGGATGTCGGGGTGGATGACGGCGTGCAGCTGGCCGTGCACCTCCACCTCGAAGCCGGCGGCGGTGAAGGTGTCCCCGTCGCCGACCGTGTGCACCCGGCCGGGGAAGGCTCCGGCGAGCGGGTCGGCGACGCTGGACAGGGTCCAGATCTCGGCAGCCGGGTTGGCCTCCATGCCCGCGCGCAGCCGGTCCTCGTTGAAGTGGTCCATGTGCTCATGGGTGACCAGGATCGCGTCCGCGCCGACGGCCGCGTCCTCCTCGCTGAAGACACCGGGGTCGATGACGAGCGTCCGCCCGTCCTTCTCCAGCCGGACACAGGCGTGGGTCTTCTTGGTGAGTTCCATGGGCCCATCTTGCCGTGACGGGCCGCGTGCGTGCGCTCCCGCCACCGGCTGCGGGCACGAGGGGCGCGCCCTTCCCGTGCACATGTCTCCCGAGCGCGCCCCTCACCCTGGGCGCGCTCCTCGCGGGCCGTGTGCTCCCCGGCCCTCAGGACTCGGGCGTCGTCTCCTCCCGTATCACCCGCTGGGCGACCGCGAAGGCGGAGTTCGCTGCCGGGACACCGCAGTAGACGGCGGTGTGCAGCAGGACTTCCTTGATCTCCGTGGGGGTGAGGCCGTTGCGCAGGGCCGCGCGGGTGTGCAGCGCCAGCTCGTCGTGGTGGCCGCGGGCGACCAGCGCGGTGAGCGTGATGACGCTGCGGGTACGCCGGTCCAGGCCCGGTCTGGTCCAGGTCTCGCCCCAGGCGTAGCGGGTGATGAAGTCGTGGAAGTCGCCGGTGAAGTCGTCGGCGGCGGCCTCGACCCGGTCGACATGGGCGTCGCCCAGGACCTCACGGCGGACCTTGATGCCCGCTTCGTAGGTGGCGCCGCGGGCCTGTGCCGGCTGGGCGAGGCCGGACTCTATGGCGGCGGGCGGCGCCATCGGGGGCGGCGGGGGCGCGATCTGCGGCTTGGGGGCCGAGGCGCCGATGGCGGTCTGTCCACCGGGGCCGGGCTTGTCGTGCCAGGCGGTGGAGAAATGCCGGATGAGGAGTTCGGTGACGGCCGAGGGCTGCTCGACGGGCGCGAGGTGGGAGGTGCCGGGCACCAGCGCCAGGCTCGCGTCGGGTATTCCGGCGACGAGGGTGCGGGCGTCGGTGGTCGGGGTGACCTGGTCCTCGGAGCCGACCACGGCGAGGGTGGGGACGCCGATCCGGCCGAGGGAGGACCGTACGTCGAAGGACGCCAGCGCCTCGCAGGCGGCGATGTAACAGCCGGGGTCGGTGGTCCGCACCATCTGGACGGCCCATTCGACGATCGCGGGCTGGGCACCGGCGAAGCCCTGGGTGAACCAGTGCTCGGGCGCGGTGCGGGCGATCGGTTCCAGCCCGTTCGTGCGGATGACCACACCGCGCTGACGCCAGGCGTCGGCGGTGCCGTACCGCGGCGAGGTGGACACCAGGGCGAGCGAGGTGACCTGGTGCGGGCGGGTGAGCGCCAGCTGGATGCCGATGGCTCCGCCGATGTTGCAGCCGGCATAGCCGAAGCGGTCCAC
Source organism: Streptomyces sp. NPDC047049 (assembly GCF_040643995.1). Taxonomy (NCBI): domain Bacteria; kingdom Bacillati; phylum Actinomycetota; class Actinomycetes; order Kitasatosporales; family Streptomycetaceae; genus Streptomyces; species Streptomyces sp. NPDC047049. The sequence continues at coordinate 59,351 of NZ_JBEYVM010000006.1, read as the reverse complement.
ACCCAGGGCGTCGAGGGTGGCGATCAGCCGGTCGGCCAGCTCCGCGATGGAGGCCGCCGCGTGGGCGGGCGAGCCGCCGTGTCCGGGAAGGTCGAAACGGATCACACGCCAGTGGCGGGTCAGCTCGGGGATCTGCCGGTCCCACATGTGCCATGTGGTACCCAGAGCGGCGCCCAGTACGAGTACGGGGGCGTCGTCGGGTCCGTCGATCCGGTGTTGCAGGGTCTTCTCACTCACCCGGCCACGCTACCGCCCCTCCTGACCCCGTCCTGACGCCCGGGTCAGGAAGAGCCGCCGGAACCTGGCCGCCGACCGCACCCGAAGAGAGGTACGCGCAGGTCAGAGCCTCATCGTGGAGACAACGCGGACCATCTGCGTGCCCCGGCTCGTCGCAGCTCACCCTGACCCGCCGGTACGGACGCGGTGCCACGCTCGTGGCGAGAGCCCGGTGTCCTCCAACCCGGACAAGCGGCGTTGCAGGGCGCGCGCCGACATCTCACTCACAAGCTCCGCGCTCTCAGATCTCACCTGCACACGCTCATCCAAAGCTGCCCCCGGTCCCAGCACGCCGCGGCGTACGCGGGCATGATCCGAGCCGATCACGCCCGTCGGACGCTGCGCGAACACGCCGACCGGCTGTGCCAGAGCGCCACGGACACCACGCTGCCGGACCCGGCCGATACTGTCCTCGCGCAGGCCGATGCCCTGGGCCGCTACCTCGGCGAACTCGCCGCCCAGTTCGCCCCGCACCCCGGCTCCCTCCCGCGCACCCCCGCACCTCGATCCTGCCCTTGCCGCGTCAGCCGCCGACGGCCGGCCGGTCGCCCGGGGGTTCGTGACCTGGCTGGAGTCCAGCGTTGGGCACCTCACGGGCATGGCCACCGTCGACCGCCAGCACAGCGCCCAGCTCCTGGACAGCTACGACGAGACCGTGGTTGGCCTGCTGGGATGAGCCCGGCAGACCTCGCCGTCGACTCCAGGCGCTGCCTCATCGACCTCGGAGAAACCGGCCCCGCCCTGCACCAGATCTCTCAGGGAGTGGCCCTCCTGCCCGCCGCCCGGGACAAAACCCGCGCGGTCAGCAGTTCCTCAGCGTCGTCCGGGCAGCGGCATGGATGAGCGGCTGGGCCGGGCGGTCGGGCTGATAGCAGATCATCCGGCTGCGAGGAGTGGGGCACGCGCTGGCCACCGTCCTCGACCTGACCGCGTGCGTGGTGGCGGACCGACAGCGCACCCCGCGCCATGGCGACCTGGCGCAACCTCGCGGTCGGCGCCCTGCGAATGAACGGCGCGAAGAACATCGCCTCCGGCCGTCGCCGCAATGCGCGTGACGCCCGCCGACCCCTCAACACTCCTCGGCCTCGCCTGAGCCGAAGTGGACCTCACTCGACTACGCCGAAGCCCTGAGGGCCGTCACAGAAGTAACTTCAGGATTTGATCTTGGTCAGGCGGGCTGTCTCGCGAGGTCATCGAGTGGAACGGCGCTTCGGCGTCCGTGAGTTATTTTCCGACGGCTCCCCGGGTCCACTCAGGGGTCGACCGGGGCCGGCGCATGCGTTCTCGGCGTTCTCTCAGGCCGAGAACGAGAGGTAACGCCGCCTCAGATGGTCGGGGTGTCGTCAACAACCGGCCTGTGAATCTCAACAACCGGCTTCCACCCCGCGGAGAACTCGATGAAGTCCGCACGCGTGGGGTAGGTGTCGACCGCGCGACGGTCACGCTTGGGGCTGTCGCTCCCCTTGCGCCCCCGGGGAATCTGCTCCTCGAAGATGTCGACCTTCACGTCGGGAACCTCCTTGAGGCCCTGGCGCCAGATCTGCACGACGTCGGCGCCGAAGGCTTGCCGGGCTGCAGCGTAAAGGGCCGTGAGGGCCCCCTTGTCCCCACTAGGAACGAAAAGCGCCAGGTCCAGCACGACCCCGGCGGACTGGAGGACCTCGATGGTCGCCGAACCGTTCTCGTCGGCCAAGTAGATTCCGGCTGCATTCTCGTCGTCGGGAAGGCAGGAGACCTCTTCCTGGAATACGGTTCTCGCCGTGATCGAACCGCCCTCGAAATCCTCACCGGACTTGGTCAGAAAAGCAGGGACATAGCAGTCGGGAAGCTTGAGTTCTGCCGTGTCGGCGGAAATGAAGATCCTGTCTTTCACGCCGAGCTTCGCCACCTCTTCCAGCGAGAGGCGGCGAGCGGCGATCTTCTCCGTGTTCACGATTTCCCTTTCAGGTTGCATTGTCCCTCCGAACAAGGACGCTATCACGAAACCCTGAGGTCAACTGCCCAGCAATCCTTGGGTAAATGGCCTCCGACGACCTGCACGGGAGGATACCGAGCGAGTGCCACTCGGCCGGGAACACGCATCCGCCAGGTAGTGTCCCTCGCCGTGCTGTTGGGGATCAACTGGGGGCTGCATTTCGGTGCGTTGGGCAGTGCGGACGAACCAAAAGAGAGCTTACGGCAGATATCACCCATATCACCTTCGGGGAGGTGGCCGTGCGGTAAGGCGATCCATTCGTCGTGCATCTCGAAGAGCGCAGCGGAAACCAACCGGATGGTCCGGCAACGCAACAACGGAGACCCCCACCGGCAACATCTGGATGAAGCGCGAACCGGAAGTCGCGTACTACCGCGCCCGCTTCGTTCAGGACTCGGCGTAGTCGACTGACGCCCGCTTGCTGACGTCCCGTCATGTTGAGCGGGGTTCGGTACACAGCAGGCACCGGACGTCCGCGATCACGGGCGCGCCGGTGGGGAAGCTGGTCCGTCCCCGTGCTCTCGCCGGCACCCACAGAGGCCGCGGAGCCCACCTCGGCTGCTTGCGCTGGATCCGGGTGATGCCGTCCCCGAAGCCGAGCAGTGCCTCGTCGACCGCCGCAGCCAGGTCCGTCAGCGCCCTGTCTGCCGTCGAGTGCTCGGCACGCCGGCCGCGCGACGCCGAGTCGCCGTAAGTGGGGCCGTCTGCCCGGTGTGCGAGGCCACGGTCTCAAGGCCGATGTAGTCGTGGCCGAAGAGACCGTAGCGGACGAGGTCGATGCTGCGCCGGTGCTCGCGCACGGCGTGGAGGTCGTAGCGGGTGAAGTCGCCGGCCACGCAGATCAGCCTCGGGGCGCTCCACAGCACCTGGGACGCGGCCGTGGCGCCGAGCTGGTCGCGGACCAGGTGCCCGAACTCGGCCCGGTGGTCCATCAGCCAGGACAGGTAACGGACTGGTCGGCCGCCCCCGCGTTACGAGCCCTCCAGGGCCGATGATGACCCTGGAAGCCCGGGAGCTTCCCTTCCCGTCCAAGACAACGTTGCGAGCCCACCAGGGCTGACGACGACCACGTCCACTGCCGCGGCGGCCGTCATCTTGCCCGAGCACTTCGCGAGCGCGGCCACAACGTCGAGGTCGAGCGCCTCCACGTCCGCCTCCCCCGCGTGCCGAACAAGGCGTCCTCATGGCCCGTCACCGGAGTCGCAGGACACCAGGAGCTCGATCGTCGAAGATCTCGAGCAGCCAATCAAAGACAGTGGTTCCGCGCTCTTCTCTCGCTGCGGCAAGGTCGGCGCTGACCGAAGGCCGGTTCGTGGGGTGACAGCGGGACAACCGGATCTCCAACTGGCGAGCAGTCTCCGAATGGCCGAGATGCTCGCGAGATACCTGGTGGTCGCGCCACGCAACCACATAGTCATCGTCGTCGGGCGTCCCGAAGCCACCGCTGAGGCAGTCGGCGAAAGCGTCGAGGTTTCGACCGAAGTAGCCCCCGGGACCGTTGATCGCTTCGCCGATCGCTCGCCAGAAGTCTTCCAGCGTTCTGATCTGCGTACCGTCCAGCACATATATCGGTGTCACGGCTCGGAGGATACGTGCGGCTGTGCGCAAGGGCGGCTGGACGCAGCGAAACCCTGGCTCACGCACTCCGCGACCGCGGCTGCGAGGCAGAAGCCGGGCACCTCCACGTCCACCCGCCCCGCGTGCTGAGGCCGACTGCCCCATGACATCTCAGCCTCAGCATCAACGGGCCGATGGCGGCTCACAGCAGGTACCAGTCGTGCGAGTGGCGGATCCAGTCCAGGGGCGTCGTGATCCCGATCAACCACACTCGCCGCTGGGTCGTCGAGCGCACCAACTCCTGGTACGGCCGCGGCTTCAACTTCACCGTCCTGCACGGAACGTCGGGCGGTCGTCATCAACGCACTGCTCGCGTGGATGACCGCGATCATCGTGATCCGACGCCTCATCCGGGAAGCCTGGACCAGCCAGCCAACGCTGGGACACACGGCCGGGCCGCCGACCATGACGCCTGGCCCTCTACCCGCGGAATCTCTCAGGCCGCGTAACAGGTGCCCAGGTTCCGCTGCGCTGGTCCCGCCTCAGAGGGGCTGATGACCGAACCAAGCACGGCTTTCCGGCTGGTTAGGGCGGACGATTGCCAGGATGGCCGGCACGAGCCAGATCAGACCCAGAATGGGTGCCACTTCGAAGAATGCCAGGGTGAAGGGCAGCGCCGTCCAACCGTAGGCGAAGGCGGAGACGCGCAGATTCGGGTGGCGCGTGGGGAACTTCAAAGCGGTAGTGACGCCCCATGCAGCAACCGCAAGCACGAGCACTCCGGCGAATACGATGTTCCCGGAGTGAGCCTCACCGGGCGTGGTGCAGCACGGGGTCGAGGCGTCGCCCTCGCCCCAGATGGCTGTGGCGATGGCCACGCTGTTGGTCAGCAGAGCAACTCCGAGGACGGCCTGCATACCGCCCAGGATCATCATCAACACGCGAAGGCTCTTTACCGGCTGTGGCATCCGCCCCCCTGAGGGGATCCGCCCCTGGCTGAGGTCCCTGGGCCCACTGGGACCTCCAGGCCCAGCCGCCCCCGGGTTACCGCTAGCGCGCGACCGCTGCCAGGGCCGCTGGCCGCCTGGCTCTTCTCCATCATTCAAGCCCATGCCGACGGTCCTCCCCTGAATGCCTCGCGCCTGCGCGCCATGCTCCGGCGGCCCATATCAACTGTCCAGCCACAATCCAGCCAGGGCTGCCGCGAAGGGGTTCGTCATCGATGCGCGGTGAGCACGACGCCGGCACCATGGCTCCCGGAACTCGGCGACATATTGCGGCAAGTCGAGCAATCGCTGCTCTGGGGGTGTCGTTGCCCTGTGCGATCCCCTGAGACAGCACCTCTGCGACCAGAGACGGTGGCACACTTCAGACCGGTTGTTGGTGCGGTGCAAGACACCGCGTTCCGGGGGGGCAGATGAGACGGTTGGGTTTTTTGGCAGTTGCTTGTGCGGTGGCTGTCGTGGCGTTATCCGGGTGCTCGCCGAGCACACCCACCACCACGCCCACGAGGCCTTCGCCGCAGCGCGCCACGGCGTCACCGTCTCCAAGCACTGACAAGACACGCGCCGAGGTCACCGCAGATCTGCGTGTCGCCGGCCAGGATCTCGGGACCTACACAGACTTGAACCCCCGGCTGGCTCCCGGTGCCTGCATGGTGTCGGCGAGGCGCCTGTCCGGCCGGGTCCTCACGATGCGGGATGCCCAGCTGGCCGCTCGACGGCTGCAGCAACGAGGCTGGAAGTTGGGCCGGGTCAAGCCGGAAACGATTGCCCTCAGGTCGGGTGAATGGCACGCGGCTCTCGCAGCGTTGGAGATCCCCGACCAGAAGAGGACATCGGAACTCGCCCCCTACAAGGGAGCCCTTGTCCTGACGGCGACGGGGAGTTGCGGACGCCGGTGACCGTGGACCGAGGCCGGCCGGGCCGCGAATTCGCCGTGTTGTCCGGGCGTCATCGAGGTCCACGAGGGCGCTCGCCCCGGTGTGCACAGCGGGCGAGGGCTTTGCCCAGTTCCTTGAGATTGATGGGCTTGGTGAGGTAGTCATCCATTCCGGCTTCGATGCAAGGGCCCCGATCGCCCTCCATCGCGTTGGCGGTGACCGCGACGATGTAGGGGCGGCCCTCGCCCGGCCAACGCAAGCGGATGCGCTGGGTCGCCTCCAGGCCGTCCATCTCCGGCATCTGCACGTCCATGAGAATCACGTCGTAGGGTTGACGTTCGAGCGCCGCCAATGCCTCCAGACCAGTGCTCGCGACATCGGCTCGGTATCCGAGTTTGTCCAGCAACAGTATTGCCAGCCGCTGATTGATCGCGTGGTCTTCTGCGACGAGGATCCGCAAAGTGCCCTGGGGCGCGCCCCGCTGCAGTCCGGACGCGCGCTCCACGGCAGAAACAGCACCGGCCAACTGCCCTGTGAACACGCTGATGATGCTGTCGAAGAGCTGGGACGGCCTGATCGGCTTCGTCAGGTAGGCGGCTATCCGGGAGTCGGGGAGGTCGTTGCGCTGCTGACCGAGCGAAGTCAGCATGATGAGCGGGATGGAGTGATGCTGCTGGGTCGCCTGGATGGTTTCGGTGAGGGTAGGGCCATTCCTCTCCGGCATCTTTGTGTCAAGGATTCCGAGGTCGAAGCGGGCTCCGGCCGAAAGCCACTCGACCGCTTCGGCCGGTGAATCGGCGGTGATCGGCTGCATGCCCCACGCCGCCATCTGTGTCATCAGGATCTGACGGTTGACCGCACTTCCGTCGATGACGAGCACCCGTTTTCCCGCCAGCTCCGGCCTTACCTCTGGCACGGGGCCGCGCCGGCGGACGTCTGCGGTCCCACCCTCAACGGTGAAGCGGAACGTCGAGCCCTCACCTTGCCGACTGGATACGAAGATCGTCCCGCCCATGAGTTCGCACAGGCGCTTTGAGATGGCCAGGCCAAGACCGGTGCCCCCGTAGCGGCGGGTCGTGGAGACATCGACCTGGCTGAACAAATCGAACAATCCTTCGATTCGATGGGGCGGGATGCCGATCCCTGTATCCCGCACGGCGAAGTGCCATCGGCACCGCGGGGACGTGGCCGACCCGTCGTCGGCAGCCGCCAGAGGCTCGGCGTCGACCGTGACCACTACCTCGCCTCGTTCGGTGAATTTCACCGCGTTACTCAGCAGATTGAGCAGCACCTGCCGGAGGCGGGTGACGTCACCCACCATGCCCTCGGGCGCGTCCGGGTCAACCAGGCAGGCCAACTCGATGTTCTTCGCGGCCGCCTCGGCGGCCACGAGTTCGAGCGTGGCCTCAACGCACTCGGCGACATGGAACGGCTCGTGCTCAAGCTTGAGTTTGCCGGCCTCGATCTTCGAGAAGTCGAGGATGTCGTTGATCAGCGCGAGCAGGGCCTCCGCGCTCTCACGGACGACGCCGGCAAAGTCGCGCTGCTCGTGGTCGAGCTCCGTGTCGAGCAGCAGTCCGGTCATGCCGATGATCGCGTTCATCGGGGTGCGGATCTCATGGCTCATTGTCGCCAGGAATGCACTCTTGGCGTTGTTGGCGCTCTCGGCTGCCTCCTTCGCCTGCTGCAGCGCCTCCTCGGCACGTCGCCGGGCTGTGACGTCGGAGAAGGTGACAACCGCCCCGCGGACCTCCCCCTTCTCCCTGATCGGGTAGGAGGTGAAAGCGACCGGAAAGAGGGTTCCATCGCGTCGCCTGAACATCTCCCCCTCGGTCTGGCGCCCACGACCGGTCCGATACGCCGCACAGATCGGACAGTCCTCGACCGAGCACGGAAGACCGTTGCGGTGGGTGTGGCTGCACAGCTCGTGCATGTGCTTGCCGACCAGGGAGTCGGGCTCGTATCCCAGCATTTCGGCTGCGGCCCTGTTGACGAACGTGGACATTCCCTGGAGATCGGTAGCGTAGATACCTTCTGCGGTCGATTCCAGCAACAAATTGACGTTGCGTGCCGCAGTCTCTGCACGCATACGGTCCACGACCCGGCCCAGCTGCGCGCCTATGTTTCCCATCAGGTCGAGCAATGCCCCGTCGGGCTCGGCCGACCGGAACGAGAAGAACTCCAGCACGGCGACGACTTCGTCACCCACCAGCACGGGGAATCCCATGGCGGCATGCACACCGATGCCGTCCACATGTCCGACGCGGGAGAATTCAGGGTCCTCGGTCACATCAACGATCCACGCAGCCTTGCCGCTGGCAAATACACGTCCGGGCAACCCCTCTCCCGGGGTCAGCGGGCTGGCTTCCCTCGCCTGCCGGAAGGCTCGAAGCTCAGCAGAGTCAGCGGAGTGCCAGACCCGCGAGGGGACCAGCTCGGCGCCCTCGGCTCGTGCCCCATCGGGGGCGAGCCAGTATGCATGGCCCACCTGCCAGCCGGTGTAACCACAGACAAGGTCGAGGACAACCTGCGTCGCCTCAGTCAGGTCAGCGGCCTCGTTGGCGGTGGCCGCGACGCGCTGAAGCAGCTCGAGCTCTCCGGTTCGCAGCCGCACCCGCTCAGCCATGCCGTTGAAGCGCGTGGCGAGTGAGCTGATCTCGCTCATGCCCCCGACCGGCGCACGTACGCGCAAGTCGCCCTCGGCGATGCGCGCGGTAGCGTGGTCGAGCATGCCGACCGGACGGATGATCGCTCGCCGCGCCACAACCGCGACGACCCCCATACCGCACAGCATCACCAGTGCGACGCCGACCGCTGCCGACGAGTATGCCGTCGCCCGGCCGACAGCCTGCGCGGTTTCTCGGTGTGTACGCACGTCGACCAGATCGAACACGCGCCCTATCGGTTGCATGATCCGAGCCTTGGCGCGATGGTAATCCGCACTGAAGAGCAGTGCGGCAGCCCTGTCCCGGCCGGTAGCTGCCCTCGACGTTCCAGCGGTCCTGTCGATCTCGGCGAAGGCTGTCTCTTCGAGTCGTGCCAGAGCGTCGGAGCGCGACCGGGCCGTCTTGAGCAGGCTCAACTCTTCACCGGTGAACCCTGCCCGCGCGGCCAGCGTATCGAAGCTGACGGCCGGTCCAGAGGAAGTGGGCGGCCGTCCGGTGTCGGTGATCACGTCCCAGTAGACACGGTCGTACTGCTTGGGGCGCGGGGCTCTGCCGTCACGGATGGCCAGGATCTCGGCGAAGTAGTCCCGGTAGCGTGACTCTCCGGTGACCGCGTACGTCCTTGCCATGCGGGTCAGATCATCGGAGGTCTGGCGCAGTTCGTCGGCCAGGCGCAGCGATTCCGACCGCCGGCTCTCGGCCCGTTCAGCGCCCTGCATGCTCTGCACAGCGACCACGCTCAGGGTAAGCACAACGGCAAGCAAGAGGGCATTGACCACGACGAAAACACGCACGAGCGTTCGGAGCGACACACTCACCCGCCGCCGCACAGAACGCTTCATCGCCACCACTCCTCCGACAGGACACCCTGGCGTCTCTCGTCGATCTCAGTGTGTAGCTGGGCGTCTCTCGTCGATGTCGGCGTGCAGCCGGCTCTCACACCCGAATGAGCCAGGTGCCATGCGCCGATTCCCAGAGTATCCAACCAGTGACCGGTGCAGCAGGTCGGCGAACTGGATCGGAGCGCTCAGGGGCGCAGGTACTGCACCCCCGCCAATTAAGCGCGAGCAAAACTGATCCCTGAGTTCTGCTGATTCAGGAGGAAGAAAGTTGCGAGTATCAGAGGGAGCATAAACGCCACCAGATAGCGGCGAGTTTATGCCATATCCGTAGCCTGCACCGTAGACGTCTTTCTCCGCGCGGTATCTCGTACGTTATCCGCGGGTGCGCCCCAGGTTCATCCGGGCCCTCGCCGGTCACCGCGGCGTGGCGGCTCTTCATCGCCCTCCTCCCGCGATCAGCTCTCCCGCGGCCGGCTGCCGGGCGCCGTCACGGGGACGAGCTCCTGTCGAAGGTCTGCCAGAGCCTGTCGAGCGGGACGGTAGGCGGCTTCGGTGTCCTTTGCGGCCGACTTCGTGCTCTCGGACAGTTCGCCGTGTGCTGAGAGTTTCTCCAGCCCCTGGCACAACGCCCCCAGCTGCTCGAGCCCGAAAGTCTTGCTGAACGATTTCAGCGTGTGCGCGGCACGGTGTACCTGTTCCGTCTCGTTGTCCTGGATCCCCTGGTGGATCTCGTCGATCAGTTCGGGAGAATCTTCCAAGAACGTGTTGACGAGCTCTATGACGAACGGAGCTTCGAGCGAGTCCACCAGCTCCAGCACGACCTGCGGATTCAGCACGGGTGTAGTTGGCATGCTTTCGTCCTCCGATCAGACTGCCGCCCAGGTGGTGGCAGGGCGCTCTTGGGACCAGCACCTGGCAGTCAAGGCATTTCCCGAGCTTGATCGGTTCACTTCGGGCGGCCCCTTCTCGTTATGCATACGGGGAATCACTGAGCACGGACGCCGGGCTACGGCCTGTGGATCGCCGGTTCTGGTGCCATCGGGCCGGAACTGCACGTCGAAGGCTCGGTCACGGGTGACTGCTTCGGCTCGCGCCGGATGACAGCTCTGGCGCATGTGCCCAGCCGTTGTTTGCGTCGGCGATGGAGCGGAGCAGTTCGGGGTGAAATACGCCGCTCTCGCCCTCGTGAACCGCGTCCAAGGCGGCTCCGCAGAACGTCAGCCGCGTCTTGCGCATCGTCGGACTCGTTCACCGCGGCCGGAAAGTAGGTCTTCCAGGGGCGCACCCCATTCGCGGGCCAGTCGCAGTTCCCTCAGCACCGGCGGCTGGGCTTCCTCTTCCCGGCCCAGCCGATGCAAGCATAGCGCGGCCTCGGACTGTCAGGGCAGGACTGCGGAGTGCTGCCCACGGGCCGCCAGGAAGGCCTCTCCTGCGGCCGATGCAGCCGCAAGCGCGTCTCCCGGCCTCGCCCGCATGCGCAGCAGAACCCGCATGCGCGGCAGAAGGGGATGGATGAAGCCTGTGAGGGGGGCCGCGTCGCCTTCCGGAGTCCGTCCGGCGCTTGCTCGGCTCGGTCCAGGCTGGTGAGTGCTCCTGACCGGTCAGCTCAATCAGCACCCTCCGCGCCTGGGCCAGTGACGTTGCGCCTATGGCCTGCTGAAGCGGTTTCCCGTCCTAAGGGGCGCGCGGCGCCCGCGGAACAGCGCGGGGGTCGCCGGCGACGGCATCGTGCCGCGCTCGCCCGACCGAACCATGGGAGGACACGCCCCGCCCCTAGGTGTGCTGTCCCGGCACGCACTCCCCCACGCCTGAACGGCGCGGCTCCACCGGCTCGGCACCGGGTGCAGTGGCGGGAGCTTCCCGAACGCTTCGGCCCGTGGAAGACGGTCCACAAGCGGCATGTGCTGTGGCCGGCCGGCGGCACTCGGGAGATGCTCCTCCGGCACGTCCAAGCCGCGGCCGACACCGGCGGCGGACTTGACTGGAACATCAACATCGATCCACTTCCGTGCGAGCCCACCCTCACGCCGCCGACGCTCCCGAGAAGCCACCCCTCACCCCACCCAGCTCCTCCAAAGAAGCACCACAAAGATCAATCCGCCAGCTGGCTCCTTCCGTGCTCAGATCGCGCGAGGTGGTGTTCCTCGCGCGAGTCGACGTCCTCGCACGAGCGGAGGTGAGCTGCACCCCGCGCGCTCCCGCCAGGTCGGCCGCTGAGGCGGACGCGCGGGCATGACAGGCCGGACAACCCTGTATGATCATGATGCAGCTTCGGTGCACAGCACGGAGTCACGCGTCTGTGGTCCAAGGAAAGACGTCCGCCAGCCGGCGGGAAATGCAGGTGCAAGGCCTGCCGGGCGCTCCACACAAGGGTCCCTGCCTTATTCGAGGCGGGGGCCCTTCATCATTCCGGCCCTGGCGGCGTTGTTTCTGCGGGTGTGCGGTGCGGTGGTTCTGCGGTTCCGTGGACCTGAGGTGCGGTCAGGTCATGGGCGTGCCGGGCGGTGGTGAGCGCGGGGGCGGCCCTCCGGCGCCCTGACCCGGATCGTGGACCCGCGGGCGACGTCGGCGCCCGGCCCCGGCGTCTGCGCGCACACGGTGCCCGGCTCGGCGGGCCCCTCCGGGCAGTGCCGGCCCGGTAGACGCTTGACCGTCACCCGGAGCCCCGCTCGCTCGGCGGCGGCCCGCGCCTGCGGCAGCGTGCTGCCGACGAGGGCGGGAACCCGGGCCCTGCCCAGGCCGGCCCGCTCGCCCTTCGGCTGCCGGCCGTCCGCCTGCTCGTCCGCCGACTGCCGGCCGGGCTCCTGTTCCGGCGACTCGTCCGGTGCCGGGGAGGCCGGGCTCGCGGTGCCGGACGCCTCGGAGTTCGCTGCGATGGCGTCCGGCTCCCCGCTGCCCGGGACCGTGAGGGCGTATGCGCCGGCCACTGCGGCCAGCCGGGCGCCCACCAGCAGCCCGGCCGTCCGGCCGGACCGGCGCCGGTCCGGCCGGGAGCGGCGCCCCCGGTCGCCCCGGACGGGCGGATCCGGGGCGGGGAACACCAGCGTCGGGTCCGTGTGCAGGCTCGACGCGGGCGGGCCAGGAGGTCCGCCCGCGTCCGCCGGCTCACCGAACGCCGCCTCCTGGTCCGAGTGCCCGGAGGTGAGGCCGCTCAGGATCCGCTCGACGGTGCCGAGCATCGCCTCGGCGTTCGGCGGGCGGTCCGTGGGCTCCTTGTTCAGTGCCCGGAGCACGAGCGCATCGCACTCGGGAGGCAGCTGTGGCACATGGGCCGACGGGGGCTCCGGGGTGGCCTCCACATGCTGGAGTACCAGGTCCATCACGCCCTCACCGAGGAACGGCGGACGCCCCGTCAGCAACTCGTACAACAGGCAGCCGGTGGAATAGAGGTCGGCGGGGGCACCCACGGCCTCTCCCCGAGCCTGCTCCGGGGAGAGGTACGGGGGAGTGCCGACGACCGTGGTGTCCGGAGGCAGGTCCGCCCCCTGCACCACCACGAGCCGCGCGATGCCGAAGTCCGTCACCTTGACGGCACCGTCGTGGGTGAGCATCACATTGGCGGGTTTGATGTCGCTGTGGACGATGCCGCTGTGATGCGCGTGCGCCAGCGCCTTCAGCACTCCGGCGGTCAACTCCAGTGCCCTGGCGGGCGGGAGCCGGTGCCGGTCGTGCAGCAGGTCCGCGAAGGTCGCCCCGTCGACCCGTTCCATCACGATGTACGGAACGAACGTGCCGTCCACCATGTCCTCGTCGGTGTCGTAGACCGCGACGATCGACGGGTGGTTGAGCGACGCCGCCGAGCGCGCCTCGCTCCTGAAGCGCGCCAGCGACTCCGGGTCCCCGACCCGGTCGGACCGCAGGGTCTTGACCGCGACGCCGCGGCCGAGCCGCAGGTCGTGCGCGGCGTGGACCTCGGCGGTGCCGCCCCGGCCGAGCCGGTCGCCCAGCTCGTACCGGCCGCCCAGCCGGCGCACTTCCGCGGTGTGCGGGCCGGGGGGAGAGTCCACGGATGCCCCCGCCTCCATCATCGGCTCCTCACTGAGGATCCTCGGCCGCGTCGGCGTCGGCGTCGTCCGCCGCCTTCTCGGCGTCCTGGATCTTCTTCTCCATCTCCGTTTCCTCAGCGGATGAACCGGACGAACCGGAGGACCCCTGTGGCGCCGAGGACGACGCACCGCTGCCCGCGGAGGCCCCAGAGGACGCCTGGCCGGAGTCTCCCGAACAGCCGGTGGCCGCCAGGACCGGGACCGCGACCGCCGCCGTCAGCAGCAGCGCGATCCGCCGGGAACGCCGCCTCATGAGCCGCTGCCGCCCTTGGCGTCGTCCTTCTTCTTCTCGCACCAGGTCGCGACGGCCTTCAGGTCACGGAGCTTCCGGGTGAGGTTCGGCTTCAGCTCCTTGCGGTGGGTGAGCCGGTCCTGGAGGAACGTGGCGACCTCGTCGTGGCCCTTGGAGTGGGCCTTCTTCACACGCGCCTCCATCCGCGCGATCGAACCGCGGGTGCTCGCGTCGCCGTTGAGCCGGTCGAGCGCCTTGTTGATGCGCTTCTCGATGTGGGGCACCCGCTCACAGAGGCTCTTGCCGTGGCCCTTGTGGCCGGTCTTCGGGGACGTTGCGGCGGGCGCGGAGGCCGGGCTGCCGGCGTTCGCCGCGTTCGCCGGCCCTGCCGTGGCCAGCAGGGAACCGACGAGGGTGAGTCCGGTCAGCAGGCCTGCCACTGCGGTCTTGGGACGCTGCATGGTGGTGCTCCCTTCCAGGAACGAATGGCTTCCCGGAAACGAAGGGTTTCCGGAAAGGGATGGACGCGGCCGTATCCGGTCTCCCGTGGAGGCGGACCGGCCGGTGACACAGAACGTAGGGACGTTCCTTGTGGGGATCTTGTGACTCGGTGCGGTGTGCCTCGTCCTGTGGAGGAGCCGAAGTCAGGGGCCCGGGAGACGTGCGCCGACACAAGGAATCCACAAGGAACGTCCTTACGCTCCGGGTCAGTTGCGCGTCAGCCTCCGCGTCAGCGGCAGCGCACGCACCGAGCCGTCGAACCCCGGGAGACACCGTGGACTGCGCTGATTTCCTCATGCTGGACGAGTCCTCCCGTACGAGCTCTTCCACCCTCGCCGTTCTGGGACAGCGTGCCCTGCGACTGCCCCTGAGCGGCTGGCTGCTGCGCCTCGCGCGCGGCTCCGAGGGCCGCCCGGCGCTGGAGGTGCACAGTGCGGCCGGACTGATCGATGTGTCCGTGGTGAGCACGCTCTGCGTCTCGCCGGTCAGGGGCGCCCGGCGCGGCGGCGGGCCGGCGGCGCCCTGGTCGCTGGCGTGGGGGCAGTTGCCGCCCGGCGCCGATGTCGTCGGGGTGTCCTTCCGCGGGTGGCGGAGCAGCCGGTGCGTCCAGGCGGTCACGCTCGCCGATGCGTACTGGGTCGCCGAGGTCGACGGCCGCTTCCGCTCGGTGACGTGCTCCGCGGGGGCGAGCCGGGTGACGACGCGGGTGGCCAGGGAGGCCCGGCGGCGGGAGGGGTGAGCGGCAGGTTCCTAGGGAGCCGGCTCAGGGCCGGCCCCCGAAACGAACTCCGGGGCGAACCCCTCAGCCGGGATCTCGCTCAGCCAGACGCGGCGCAGCGGCAGTTGCAGGGTCCGGGTGTCGGCCTCCACGTCCACGGGGCGGGGCAGCCGCACCTCGAACCGGGCGCCGGTCCCCGTGGGCCGGTCCGTGATCTCCACGGTGCCGCGGTGCAGCGCGATCTGCTGGGCCACCAGGGTCAGCCCCAGCCCCGAGCCCGGGCTGTCCGTGCGCCGGTGGAACCGCTGGAAGACCTGCTGACGCTCTTCCGGCACGATGCCCGGACCCTCGTCGTCCACAGTGAGCACGGCGACCGGTTCCGCCGGTGAGCCGCCCGGCCGCAGTACCGCCTCGACCCGTGCCGGTACGCCCGGCCGGCTCCCGTGGACCACCGCGTTGCGGAGCAGGTTCTCCACCGCCATCCGCAGCCCCGGCTCCCAGGCGCTCAGCCGTAGCCCGGGGGCGATGTGCACGGTCAGCTCGACGCCGGGGTGGTGCCGCTGCACCTCGTCCACCGTCACGGCGACCAGCTCGGAGAGGTCCACCGGAGCGAAGGCGCCGGCCTCCACCAAGTCGCCCTGGGCGAGTGCCCGGAGCGCGGTCAGCGTGCCCATCAGCCGCTGCTGTCCGGCGTGCAGGTCGTCCAGGACCTCGGCACGGTCGGCGGGGTCGAGGTCCGGGTGGTCGGCGAGGATGTCCAGATTGGTCTGCATACCCATCAACGGGGTGCGCAGTTCGTGCGACGCGGTCGCGGAGAAGGCCCGCGCGGTGGCCAGCGCTTCCTGGGTCCGCGCTGCCTGTTCGTCGTACCGGGCCAGCACGGTCTGGAGGGTGCGGGCCAGGTCGTCCACCTCGGTGATCCGCGACCGGGTGTGGTCCAGACGGGCCGTACTGGTGCGGGGGTCCAGCCCGCCGGCCCGGTGTTGAAGCCGGCGCAGCGGCCGGGTGGCGCGTCCGGCGATGGCCAGGGAGAGCAGCCCGGTCAGTGGTGCGGTGATCAGCGCCACCAGGATGATGCGCCGCTGTACGGTGTCGATCTTGTCGCTCCCGGCCGATCCGCGGGAGAACACCCACAGCGTGCCGCGTGGGTTCCGGGCGCTCGAACCGCGCACCTCCACCGACAGCGCGCGCCAGCCTTTCCCGTGGGACCGGACGGTCACCGGGGCGGAGGCGGCGCCGGGCAGGGCCACGGTGCCGGCGGGCTGGGGGCCGGCCTGCGCCACCACCCGGTACGCCGGCCGTACGGGCGTGGCGGCCTGCCCGGCCGCCGCCTGGCCCTGGCTCACGTTCTGCCCGCGCGAGGCCCCGTTCAGCCCGCCCGTGGCGGTGCCCTGCCCGCCGGTGGTGGTGTGCCAGCCGCCGGTGGCCGCGTCCTCGCCGCCGCTGCCGGGCATCCCCGGCTTTCCCGCGGCCGTGAGGAGCCGCACCCCGACGTCGAGGCCCGCGTCGAGCAGCCGCCGCTCCTGATTCGCCGCCTTCCGCGGCTGTCCATTGCCCTCGGTCCGCAGCAGCCCCCTGGCCAGCGGCAGCAGCACCGCGGCCCGCTCCCGCAGATGGGCGTCCTGCTCGGCGTGCACGTCATGGGTGACCAGGCGCAGGAGCAGCAGCCCCGAGCCCAGGACCAGCAGGGGCATGGCGATGCCCATCGCGAGGGCGATCCGGGTCGACAGCCTCATCGTGCGGACCCCTTCCGGCTGTCCGTCCATCCGCCCGCCCGGCCTTCCGTCCGCCCGGCCGTCCGCTCGTCCGCCCGCAGGACGAAGCCGACGCCGCGGACCGTATGGACCAGGCGCGGTCGCCCGTCGGCCTCCAGCTTGCGCCGGAGGTAGCTCACGAAGGTGTCGACGGCATCGGTGCGGACGGCGAAGTCGTATCCCCACACCCGGTCCAGCAACTGGTCACGGGTGAGCACGACCCCCGCGTTGCGGGCGAGCACCTCCAGCAGCTCGAACTCCCGCCGGGTGAGCCGGACCGGCGCCCCCTGGTACGTGACCTCGCGGGCCGCCGTGTCGAGGACGAGGTCACCGAATTGCACCTCGTCCGTGGCCCCGGGCGGACGGCGGCGCAACAGGGCCTCCAGCCGCAGCACCAGTTCCTTGAGCGCGAACGGCTTGACCAGGTAGTCGTCGGCCCCCGCCTGCAACCCCGCGACCCGGTCCTCCAGCTCGTCCAGCGCGGACAGCATCAGTACCGGCACCTCATCCCCGTTGGCACGCAGGGTGCGGCAGATGTCGGTGCCGCTGAGGCCGCCCGGCAGGGAGACGTCCAGGACGACCACGTCCGGGGGCCGCTCCGTCAGTTCCGCAAGGGCCGTCGGACCGTCCTCGGCGAGCGCCACGGTGAACCCGTTCAGCCGGAGGCCGCGCCCGAGGGAACGCAGGATCATCGCGTCGTCATCGACGACCAGGACTCGGTCCGGGCGCTTCGCCGCGCACATTTCAGGCTCCGCCTTCGTCTCAGCGGGCGGCTCATCCGCTCGCCCCGCAGTTGTTGCAGCACCATCGGCCGTCCGGCCCCTGGACCACAGAGCTACCGCATCGTGTGCAGTTCACTGTCGACGCCGTCCCGGTTCACCCACCCACCCACCGACGGCACGCCCTGCAAGGTAGCCGCGGGGCGACCGTAAGGCGCAATCTTGTGGGTTCTCTGTGTCTGTTCCGGTACGCCCGCCGCCCCAAGTGCAGCGGGTCGCGGGGCGCGTACGGGCCGGCCGGCGCCATACCGTGGCGCTCACCCCCAACGCCGCAGCCCTCACCCTCGGCGCGCCCAAACCGACCGCGTCGAGCGTCGTGCTGCCGCTGAGCAAGGCGAACGGGCCTACCCCGACGGCGGCCAGGCATGGGAGAGGGACGTGAACCTATGCCGGCAAGCCGGTCCGGCACACGGCTGCGGACCGGTCACCGTTGACACCGGCGCTCCCCGGGAGGCGGTCTACGCATCGGGCAGAGTGCCGCAGCAGAACGGCACGGTCGCCCCGGCACACGCATTGCCCTGTGGGCTCCGGACGGCGGACCGCCGCTGGAGGACTGGACGGTCAGCTCCCATCCCATCACGCACGCGAGAGTGAGCGTGCGCCCCGGGGGGCAACGGCGGCGTCGGCTTCTTCTTCAACACCGTTGGCTTCCACCGCATCACCGGCCAAGCCGTCATCACGCCCAGCCATGCTTCCGGCCTCGCGCGCGATTGACCGGGGCAGGACGGTGGCATGACGAGAGCCGCGCGGGTTCTTGGGACGTGCACAAGAAGTGGGCCCGCGATCGCCGGGTGGGCAGCCGACGCGCCGGCGGCCAGGCTCACTGCACTCGGCGGCGCCCGCCACGCGCCCACCGGCCCAACCGCTTCGGCCGAGGCCACCGTTCGGCACCAGCCGACGGCGATTCCTCACCTCTCGCACAGCCCCTCTGGTGGATCCCAAGCTGCACGGCTCGTGTCGGTGGGGGTGCTGGGTCACAGCCCGCAGGAGCCGCGGTCGAGGTGGAAGTACCGGGCGTTGGCCCAGCGGCACAACCGGATACCGACGATGACGCCGACGATGGTGATCAGAGCAGGTAGGTATCCGCTGGCGACCTGGATGATCGGGATTGCCGGGCACCCGCCTGAGATCGCCCAGCCCGTACCGAACAACACCGCGCCGGGGATCACTCCGGCGTGGATGCGTCCCGGGGTGCGGCGGACCCGCAGCAGAGCGAACGCGCACACGAGGATCACCACAGCACCCGCGAAGGAGAGGAACATGCGCAGGTCCTGGAAGGTGAACATGCGGTTCAGCTCAGCGAAGTCGCCGAAACCGATGTTGGTGACGGTGTAACCGAGAACTAGTCCGGTGATGATGCTGGCCAGCAGAATCGCGCCCCGAGTACGCATCAGATCACCTTCCACAACAGGAACGACACCGCGACGGCGGTGCCGAAGAACACGGCGGTCGCGACGAGGCTGACCGGCCGCAGCCGGCCGCAGCCGCTGAGTCCGTGGCCGGAGCTGCACCCACCGGCCAGCCGAGTGCCGAAGCCGACCAGCACACCTCCCACGAACAGCATGGCGATCATGGTGGTCGAATCGGCGGTGACCAAGTCCCGAAAGCCGGGGCCCATGTCGTAGCGGAGGTGGAACCGCCCGGAGGTGACCGCCGCGATGAACCCACCGAGGAAGATCGACATCAGCAGGGCGGCCTGCGTGACCAGCGGGGCCGGCCGCAGGCTCGTGGCTGCCGTGCGCTCGCTCGCTGCCGATTCGGCGTTGGCTTCGAGCGGCTGCGACTTCTCGTACGGTTCCTGCGGCACGGTGGACGCGCCGGTGCCAGTGCCGAAGTGCTCCGCTGTGGCTGCGGCAAGCGCCTCGGCCAGAGCTTGATCGTCGGCGAACTCCTCGTCCATCCGTTCGAGCTCGCGTTCACGACGCCAGTGCAGCACGCGATCCCACGCGGCCGACACTCCGAGAGACCGATCAGTGATGAGGGTGTGATTGACGGTGACCAGAGCGAGCCCGATAGCGCCCGCCCACCAGGGCCAGTAGGTACTCATGCGGGGCCTCTCATCCAATCGGCAAAACGAGCCCATAAGCCGGGCTTAGGGGCGGGCGCGTGCCGTGCTTGTCGAGCGAGGCTGTCTGAAGGCCGGTCGTCCTGTGGGGGCGGTGACGGCCGGTCATGCCAGACATCTGCTGGTGGAGGTGTGGCTCCGAACCGGGACATGGCTTCCGGTGTCGCGGTTCCAGGCCATGACTGTGCTTGCTCATGGGGCTGGGCCGGTGCCGGCTGGGGCCAGGACGCGGGCTCCGGTGACCCCGGAGTGTGTCGTGGCGGCGGGGACTGCCGAGGGGCGGCCGCCGCGCTGGTGGCGCTGGACCGGCCCGCCTCGGCCGGGGCTTCGAGGTGTCGCGCGCTGGCTCCGTTGGGCAGCAGGCTGATCGGCACACGCTCGCCGGTCAGTGACATCTGGTAGCGGGCACAGCCGAGCCATCGATCTGCGCTGTCGCAGTAGTAGTCGCGCCAACCTTGCAAGCTCGACCTGAGTAGGGGGAAAAGGGGGCATCCTGTGGCATGCGAGCAACTCACGTTGCTCCCTTCTGGCCGGCGCACCACCCGTTCGGGGAGAGTGGTTGCCGTTCTCGATTCCTGCCCTTGCTGCGCCCGGTCGAAGGTCTCAAAAGCAATGCGGTGACGGGCAATGACATAAGGCGCTGTGCCTCTCTTTCTCGACCGGGCGAGATGCAACCATTGTTTCGATGTCCCGAGCAACTGTGGGAATTTCTTCAAACAGGTCACTTGGCACCACTTAGTGAGATACTCTCCGCGACGGATACGCGGCGCCTGCCTCTCATGGCCGGATCTTTATGACCGCCGGCGAGGTGACTCAGGTCGTGATTCGACCTCATGAGGGCGGCTCACGCCGGCACAAGGAAGCTGTTTCTGAAGGGGTTGCAAATTCTGGGGTTTCGCGTGGTGAGGGCGTGAATATCGTGGATCTCAAGCGAAGAACCAAGGGAGGAAACCGTGTGCCAACGTGCCGTCTGCCCGTCGTGCCGAAAGTTGACCTTTGCGGGTTGCGGGAGGCATGTGGAGCAAGTACTCATGGGCATACCCAACGCTCAGCGGTGCATGTGTGACCCTGCGGAACGCAAGCGTGCGCGCCCGGTAAAGGCGGCGACTCGACCGGGATCGGCGCCGGCCCGACAGGACGGGTCGTCGCGACGCACGCCCGCTCCTGGCGCCCCGGGGGGCCCATCGGGCCGGTCGAGGGGCGGCTGGTGGGCTCGGCTCATCGATTGGGCGAAAAGCCCGGCCTGAGGCATTCATCCGAGTGTGCTTTGTTTCGGTCTCTTGAGCCCAAGGCGTGGATTGTTGGGCCATGAGAACTCCGATTGAGTACTCCGGGGTGCCAAGTGACGCCGAGCGCGGAGCCGGCTCCGGCACTCCCGTCTCGCGTCTCGCGTCTCGCGTCTCGCGTCTCGCGACTCGCGACTCGCGACTCGCGACTCGCGACTCGCGACGAACGTCATAGACGCTCCGCGTGACGGCATCCGCTTCTTCTGATGACCTCATCCTCATCCACTTTCCGCGGACCCGCTGCCCGAAGAATGACGGAGCGCGAGGATGCTCCGGCTGCAGAGGTGATGCTCGGGAGGGAAAACTGCCAGTCACACGGTTGCAGGGCCGGTAAGCTGGGGTCACTGCGGCCCCCCACCTTGATCCGCGCACGTAATGGGCGCGCCCCTCGACGTCCGCCCGGCCACCGCCACGCTCCGGCCGCCCTCACCGGTAAAACGGTACCCACCCTTGCGCGTTCGTCGGACAATCGGCCGCATGGTCTTTTCATCTCCCGTCCGCCTGTGGCTCCTCCCCAACGCCGCTCTTCTGACCGCACTGGCCGTCTGGGGCATCGTCCGCTATCCGCATCTGCCGGGCCGGATACCGCTGCACATCAGCACCGATGGGGTGGACGCCTGGACGAGCCGGTCTGTCGGCAGCGCCTTCGTCCTCGTATTCGTGCACCTCGGCGCAACTGTTCTGCTGACCGCCTGCGCAGAGCTGACCCTGCGGGTAACGCCAAGCGCCGAACTCCCCGACAACGTTGCGCCCTTCGGCAACGGGCTCGTGAGGTCGTCGCTCAACCGGCCTCGCACCCGCGCCTCCGCCCTCTGGACCGCCCGGGCGCTGTTGACGTTCAACGCCTGTGTGGGCGTGTCGCTCCTGATCGGCTGCGCAGTCCTGTGGCGTTCGGCGCCGGAGCCGGAGGTATCCGGCTGGCTGTTCACCGCGATGATCGTGCCGATCCTCGTCGGGACTGCCCTGACGGTGGTATCCGCCGTGCGCGACCGCCGAGCACCTGCACACTGAGCTTCACATAGCCTCCGCCTGACCGTCCGATGCGAAAGTTCACTGCCTCCACACCTCAGGTCCGGTCTTGAGACGACAGGCAAGGCCGAACGGCAGGGCCGCCCCGGCCGGCGGCAACGATGCGCACGACGGACGCAGGCGAGACTCGCCGGGATCGGCGCTCCCGGACGATCGGCGAACGGCGGTGCCCGTCGCACACGGGGCGGGGCGACCACCTCGACGGCAAAGCCACAAAGCCCTCGCCTGCTTCCCCGTCGACGTCCGCACCGCTGCTGCCAAGCACGCCTCATGGGCCGACAAGACCCCGACCACTGCTCCCGCCGAGGCGGGAGCCAGGGAGCGGGCCGCCGTCGCCGGGCACCGCCCGCTCCGCGTAGCCGGCCAAGGCGTCCCGCCGGCTCCCCACGCGACATCCGGCAAGTGACGTGGGGTTTTCGGAGCCGGTGCGCTCAGCCCGGCAGGGGGATGAACAGCAGGATGCCGTGGGCGGTGGCGGGGGTGTAGCAGGCAGTGCCGGGGAAGGTGGCGGTGTAGAAGGGGGTGGCGATGGCGAAGACGGGGACGACGGCGTTGTGGATGGTGGCGGTGCCGTTGGCGTCGGTGATGGCGGTGCCGAGGTTGACCGGGCCGAAGAGCGTGGTGGCGGTGAAGGTCACCGGCTGACCGGCCAGCGGCATCCCCGAGGTGGTCGTCAGGGTGGCGCTGAGGGTGGGGATGTAGAACTCGGGCAGCGGGGTCAGCCGGAGCCGGATCGTGCCTGGCTGCGCGGTCAGCTTTGTGGGGGTGGGGTTCACGGTCACGGGGGTGCTGGCTGACGAACCGGTGAAGCAGCTGTCACCGCCGTAGGCGGCGGTGAGGGTGCCGGTGGTCAGCGCGGTCGTGGTGAAGCAGGCCTGCCCCGATGCGTTGACGGGGACCATCTGGGTCCCGCCGTTGGGGAGGGTGAAGGTGACCGTGCCGGTCGGCACTGAGGTGGTGCCTGGTGCCGGGGTGATCGTGGCGCACACGGTCACGCTCTGCCCGCAGCTGGAGGGGTTCGGCGTCACCGACAGCGTCGTCGTGGTGGGGTTGGTGCCCACGGTGACGGAGGTGGGGTTGCCGTTCACGGTCGCGGTGAACATACCGGCGGTGTAGGTGTGGGTGGTCTGCCCGCTCCCGGTGGCGTCCAGGGGGACGGTGACCGTGGGGCTGGCGTCCCCGAAGTCCACCACCGCTGTCCCGTTCGGAGTCCCCCCGGAAATGTTGAACGTCACCGGTTGCCCGCACACCGGCGACGCCGGCGAGGGCGTCACCGTGAGCGGCGAAATCTCCGTCACGTTGGCCGAATTGGCGTTGGTGACGTAGACGTTGCTGTTCTGCGCCGCCGCCACCGAGAACGGGAACGCGCCGACGGGGACGGTGGCCAGGACCGTGTTCGTGGTGCTGCTGATCACCGTCACGTTGTTGGAATTGCTGTTGCCGACGTAGACGTTGCCGGTCGGCGCCACCGCCACCCCGAACGGGCCCCCGCCGGTGGGGACGGTGGCCAGGACGGTGTTCGTGGCGCTGTCGATCACCGTCACGTTGTTGGAAACGGTGTTGGTGACGTAGACGTTGCCGTTCTGCGCGATCGCGATCACCCCCGGGACCGTGCCGGCGGGGACGGTGGCAATGACGGTGTTGGTGGCGCTGTTGATCACGGTCACGTTGTTCGAGGTCTGGTTGGCGATGTAGACGTTGCCGTTCTGCGCCACCGCCGCATAGCCCGGGAAACCACCGGTGGGGAGGGTGGTAGTGACGGTGTTGGTGGCGCTGCTGATCACCGTCGCGGTGCCCGCGTTCCGGTTGGCGACGTAGACGTTGCCGTTCTGCGCCACCGCCACCGCGTCCGGGACCGCGCCGACGGGGACGGTGGCCACGACGGTGTTCGTGGTGCTGTTGATCACCGTCACGTTGTTCGACGTGCTGTTGGCGACGTAGACGTTGCCGTTCGGCGCCACCGCCAGTGCGAACGGGCCCCCGCCGACGGGGACGGTGGCCAGGACCGTGTTCGTGGCGCTGTCGATCACGGTCACGTTGGCCGAGCTCTGGTTGGTGACGTAGACGTTGCCGTTCTGCGCCACCGCGATCATGGCCGGGTCTGAGCCGACGGGGATGGTGGCCAGCACGGTGTTCGTGGTGCTGTTGATCACCGTGACGTTGGCCGAATTCGCGTTGCCGACGTAGACGTTGCCGTTCTGCGCCACCGCCACCGCCAGCGGGGTCGTGCCCGCCGGGATCGTCACCGTGGAGAACGCCGCACTGAACGGCGTGGCCGCAAGCCCCCGCACGGCCACCTGAGTTCCAACGGCCGGTACCACCGGCCGAAACCCGCCGGCCACCGCCGGAGCTCCCAACCAACCCGTAGTCGGTTCCATGACACACCTCTCTCAGCTGAGAGGGCCGCCCGAGAACTCCCATCCGGGGCCCGTGTCGCACGGCACCGGTATACGCGCCGGATCACCGCTTGCACACCGGGACAGAGAGACCCGCAGACACGTACCACGCATCCGCGCACCACAGGGGTCGCCTCTCTCCCCGGAGAGATGGGCAACCCACCGGATATCGGTCACCACCATTAACCCGAAGTGGGCAATAAAACACCACCGTCTTGACTCGACTATCACCCGGACAGACCAACACACCGCCCACCCTGGCACCTCGTTGGAGAGGACGACCTGGCGCGCAGTTCAGGCTTCCTCGTCAGCGAACCTGGTCGCTCTTCGGCCCGATGTCTTTGATCCTGGTCGGAGTTCCTCCGGGTCGAACGAGTGGGGCGCCCTGCCCGGTTCGGCCAGCCGCCGCAACCCCGTACGCACCCTTACCGCGGGCGCCTGCCGAGCGCGCTGTGCACGCGCCATACCTTCCGCACCTGTCACGTCGCCACGTTGAGCGGCCCCTTGCGTCGACGACATCACCTTTCGTCGCGACGTGCAGCAACCGAAGTCCCGCGCGGTGTTCTTGCCGAGGGGTGTCGGTGCCGGCGAAGGCGGAACGATGAGGAGGACGGTCAGGGAGTCGCTTGCGGACAGCGGATGGTCGTCGCCTGATCCGGATAGGGCGGCGCGCGGACGGAGCCTACGGTTTCGACGACATCAGATGCTCTGGAGGCGTACATGAACAGCTGCCGCGGTGCACGTACAGCCATGGTCGTGGGGGCGGGCGTCGCCGGTCTGACAGCGGCCGCCGCCCTGGCAGGCGCGGGATGGCAGGTGGAGATCGCTGAGGTCAGCCCGTCCAGGGCGACTTCCGGATGGGGGTTGTGCCTGACCGGTCCCGCACTGCGCGCGCTGGCCGGGCTGGGTCTCGCGGACGACTGTCTGGCCGCGGGCTACGGCATGAGCGTGATCACGCACGTGGACGTGGACGGCGAACCCGCGGGCCGGGCCCGGCTGCCTGGCCTGCTCGGTGCGCGGCGGCCGGCGATGGCCGGCATAGCGCGCCCCGTGCTGCACCGCATCCTGCACGCGGAAGCCGAGCGGCGCGGCGCCGTCGTACGGCACGGGCTGACCGTCACGGCGATGGACCAGGAGGGAGAACTGGTCCACGTGCGGTTGTCGGACGGGACGGTCCGGCAGGTCGCGCTGTTGGTGGGCGCGGACGGGATCCGCTCATCGGCGCGGGGCCTGCTCGGCCTTGCGACCTCGCCCGGCTATCACGGGCAGATGGTCTGGCGGGCTCTGGTGTCCCGCCCGCAATGGGCCACCGGGATCCACCAGTTCGCCGGGAAGGCCGGCACGGCCGGCCTGGTGCCCCTCTCGGTCAGCCAGGCCTACGTGTTCCTGACGGAGAACGCAGTGGAGCGGAGCGTCCTGCCCGATGCCGAACTCGTCCCGCGCCTGCAGCAGATGCTGGAAACCTTCCCGGGCCGGATGGCGGAAGTCCTCCCTCTGGTGTCCGCGTCGGAGTCGGTGGTGCGCCGCCCGGTGCTGACCGCGTTCCTGGCGGGCGCCTGGAACCGGGGCAGCGGCGTCGTCATCGGTGACGCCGCGCACGCGCCCGCACCGCAGATGGCCAGCGGCGCGGCTCTGGCCATCGAGGACGGCCTGGTGCTGGCCGAAGAGCTCGGGCGGCACAGCTCGGTCGGGGCGGGGCTCGAGGCGTTCGTGAGACGGCGCGGGCAGCGGTGCCGAACGCTCGTGGAGACCTCGGTGGCGATCGCGGGGCTGGAACGCGCACAGCGCCATCGCGAAACGTATCCGCTGACCGAGGCTGGTCACCGGCTCATGGCCGAGCCCGCGTGATCATCCGGTCGGGACCGGCCGGATTCGGCGAAGTAATCTCCATCCGGCGCCAAGTGGCCAGCGAAGCGTGGGAGTTGTGACCAGGACCCGCAGCTTCGACGGCAGCACCTTGAACTGACCTGCGCGACCCGAGGGAGTTGACCATGGGCAACGGCAGCAGCCTGATCACCCACCTGCGGCACATCGATGTCGCCATGCCGGACTTCGCCGAGCAGCGTCAGTCCTACACCGAGCTGTGGGGGCTGACGGAGA
This sequence comes from Streptomyces sp. NPDC047049, assembly GCF_040643995.1. Taxonomy (NCBI): domain Bacteria; kingdom Bacillati; phylum Actinomycetota; class Actinomycetes; order Kitasatosporales; family Streptomycetaceae; genus Streptomyces; species Streptomyces sp. NPDC047049. The sequence goes on along the minus strand of NZ_JBEYVM010000006.1, from coordinate 33,247 downwards.
CCGCCGGTGACACCGGTGTCCCGTTCCTGGCGGCCGAAGACTCCCCGAGCCGTACTGACGCCGTACGCGGCCCCCGCCACACATGCTCCCCGGCACCGCGGCGGGCGCACCAAAAGAGGAGCTGAAGGCCGTGCCTGAGCCGCTGCGCACCTACCTCATCAGCAAATCCCGGAACCCGGTCGACCTGCTGAACGCCGCCGCCCTGCTCTTCGGCGGCGCCATAGCCACCTCGCCGCTGAACGGCCTGTGCAGCGGCGATCACGAACTGCGCGGCGTGGCTGCCCACGGCTTCGCGGTGGGCTACTTCGTCTCGCCGCTCGATGTGCGCGTCGCCTCGGCCGAGGGCCACAGGTCCTACTTCGTCAATATCGGCGTCTCCGGCGCGATCTCGGCAGCGCGCGGCAGCCGGCGGGCGACCTTGGACAGGTCGACGGCGGGAGTCGTCAACCCCGGGGACTCCCAGGAACTGCGGCCCGTGCCTGCCCGTGGGACGCGGTTCCTGGGGCTGCGCATCGACGCCGACCTGGTCGACCAGGAATTCCGTGCGCTGACCGGGCACCCGCCGCTGTCCCCCGTACGCTTCGACTTCGCCCTGGACCTGGCCACGTCCAAGGGCCGGGCGGTGCGGCTGCTGGTCCGTGCCCTGCTCGAACAGCTGGACTCGGGAGACCCCCTCTTCCAGCGCTCTGACGTGCAGCGCAGCCAGCTGCGGTCCCTCATCACCGCCCTGCTCCTGGCCCAGCCGCACTCGCACACGGCCGAGCTGCGCGACGGCCGTCCCCCCGGCCACCCGCGGGCGGTGCGCGCAGCCCTCACGTTCATCGAGGCGAACCTCACCGAGCGCATCAGCCTCGCTGACATCGCTCGGGCCGCCCACTGCAGCCCTCGCACCATCAGCTCGGCGTTCCGCAACCGGCTCGGCCTTCCGCCGCTGTCCTATGTCCGCAACCTCCGGCTCGACCGGATCCGTGCGGACATCCTCGCCTCCACCGACCCCATCGGCACGATCGCCTACCGGTGGGGCGTCTCCCACCTCGGCCGCTTCGCGAGCGCGTACCGCGACCGCTTCGCCGAACTCCCCTCCGACACCGCGGCCCGGAGGTAACCCGCCATCGCCCGCTGAGTTCACCATGCCCGCGTCATCCGCCGCACCGCCTGACACGGCGGCAGGTGCCCGCCCCGCGACAAAGGAAGGAAGACCACAGTGCCCGGCTCCACACACCACCACGGCCGCCACGACACCCCGCCGCCCCGGACCGCAGGCAACCAGACCGAGGTCCTGCGGGGATTCCTCGACTACCTCCGGACCTCGATCGCCACGAAGGTCGACGGCGCCCCCGCGGACGTGTCATACCCAGGCAACGGTGCGCCAGGGGCTTTCCGCATGGGTGGCCAGCACTCGATAGGCGTGGAGCATTTCCGTGTACCAGTGCCCGAACTGCTCGTCATCGAAGTGCAGGCAGCGCCCGAGGATGTAGCCGGCCGCGAATTCCTCCCAGGAGTTGTAGGTCATCCGGCTCAGACGTGAGACATGCAGCACCGCCTGCTCAGCGTCCGGGATATCCGTGAAGCGGGCGCCGACTCCCCATCGGGCCATGCAGGAAGCCCGTCCGTAATCCCACGCCAGCACGGACCGCACGCGGCCGTTGGCGGCAAGGATGCCGTCCGCACGAAAACGGCCTTCGTAGCGCGTAATACGGCCGATCAGCTGCTTCACCCCGGCGACCTGGGCATCGGAGGCCGTACCGCCTCTTTCGGCGGCGTTGTGGAGCAACACCTTTTCAGCCGTCTCCCGCCACAGTGCGGGATCGACCGGGCCCCCGAACTGCTGGGACAGGGAGCTGCGGACCTCCAGCACGAACTCCCACGGGCCCCTGACACCCGTTCCTTTGAGGAGGCCGTCCAGTGCACCTTGCCAGCCGCTTCGGCCGGTCACTCCCCACCACTGTTCCAGGCTCTTGCGCTCCAGGAAGTAGCCGTTGCCGTGTGTGCCCATGGCGTTCCACAGGGCTCCGTTGGTGACGTTCATCAGCGCCCCGCACCCCAGCCCGTGGGCTACGGGCCCCTGGAGCGGGGCACCCACCCACAAGGTGCGCAGGGTGCCGCGTTGCACGTCCGACCCCTTCCCCCGGTCGGCATGTGCCTTCCACAACCCCGGATTGGGCGGGAAGTACGCCTCGCAGGGAGTGCCCGGGTTGACTGCCAGCCACCGATCGTCGCTGCCCCACGCTTCGGCGAAGTCGCCCAGGGATATCAGGCCGAACACCGGATCAGGCGCGGGGGCCGGCAAGACGCCTTCCGTCAGGACGACTTCGCACCACCGGCCGACGGCCGGGCTCCAATAGGACAGCGGCGGAACCACGTCAGGCCCGTCCGCCTCCCGACGGGACATCGAGAGGAAGAGGTCGCTATCGGCGAGCACATCGAAGTATCCGACCCAGTCACCGCGCGTTTTTGCCTCGTAGAGCTTTCGCTCGATCTCGGTCGGCGCTTGCCAGGGCGCTGAAGGCTGCGGCTGGGCCACAGCCGCCGGTGGGTTCCACATCGCCATGAACACAAACCTTACAAAGCGCACAGGAGCGATAACGCGGCGGGACGGCGTCGGCATGCGGTCAGGTCTTCTCCGGTCGCGCGCCCGGGCGTGCCCCCGGTGGGGGCGTTGAGTCCCGGCAGCGCCGTCCGGCTCGCTCGGGAGCTCTTTTACCGTCAGGCACTTCTGCCACAACTCACCCTGTGTTTATGGTGACTTGAGACCGCAGAGCGCGGTCGAGAGGAGATCGTCATGCCCACGCAGACCAGCAGCGCATCGCGCCACCTTCCCCGCTTCGAAGACGCGGAACCGCTCGGCCCGCAGGACGCGGAGTTCGCCAGGGACATCAAGGCCGTGCTGGAGAAGCACGGCAACCTGGACCGGTTCGGCCTGGTCCTGTTACACGACCATTTCTCCATCGGCAGCGACGAAGTGCCCGTCGAGACGAACGACCCGCAGGCCCGCACACTGCACGTCAAGGTGGAGAAGAAGGCAGAGACCCAGCACGCCCGGCCATCGCAGTGGCGGTTCGTGGCGGACTCCGAGGAGACACCCGCCGCACAGAGCGACAGCACCCCCTACGAGGTGCTGATGCTGTGCCTGACGCTTGCCTGCGAACGCCGCTGAGGCCGGACACCCCCGGCTGACACGCCCGCACACAGGGGGAGGGCTGTACCAGCTCCCGCGAGTACAGCCCTCTCCGTGCTGATGACCGCCCGTTCAGGCCAGATCCGGCGGTCGGGTCCGTCATCCCCCCGCCCGGGCGCTCGAAGTGCGCGGACCCGTTACGCCTCCTCCTTCAGGATCACCAACTCGCCCTTGCCGATCGGGGAGAGGGAGCTGAGGTAGCCCTCCGAGGCCGTGACCAGCCGGCTGAAGTCTTCCATCTGGTGGGCGTGGGAGGTCGCGTTGTCGACCACGAGGAGGTGGCCGGGCGCGAGGATTCGCTGTAGTGAGGGCCACCAGCCGGCGTACTGTCCGCGATCGCTGTCCAGGAAAATGAAGTCGTACTCGCCCGCTTCACGCGTGGCGAGGAAGCGGCCGGCCTCGTCCCCGATCTGCTGAATGCGGGGGCCGAGCCCGGCACGCTGAAAGTTCCGCTCCGCCAGCGCGCGCTTGTCAGGGGCCTTTTCGATGGTGGTGACCGAGCCGTCCTCGCCCACGGCGTCGGCGAGCCACAGCGTCGAGTAGCCGTTCGACGTCCCGATCTCCAGCAGGTTCTTGGCCTTGGAGGCCTTGACGAGCAAGGCGAGGAACACGCCGGTGTCGTGCGTGATGTTCAGCATCTTCCGGCTTCGGTCGTCCGTCGCCGCATCGTTGGTACTGCCGAATTCCTCCAGCTCCCGCAGCAGTTCGGCGAGACCGTGTTCCATGGCGATTCCTCTCCTTGCGTCATGAAGCCTCATCAGCCGGCCAGACTCTGTATCGCGACGTACAGGCCGAGGAGCAACAGGGCGACACACAATACTGTGCGGAACTTTTCCTCGGAGATCCTCCGGCGAATCCGATTGCCGACCGACATCCCGAGAAATGCCGGGGCCAGGGCGGCGGCCGACATGACGCCGAGATCCATGCTGAGCAGGTCCTGTGTCCGCAGCGACCATGCCAGGCCAACGGTGGAGAGCGTGAAGAGGATCCCCATGCTCTGCACCAGTTGGTCCCGCAGCAGCCCGATGGACTGCAGGTAGAAAACTCCCGGGACGGCCGACGAGCCGGTCATTCCGGTGAGGAAGCCGTTGGTGGCGCCGAAGGCCACACCCGCGGGGTGGTGCCACCATCTGTCCCTGATGTTCACCCGGAGCTTGAACAGCCCGAGCAACCCGTACACCGTGAGCCCCAGACCGAGCAACGCGGACATCACGTCCGCCCGGAAGTAGCTCAGCGTGAACGCACCCGAGACCGTGAAGACCGTGGCGGCCAGGAGAAACGGCCAGGTGAGCCGCACGACTTCCCGGCCGTGACCACCGCGCGACGCCTGAACGACATTCGTCAGGAACGTCGGAATGAGAATCAACGCCTTCGCGGGGTGGATCCCGACCGTCGCCGCGAGAATTCCCAGGACGACGGGCGGCAGGCCGAGGCCGGTCAAACCCTTGATCAACCCACCCGCGAAGAACGTCAGAACGATCAGCGTGACGGTGGCCACGTCGAAGGAGAGCAGGGCCGTGTCGGTCAAGAGTTGCGGCCACTCCGCGGGTGCGCCGTCTCCACTCCGCGGGAGGCGAAGCACCGCAGTGCCGCCACGACGTCAGCCTGCTCCTCCGCGTCCAGGACCTCGGGCCTCTCCTGTTCGAACTGGTCGGCGAGTTTGATGATGTCGCTCTTGCGGTCCTCGATGTGCACGGCGCCGTCCGTGACCGGCGTCGCGGTGCGCTCGGCGAATTTCCCCGCAATGTCCTTGGCAGCCGGGACGAAGTTGATGTCGAAATCGCCGATCTGCAGGAGGACGTAGCGTGAGGGCGTTCCGACAGGCGCTCCGTTGACGAACCTGTGCTTGCTCGGGTGGGGAACCTGGAACATCTGATCCGGGTGGACGGTGAACACCTCGTCCGTATCGGGCAGCTCGATCGTGATCTGGCCCCGTGAGCAATACATCATGTCGGACACTTCATTATGGAAGTGATAGGGGACAGCCTTGTGGTCGAGATTGAAAAGGCTGACCCGCAGGCCGTCCTGGTAATGGAACTCTTTCATCTCCATCGTTCAACTCCCTGTCTCGCTGGTGACCAATCCGGGACCGTCGACGGCGACGGAGGGTGTCGTGACGGCCGTCGCGACGTCGAGCCACTCCTCGGCAACCCACTCGGCCGCCTCGACGAATGCGCCGGCGAAATTGTGTTCGTGCTGCCAGAACCTGACGGGCGAACCGTAGGAGGTGAGATGCGGCGACGGAACACACCCGTCGCCCGCCCGCTTCATCACCCGGTACCCGCCGCGGGCGTCGAGCGCGATACCGCCCGTGACATATCCCCCTTCCTCATGCGGGACGATCTCGCCTCGCCTCAGAAGGTTCTGCACCAACGGTGACGGATGGTTCTCCATGCTGAAGTCCTGCCCGCTGGCACGGATCACGCAGTCCGCCCGCAGCGTCGACTGTCCGCCCGCGTCGGACCGGTAGGTGATCCGGAAATCACCGTCCTCCCCCACTGCTGTCCGCGGTGCGTCATAGCCCTGCCTGACGGTCGTCAGTATCCCGGCGTCCATCAAAGCGAGAAGCTTCTCCGCGTTCGCGGACGGCATCGGCACGGCCGTCCGGATGAAGTGGGTGTCGAGCAGGCGGTCGTACGTCGCCTTGTCAGCCGGTTCGAGCTGGTTGTAGAAGCGCATCCGCCGCGCTTTCAGCACGATGGTGTGGATGAGGTTTCCGGTGTACGAGTCCCGGAGATCACTCGCGAGCTTTTCCTTGGCGGAGGGATAGCCGGGGTTCGTGATGTCGTTCCACCCCACTGCCCCCTCGGTCGCCCGGCGCAGGTCCTTGTCCAAGAGCTCCAGAATGCGCTCGATCGTCAGCTGCCCCTGGTGATCGCGCCGGATCTCCGCCAGGCGCTCCTCCGTGAAGTGGTGCGGCTCGTACGGTACGAGCGGCCCCCGCACGGGAGGGAAGAACCCGCAGCGCGATCCAGCGACGATGTGCAAGGGCTCCTCGCCGGCCTGCGCCGCCGGCTGGTACGACGCGATATGACCGTCGTCGGTGTACGTGAACTCGCCGTCACCGCACAGGGTCATGATGGCGTCGATACCGCTCGGCCCCATCCCCTGAACGAACACACGGGGCCGCTCGCCACGTGCGCGCCGTAACCGGATGCGTTCGGCGACGGCCGCTTTCACCGCGTCCGGCGGATAGGGCGTCATGACGTATCCACTCTCTCCGGAAAGTGGGTCGGCCGCCTTGGACTGCCAGTGCCCGGTGCTCAGCAGGACGCGGTCGATCCCGTCCACTGTGAACTCGTGGTCGGTATCGAGGCTACGGAGGGACAGGGCGAATCCCTGCTCCGTTGGATAGCCGTCGACGGCCTCGTGGCGCACGTACTGCTGAACGTCGATGCCCTGTGCGCGGGCCCGCTCGACGGTCTCGTGGAACCGCTTCTCCAGATACAGGCCGAACAACGCACGCGGGTAGAACTCGCCGTTTTCGGGCTGCCATTCACTGAGCGCGACTCCGGGGTGGGTCTCCCGGACCAGCTCCGGACAGTCCCTGATGAGCCACGGTTTGCTCGCGGCCAGCCAGTCGACGAAATCATTGCCGTGGATACCCATGGTGCTCGCCTCGTTGTTGCACCGATGCGCAAGCTGGACGTTGTCCTTCGCATAGGGATATCCCGGCCCGTTCACCGGCCCCCGCTCCACCGTGACGATCGTGACGGCCGAGGGGGAGAGCGAGGGCCTGCGGCGTGGATCGGTAAGTCGTTGCACCACATGCCACAACGCGCAGGTTCCTGCGAAACCCGTGCCGATGATGCAGAAGGTGATGCGTCCCCTCATCTTGGCATTCAGGTCAGGACTCCAAGCGTGTGAGGGCGCGCCTGATACGTATGCCGGCCTGGCTCACGAGCCCAGCCGTCCGGCCGCAGTTGATCCGCACGAGGTGATCGAGGTAGTGGCCCTCCGCGAAATGGCTGCCGCAGATCGTGGCGACCTTCGCCTCCTCCAGCAGAAACTGATCGGCGCTGCTGTAGCCCTGCTTCTGGTAGGCGTCGGCGTAGCTCGAAAAGTCGACGAAGAGGAAGTAGCCCCCTTGGGCAGGGCTGATCTTCAACGCGGGGACGGCTTCGAGTTCGCGCAGCATGGTCTGGAGATTGGCGCGTGCGGTCTTCGCCCTGCCGGCCGCCACCTCGTCCATTTCCGGCTGCAGGGCGATATGCGTGGCGACCTGTCCGTAAGTGGAGGCGAACGAGGTGATGTTGACCTGTGCGCGCGCCGCCGCGTCCACGATGTCCGCCGGACCGCAGAGGTAACCGATCCGGTCGCCGTGCATTCCGTACGTCTTGCCCGGCCCGGTCACCGACAGCGTCCACGGCCGCATGGAGCAGCGGCTGCCGTCAGGGAGCGGAACGTCGATGGCGGCGAACGTCTTGGCGCGGTCCCCCACGATATGGGCCTCGTAGGGAGAGTCGAACAGGACATGGACGGGGCTCTCGCCGCGGGACTCACACCGCATATTGTGCCGGGCGAGGACATCGGCCAGCGCCGACAATTCCTCGGTCGAATAGACCTTGCCCGTCGGGTTGATGCAGTCGCCGAGCACGACAATCTTGGTTCGCTCCGAGAGCGCTTCCTCAAGAGCCGGCGCCGTGAGCCCGTCGTGCGCCGTGACCAGGACGGTCTTCGGGATGGCTTCGTGCAGCCGCACCATGTCCGAGTAGTGCGGCCAGTTGGGCACGGGGATCACGACTTCGTCGCCCGGGTTCAGCAGGGCGTGGAAGACCACCGAAATCGAACCCTTCACACCGCCCGGTGTGACCATGATTTCACGGTTCGGATCGTACGCGATTCCATGGAGGCGGGCCACGCGCGCGGCCACGGACTCCAACAGGAACGGAAACCCTCTGACGGGCGCGAAGGCATGAATCGTGTCGGACTGCTTCTCCACGAAATCAATCACACCTCGGTCGATCCGGGGATCGGTCGGTGTGTCCAGCGCGCCGATGCTGAGGTCGATGATCTGGTCGTTCTCGGGGAGTGACTTGTTGAGCGCGGCGATCTTCGCCGCGGTCCCGTGAGTCACCGACTCCGGAATGCTCAGGACGGCATCGGAAATTCCACGATTTTTCTGCACGGTCGGCCGATTCACCTCTCCCCGCTAGGAATTCAACTCGCGGACGGCCTTGTGCATCGCGTTCCACATTTCGTGTTGTATCTTCAGCGTCTCGTTCGCGCCGTAGGTGATCTCGGCGACGTCGGCTTCGGTGCGGCAGTTGTTCTGGACGCACTTCTTCGCATCGGCGGCATGGCGTTCCTCGACGCCCTCATCACCGACGTGGACATTGAAGTAGATCTCGACGTTGTTGACGAACTCGGCTTCGGGCTGCTTCTGGTTGCTGTTGCGGAACGCCGTACGGCAGACCTGCAGCATCCTGTCGGCGTGGGACTCCAGGGCCATCGCGACGCCCAGCATGCGGTGGTAGTTGGCCCCCAGTAGCTCCCGGGTGCGCTCGCGGTACGCGAACGTCTCCGGGATGACCAGGTCACTGTGGCGCGCGTCCTTCACGAGTAACGGCGCCAGGCCGAACTCGATCTTGCCGTGCAAGTTGTGGGCGTTCTCCATCAACACCTCATGGCAATGGGCGGCCTCGCCGTTCCCGGCCTCCTCGTTGAGGATGTAGGAGAACAGGACCAGGGTATCCCGGTCGTCGTTGGCCGCTGCCTGCGCACACACGTGAGCAATGCCTTTGACCGTGCCCTCGGTGCGCTGGAAGAAGTTCGCCCGGTGGAATTCATAGGTGCGGCTGTTCCACGGCGAGTTCTCCAGGAACTTGAAGTACTCATTCTCGTAGACCGGGTGCCGGTCCAACTCGTCCATGAGCGAAGTGACTTGATCGTGAAGTGCCGTTGCCGTGCTTGTCGTCATCTTGCTTCACTCCAGTTCACACAGGTGTGGATCGCGGTCAATAAGATGGTCAAATTGACGCAACGATCCACTGGATAGATGCCTTGAGACGTCTTCGATTGCGCTTGATCACTATCACGAGCCATCGTGGCGGTCCTGCCGGTGAACTGCGGGGGTCACTCCGCGAATTCACCATCCCGCACCATGCGAATGTTCGCGCCCGAGGAAGGTCGCTTCATTCCACGGACGGGGGAGAGTTGCTCGCTCCCCCGCACGCCCCAGTGCGCCGCGAAGAGCTGAGACCCGGAATCGGACAGGACCGAAAAAACCTACAGACCTTCCTCCTGATGAAGGCAGAAGAATCGCTGAACGTATATCCACCCTCCAGGTGAGCCACGATGACCACCCCGGTGTTCGGCCGTGTTCCATGATTGCCTAAAGGTTGATTCAGGAACAGTCTTTACCGGCCACTTGTCGAGAGCCGTACCACTACCCATGGTCACGCCTTCGTTACTCCACCGGGAACGCCGGCGCGGGGTAACGGATGGCCCCGATGGTGCGGAAGTGGCGCCTGCGGCAGCACTGCCCCAGGAAGAACCGCTCTCCGAGGCTCCGGAGCGACGGGTACGGCGTCATGACGTGGCGGCGAACTCCTGGGGCTACTGGCCCTGCATGCCCGGAAGTCATAGTCGGCTTGAAGTAGGCAGTTTGGACCGGAGAGATCGTCTCCAGCTCTGCGGTACGACAGCCGTGCCGCCGCCGGCCCCCGCCCGGAGTGCTGCGCACAGGGCTGCCCGCCAACGGCCCCAAAGACGGCGGCGGTTACGCTCCCCCGGCGTCCCGCACCGCCTGACTCTCGCGATCACCGCGGTTCACCTCGCACCGCTGGATGCACGTCAGATGCCACTGCCTGTGTCCCAACTCGGCAGCGTGCGCCCGGCCCCTGAGGCTCGCCTTGGCGTACTTCCCTTGCTCAGCAGCGTGTTAGCCGGGTGTTAGCGGAGTGGCAGCCGTCCGCTAGTGGCCCCGAGCAGAGTGGGTGACGTACCGAGGAAACCACGACACCGACCGCCCCGGGGAATACGAAATGAGCTCCAGCTCCACCGTCCGCACCGCTCGTCGCCGCACGCTGCGTATCGCCGCCGCTGTCCTGACCGCGGCCGCCGGCCTCACCCTGACCGCCTGCTCCGGCTCGGACGCCGGCGGCACGAAGTCCGCGGGCCACACGAACATGCGCTCGACCGCCGCCGAGTCCACCGCCGCGGGCTGGTCCGGATTGCAGAGCACCGACGCCAAGGCCGACGTCAAGGCGAGCGTCGCGGACAAGCAGTCGGGCCGGCAGCAGTCGGGCAGCGCGCACACCGGGGCCGGTGCCACGGCGGCATCGCCGGTCCGCACCCAGCGCCTGGCGGACGGCATCAGCAAGGCCGAGATCTACCAGCTGGGCGACCAGCACTACCGCGCCAAGATCGTCGCTCGCGGTTCGGTCCTGGCCACGCTGGAGACGAAGGGGCACGACGACGGGCTCGACGCCAACGACATGTTCGTCACGCTCACGCTGGACGGCCAGGTCCACTCCTGGATGGGTGGCGGACACCAGGGACCGGGCACCTTCAAGCTCGCGGGCGGCTGGACGGCCAAGGTCACGAAGATCGGCGAGCTGCGGTACCGCGCACAGATCATCGGCCACGACGGCGTAGCCGCCACCCTGGAGACGAACCAGCACGACGCCGGACTCAACGCCAACGGCATCTACATCGTGCTCAGCGCCGGCGGCGTGATCAGCGCCCACGCGTAAATACCCGGCCGGCCACCTTCGTCAGCCCGATCGACTGAACACTCGGTTGACGGTCCGGCTGACGACCCGGCCGACCACTCGACTGCCCCTCTCGGTACCGCCCTGGACATGGGCCAAGACCGTCTCCGAGCAGGACCAGCTCGGAGCAGTAATGACGAGCAAGGAGAAGAAGACCATGAAGTCGTGGCGTACCCGTATCGGTGTCGGTCTCGCTGTCAGTGCCGCAGCGGTCGCCATTCCGCTGACCGCCACCACCGCCTCCGCCGCCCCTCCGCCCGGCGACGGCTGGGTCCCCGTCGGTGCCCTGAAGTACCCGTCGAAGGCGGCGTGCGAAGCGGCGGAACTCCCGCAGGCCCAGGCGAACGGCTACCACGAGGTGTGGTGCGACGACAGCGAGACCATCATGCCCATCTACAGCCGCTGAGGCTCTCCACCCGGCGGTGAGGCGTCCCCCCGACGCCGCCGCCAAAAAGTCCGCTGCCCCGGTGTGTCACACCGGGGCAGCGGACTTTCCGCGTCCACCACCCGCCGACCGCCGGATCCGGTCCCCCTGCGGCAGTCCCCGCGGCCGGCGGCCCTTACTCGGCTACTCGACCGCATACAGCAGGTTGTACTCAGCACCATCCGCCCTGAAGCGCAGACTGCGCTCACCGGGCGTATCCGTGATCCACTGCTCCCCCGGCCTGCCGTCCCCGACCGCTCCGCCGGCCTCCCCGAGGGAGACGGCAATCGTTCCCGTGAAGTCGCAGTCGTACTTGACGGTGTACATCCGGTCTCCCAGCACCGTCCTGTTCCACACGGTGCCACGATGCTGGACAACAAGCCTCGGCTCGTCGACGCCGCTCCAGCCCTCAGTCGTGACGCACTGGAGCTTCTCCAGATAGAGCTTGGCCATACCGTCCCCTGTGAAGGATCCTTCTCGACACTTCACATCCTGCCGAGCCGCAATAAACGATCACTAAACGTGCCGTGGGCCGGGTCAGGAGCCGGGGAGGGGGACAGGGGACGGGGCAGGGGCGGAGCCGACGGTGCCGCGTGCGGTGTGCGCTCAGCGCAGGGGGCGCTGCCCGTTCAGTGGGCGAAGCCCCAGTCGAGCATCTTGGCGGCGTCGTCGAAGCGGCTCGCCTGGTCGTCCTTGAGGATCGCGCCGACCAGGGTGCGGTTGTCCCGCTCGGCAGCGAAGACGAGGGCGTAGCCGGCCTCCGGGCCGCTGCCCGTCTTGATGCCCAGCGCGCCGTCGTAGCTGCTCAGCAGCTTGTTGGTGTTGTCCCAGGTGTAGTACCGGATGTGGCCGTTGGCGGCCGGGGCCTCGGCCTTGTACTGCTTGTTCTTCACGATGTCGGCGAACACCGGCTGCAGCATGGCGCGCTGGCCGAGCTTGGCCAGGTCGCGGGCGGTGCTGTAGTTGCTGCCGTGCGAGATACCGTCGAAGCCGTCGAAGTGGGTGCCGGCCAGGCCCAGTTGTTGCGCCTCGACGTTCATCTGGTTCACGAAGTCGGCGATCCGCGCGTCCGCGGTGGCACCGGCGCCGAAATTGTCGGCCAGGGCCATCGCGGCGTCGTCGCCGGACGGGATCAGCATGGCGTGCAGCAGCTGCTCGACGGTCAGCCTGTCGCCGGTCTGGAGGTCGGCGGTGCTGCCGCCGACCTTCTGGACGTAGTCCCGGTACTCCTGCTTCACCGTGATCTGCCGGTTCAGCCACTCCGGGTGCTTGAGCACCACCATGGCCGTCATGATCTTGGTGGTGCTGGCCATCGACACGCTCTCGTCCGCCTTGGCCCCGCCCCACAGCTCCCGCTCCTGGCTGCCGTCGCGGGCGTCCAGCAGGAAGGCGTGGTCGGCGTGGATCTGCGGAGCGTCCTGGTCCTTCGCGGCCTGCGCGGCGGTGGCCTTGCCCTTGGCGGCGTGCTGCCGGCCCGCCTGGGCGGACCCGGACTGCCGCTGCGTTCCCTGCCTGTGGGCCGCCGCCGCGGTGGCCTCGTTGCCCTGCTGGTCGTTCTCGTCCGCGGAGTGCGTGGCGCCGGGGGTGGCCGCCTGGGCCAGGCCACTGGCGGTGATCGGCAGGGCGGCACCGACAAGTGCGACCATCGCGATCCGGACTCCGGTGCGGTGTATGCGGTTGGGGCGGGCGTGGGAACCCATGGGGCGTCCATCCTTCCGGCGAAGGGACGCCGGTATGTAGTAGAACTCAGTTCATACGGAACCTACTTGTGTGACGACAGTTGACTCAAGTCGGCTATGTCATAGCCCTGTGACGGGGGTTTACCTCTGTGGTGAGTGGTGATCAGGCAGCGGTCGTCCTCACATCCGTTCCGGTGCCGAGACTCCGAGCAGCTGCAGCCCGTTGCGCAGCACCAGCCTGGCGGCCTCCGTGAGCCACAACCGGGCGCGGGTGCGGTCGTCCGGGTCCTCACCGGTCCGTGGCAGTACCCGGCACGCGTCGTAGAAACGGTGGTAGGTGCCGGCCAGCTGCTCCAGGTAGTGGGCGACCCGGTGTGGCTCGCGCAGCGTGGCGGCGGTGGCCACGACCTGCGGGAACTCGGCCAGCATGCCCAGCAGATCGGCCTCCCGCTCATGGGTGAGCAAAGAAGGGTCGAAGTCCTCCGGCGCGCCCTTCCCGATCCCGGCTTCCGCCGCCCTGCGCTGTACGGCGCACGGCCGGGTGTGCGCGTACTGGACGTAGTAGACGGGGTTGTCGTTCGACTGCCGGGTGAGCAGGTCGATATCGAGATCGATCATCGTGTCCACGCTGGCCCGTGCCAGCGCGTACCGTGCGGCGTCCACGCCCACCGCCTCGACCAGGTCGTCCAGGGTGACGACCGTGCCCGCCCGCTTGCTCATCCGGACCGGCGCACCGTCCTTGACCAGGTTGACCAGTTGACCGATCAGGATCTCCAGATGCGTGTCGGGGTCGTCGCCGAAGCAGGCCGCCATGGCCCGCATCCGGCCCACATAGCCGGCGTGGTCGGCGCCGAGCATGATGACGACCCGCTCGAAGCCCCGGGACCGCTTGTTGAGGTAGTACGCGCAGTCCGCGGTGAAGTACGTCCAGGAACCGTCGCTCTTCACCAGGACCCGGTCCTTGTCGTCACCGAAGTCCGTGGTGCGCAGCCAGACCGCTCCCGCTTCCTCGAAGAGGTGACCGCCCTCCCGCAGACGGGTGACGGCGGCATCCAAGTCGCCCTTGTCGTGCAGGTCCTTCTCGTTGAAGTAGACGTCGAAGTGGGTACCGAAAGCGGCGAGCGACGCCTTGATCTCGTCGAACATCAACGCCGTGCCCTCCGTCCGGAAGGCGGCGACGGCCTCGGTCCGCGCCAGTTCCAGGGCCCCGGGCTGCCGGCGCAGCACCGTGGCGGCGATCTCCTCGAGGTACGCGCCGCTGTAGCCGTCTTCGGGCGCCGGTGCGCCCTGCGCCGTGGCGAGCAGAGAGCGGGCGAAGCGGTCGATCTGCCCGCCGGCGTCGTTGAAGTAGTACTCCCGCGACACGTCCGCCCCCGCTGCCTCGAGCAGCCGGGCGAGCACATCGCCCACGACTGCCCACCGGGCCCCGCCGATGTGCACCGGCCCGGTGGGGTTCGCCGAGACGAACTCCAGATTGAGCCGGAGGCCGCCGAGCCGGTCCGAACGGCCATAGGCGTCACCGGCCAGGACGATGTCGCGCGCCAGGGCGCCGATCGCCGCGGTCTCCAGGGTGATGTTCAGGAACCCGGGGCCCGCCACCTCGGCCTTCGCGACTCCGGCGGCCGCGCCCACCAGCGGCGCCAGCACCTCGGCGACGGTGCGGGCGGGCAGACCGGCGGACTTGGCGAGCTGCAGGGCGACGTTGGTCGAGTAGTCGCCGTGGCTGCGGTGCCGGGGGCGCTCCACACGGATCTCCCCGGGCACCTCTGCTGAGATGCGTCCGGACCGGATGGCTGTGTGTATGCCGTCGGAGATGACGACCGCAAGATCTTCTGGAGTCACGGCAGCGACGCTACCGGGGGCAACGGCGCCCGGAACACTGATTATCCGCGGGACATGGCGGCGGCCGGCGGGGCGGCCGAGGCCGTGGTGAGGCTTCGTCCAGGACGTCGTGGGAGCGGATCAGGTCGGTGATCATTCGGGCTGATGCCGGTGGCGCCCTCGCCGGTCCCGGTCCCGGTCCCGCTCCCGGAGACGATCCACACCCCCGGCGGACGTCGGGAGGCCGTCGCTCAGGTTCGCCGCCGCACCGGCTCAGGCGGAGGTGCTTTCGTCTTCCGAGAACAGGCTGATGACCCCGGCGGGGGCGTTGGCGCCGAAGATGAAGTCGATGGTGCGGTGGGCGTCGGCAGCCGCCTGCCGGCTCCGGAGGAACATCCCGCTCTCGTGGTCGGCGAGGGCCCGCTCGATGTCGTCGGGGTGGGCCGCGAGCGCCGTACCGAGTTCGGCGCCGTCGAGCATCGCGAGATTGGCTCCGTCTCCTCCGGGGACGGTCGCGTGTGCCGCGTCGCCGAGGAGTGTGACGCCGGGGACCCGGTCCCAGCGGTGGTCGTCCGGCAGCTCGTAGATGCTGCGCAGGACGGGTGCGGACTCGCCGTCGGTGATCAGGGACAGCAGTTCCGGTGCCCAGCCGTCGAACTCCGCCGCTATCCGTGCCTTCGCCGCCGGGACGTCGGTGAAGTCGATCGCATCGAACCACTCCACGGGACGGTGCAGCACGACGTAGGTGTGGACGACGTCACCGGCTTCACGGTGGGCAAGGAATCCTTTGCCCGGGACCAGGGCGTACAGGGCGCCGTTCCCGACGAGGCCGGCCACGCGCGGGTGGGCCGTGTCGACGTCATGAAGGCAGGTGTCGACGTAGCTCATGCCCGAGTACACCGGCCGCTCGTCCGACAGGAGCGGCCGGACCTTGGACCAGACCCCGTCGGCGCCCACGAGGACGTCGGACACGGCCGACGAGCCATCCGCGAACGACACCTGGTGTCGTCCGTTTCCGAGGGGGGTGGCCGAGACGAGTTTCCTGCCCCAGCGCACCGTGCCGGGCGGCAGTGAGGCGAGCAGGATCCGGCGGATGTCACCGCGCAGTGTTTCCGGCCGTGACAGGGAGCCGTCGTCCGGCCGGTCGACGACCACGCGTCCCTGCTCGTCGACGACACGTCGTGCTCCGCCGCCCCGGTGGATGATCGAGCGGTACTCCTCGGTGAGCCCGGCCATCTCCAAGGCGAGCTGGCCGTCTTCCTCGTGGAGGTCGAGCTGTCCTCCCTGGGTGCGGACGCCTGCGGACTTCTCCGCCTCGTAGACGGTGGCGGGGATGTCGTGGAGGTGCAGGATCCGGGCGAGCGTGAGTCCGCCAAGACCGGCGCCGATGATCGAGACCGAGGTCGTCATGGTGATTCCTTTCGCGTTGGTTCGCTTTCCCACACCGATGACGAACATTGTTCTGTTGACGATCATTGTTCGTCAACGGGTAGAGTGGCGTCGTGGCAGGACGACGGGCAGCGCGTGACGCAATCTCCCGGGATCAGTGGGCGGCGCTGATCTCGGCCAAGAACGCCGACTCGGAAACCGGAGGGCGCCGGGCCGCCGGCCGGAGGAAGACGCCCCTCACGGTGGAGCGCATCATCGACGCCGCTCTCCAGGCGGTCGAGGAAGGCGGCTTCGAGGACCTGACGATGCGCATGGTCGCGGCGAGGCTCCAGACCGGCCCCGCGTCGCTGTACGCGCACGTGCGCAACCGGGCGGAGCTCGGTGACCTGCTCATCGGCAGGCTGTGCTCGCAGGTCGCTCTCCCCGCACCGGACCCCGCGTGCTGGCGGGAGCAGTTCATGGACGTGTGCGCACAGCTGCGCGATCAGTTTCTGCGCTACCCCGGCATCGCGCAGGCCGCTCTCTCCGTGGTGCCCGCCGATCTGGCAACGCTGCGGGTCGGCGAGGCATTGCTCGCGATCCTGCTCGCCGGTGACGCGCCCGCCCGGCAGGCGGCCTGGGCCAGCGACGCGGCCTTCCTCTACATCACGGGCTACTGCCTGGAGGCATCCGTGGCCCGGCGGCAGGCTGAGGACGCCGACGGCCGGGTGATCGACCGCGCCGAAATCGCGGAACGGCTCCGGATGCTGCCGCCCGACCTGTTCCCCCATACCGTCGCGCATGCACGGGAGCTCACCTCAGGTGCCGGACACGACCGGTTCACCTTCACCCTCACCCTGCTGCTGCAGGGGCTGGTCCCGCCACGGCCGTGAACGGTCCCGGAACGGCCGGTGCTTCACCGTCGGGACCCCACCGTCAGCCCGTCGCCCTCAGAACCTCACGGTCGAGACGGTGTGGACGACCGGGTGGCCCGGCTCGTCGTAGTTGACCATGATCCGTTGGTACGGGTGCGGTGACCGGCCCTTGGTCGTGGTGCCCGCCCAGGGCGCGTCGATGCCGAAGTCCCAGCCGACCTTCGACGCCTGTTCGGGCGCGATGGTCTGACGGTTCTTCTTGAGGGCGGCGGTGCTGGTGCCGACGGCGTTGAGGTAGTGCTCAAGTCCCCACTTGTTGGTCCTGAACTGCACGAACAGCGAACTGGTCTGCCAGGAGTTGGTCTCGTAGTAGTAGACCGGGGTGGAGCCGATCGGCACCGGGACGTTGTAGATCCGCTGCTGGACCTTGGAGGGGAAGGCGTTGGTCAGGCCGGTGGCGGCGGCCTCGGCCTCCTTGCCCTCGCCGCTGTCCCGGCTCTGCTCGGCGGAGATGACGATATAGCCGGCCGGGATCGCGATCAGCAGAAAGATGATCAGCGCCATCAGCACCGGGCGCCGGCGCTTGACGCGGGGCGGCGGGACGGGCTGGGCGTCGTCGTGCACGGTGTGCAGGTCGGTGTCGGTCATCGGCGGCCTGCCCGTTCGTATCGTTCGTAGCGCTCGACCCGGCGCCGGTTGGCGCGCCGGAAGCGGCGGGCCACCAGTCGGGCCAGGTCGGCGGCGCCGACCATACCGGCCTCGGGACCCAACTGGGCCTTGGTGAGGGTGGCTTCGGGACGGTAGCCGCGGCCGGTGAGATGACGCCGGAACGCCTCCCTGGCCGGGCCGATCAGCAGGTCGTCGGCGGCACTGACGCCACCGCCGATGACGAAGCACGACGGGTCGAGGGCGGCGGCGAGGTTGGCGATGCCGACGCCCAGCCACTGGCCGATCTCCTGGAGGAGTTCGACGCACATCGCGTCGCCCTCCCGGGCCAGCTCGGTGATCAGCGGTCCGGTGATGTCGCCGATGCGGCCGCCGACCCGCTCGATGATGTTGTACGCGACCGGGGAGTCGGCGGCGGCCAGCTCACGGGCCTCGCGCACCAGGGCGTTGCCTGAGCTGTACTGCTCCCAGCAGCCGCGGTTGCCGCACGGGCAGCGGTGGCCGCCGGGGACGACCTGCATATGGCCGAATTCACCGGCCACGCCGTACTTGCCGCGCTTGACGGCGCCGTCCTCCAGGATCGCGCCGCCGATACCGGTACCGAGCGTGATCATGACGAGATGGTCCTCGCCGCGGCCGGCGCCGAAGCGCCACTCCGCCCAGGCGGCGGTGTTCGCGTCGTTGTCGACCATGACCGGGACCGCGAGGCGGCCGGCGAGGCGGTCGCGCAGCGGTTCGTTGCGCCAGTTCAGATGGGGTGCGAACAGCACCTTGCTGCGGTCCGCGTCGACCCAGCCGGCCGCGCCGATGCCGACCGCGTGGACGTCGTGCCGGTCGGAGAGGTCGAGCACCAGCTCGGTGATGGTGTCCTCGACGACCTTGGGGCTCTTGGACTTGTCCGGCGTCTCGGTGCGGACCTTCTCCAGGATGGTGCCGTCGGCGTCGACGACGCCCGCCATGACCTTGGTGCCGCCGATGTCGATACCCACGGTGGGCACCCGGGGGGCGGTCAGGTGCGAGCGCCGCTCGCGGGTGCCGACCGTGCGCAGCACGGTGGCGCTGGCCGATCCTCGGTGCACCCGGTCCCGGTACATGCTCATCGACCCACCTCTTCGCCGTCTCTCCCCCACTGCCTCATGGGCGTGGGTGGTACCCCCATGCGGCGGCTGTGTGCACGCAAGAGTCGTCTCGTCCCTGCGGGTGTCGGGAGGCCGGGGCCTCGATGTGCGGGTTCGGTGCGATTGTGCATCACCGGCGGCGTCCGGCGCACCGCGACGGGGAGTGACGCGCCCCGCACAGCTGGGGGGCCGTGCGGGGCGCGGTGGCGATCACTCGGGGCGATGACCGCCGGGAAACTCCGGGGTCGCGGTCCGGGCCAGCTCATGACTGAGCTGTTCCAGTTCGCTGCCGCCTGCCATTTGGCGGGTCAGCTCCTCCAGGGTGATCTCCGTTTTGGCGTGGCTGCCGGCCATGGCGCCGCGCTTGAGCAGGACGAAGCGGTCACCGACGAGATACGCATGGTGCGGATTGTGGGTGATCAACACCACGCCGAGACCGGCGTCCCGGGCGGCCGCGACGTACTTGAGGACGACGCCGGACTGCTTGACGCCGAGCGCCGCCGTCGGCTCGTCCAGGACCAGGACCTTGGCGCCGAAATAGACGGCGCGGGCGATGGCCACGCACTGGCGCTCGCCGCCCGAGAGGGTGCCGATGGGCTGGTCGACGTTGCGCAGGTCGATGCCCATCCGCAGCAGCTCGCTGCGGGTGGTCTCGCGCATCGTCTTGACGTCGAGCCGCTTGAAGGGGCCCACGCCGGTGGTGGGCTCGGAGCCGAGGAAGAAGTTCCGCCACACCGGCATGAGGGGAACGACGGCCAGGTCCTGGTAGACGGTGGCGATCCCGCGGTCCAGGGCCTCGCGCGGGGAGGCGAGGGCACTCTCCTCCCCGTCGATGGTGAAGGATCCGGCGTCATGCCGGTGCAGCCCCGCGATGATCTTGATGAGGGTGGATTTGCCGGCGCCGTTGTCCCCGAGCACACAGGAGATCTCGCCCGCGTGCACCTCCAGGGACACGCCTTCCAGCGCCCGGACATTGCCGTAGTACTTGCTGACGTCGCTCAGCTCGACCAGCGCGGTCATGCCTTTTCCTCCGCCCGCTTGCGGACCCATGCGTTCAGGAGTGTGGCGAGCAGCAGCATCGCGCCGAGGAAGAACTTGTACCAGTCCGGATTCCACTGCGCGTAGACGATGCCCTTGCTGGCCATGCCGAAGATGAAGGCGCCGACGGCCGCACCGATCGCCGAGCCGAAGCCGCCGGTCATCAGACAGCCGCCGACCGCCGCGGCGATGATGTAGAGGAATTCGTTGCCCACCCCGTCACCGGACTGGATCGCGTCGTACGAGAACAGCAGGTGCTGGCCGGAGACCCAGGCGGCGAAGGCGACGCCCATGTAGAGGCCGATCTTCGTCTTGGTGACCGGGACGCCCACCGCCCGTGCCGCGTCGGCGTTGCCGCCGACCGCGAAGATCCAGTTGCCGACGCGGGTGCGCAGCAGGACCCAGGTGGCGAGGGCGACCAGCGCGATCCACCACAGGATGGTGATCTGGATGTCGACATTGCCGAGCGTCAGATGCGAGGCGAAGACCTTGCGGGCCGATTCGAAGCCCTCCATGTCGGCGATGGACTTGGTCGAGACGGTGCCGTCGATCAGCTTGGTGAAGCCGAGGTTGAGGCCGGTCAGCATGAAGAAGGTGCCGAGCGTGATGATGAAGCTGGGCAGCTTCGTACGGGTCAGCAACAGTCCGTTGAACGCCCCGATGGCGAGGGTGACCAGCAGCGACACCCCGACGCCCACCCAGGTGTTGGCGGTCATCTGGTAACTGAACATCGAGGAGATCAGTGCCGAGCTGACGACCATGACACCGGCTGACAGATCGAATTCCCCGCCGATCATCAGCAGCGCCACCGGCACGGCCATGATGCCGATCGTCGAGGACGCATAGAGCACCGTGGAGAGGCTGGAGGCCCGCAGGAACGGCTCGGCGACGATCGAGAAGAACACGAAGACCGCGGCGGCGCCGACGACCGAGCCCAGTTCGGGGCGGCCCATCAGCCGGCGGGCCAGGGAGCGGTGCAGCAGCCGTTCGTCGCCGCCGCTCTTGGCGGGCGGCCCCGCGGGCCGCAGCGGCGGTGCGTCGGTGTGGCTCATCGCGTCCCCCGCTTCGTGTACTCCTGCAGCGCGGCGGCGTCCTTCTTGGTGATCACCTGGGGTCCGGTGAGCACCGGCTTGCCGCCGCCGAGGACATCGGAGTTGTACTTGTAGAGCCACAGCAGGTCGACGGCCTCGTAGCCCTGGAGGTAGGGCTGCTGGTCGACGGCGAAGCCGAGGGAGCCGTCCTTGAGCCCGGTCGCGACCTGGGCGTTGAGGTCGAAGGTGTCGATCTCGGCCTTGCTGCCGGCCTGCTCCTTGGCCTTGACGGCGGTGGGGGCGAACGGGGCGCCGAGCGTGACCACGGCGTCGATGGAGCTGTCCGCCTGGAGCTTGGACTCGATGGAGGACTGCACGTCGGGCATGTTGGTGCCCTCGACGTACAGCTTCTGCAGATCGCCCTTGAAGGTCTTCCCGGCGCCGTCGCAGCGCTGCTCGTGGCCGACGTTGCCCTGTTCGTGCAGGACGCACAGGGCCTTCTTCCGGCCGCGCTTGTTCAGCTCCTCGCCGACCGCCTCACCGGCCACCGTCTCGTCCTGCCCGATGTGGCTGAGCGCACCGAAGGCCTTCGACGCCTCGGCGCCGGAGTTCACCGTGATCACCGGTATGCCGGCCTTCTCGGCCTTGGCGATCACGTCCTTCATCGCATTGGGCTTGGCCAGCGACACGATCAGCCCGTCGACCTTCTGGTCGATGTAGGACTGCACCAGCTGGCTCTGCCGCTGGGCTTCCTTGTCGTGCCCGTAGACGAACTTGATGTTGTCCTTGACGGCGGCCTGCTGAGCGCCGTTCTGGACGATGTCCCAGAAGGTGTCGCCGTCTCCCGAGTGGGTGACCATCGCGAACGTCCACCGGGGGGTGTTCACCGCGGCCTTGCCGCCCGCGGACTTGGCGGCGCGTTCCTGTTCGGCGCGCAGGCCTCCGGTGCTGCTGCATCCCGCCAGCGCGACGCCGAGCGCCGCCGCCAGCACAGCGCCGACGACGCGTCCCCTTCTTCTCACCCGTGCCACGAGGACTCGCCCTTCCCGCTGGTGCTGCCGTATCGGCTGCGTTGGTTGACTGTTTGGCTTCGTTGGTTGACTGCGCTGTCCGGACCGGCCGGTCCGTGCGTGTGCGGTGTTCCGCACCGCCTCCGGCACCGGCCGGCCGGGACCGGCGGGCCAAGTATCCGTTACCGGTGATCTGTCCGGGTTCATCGGGTCCCGTCTTCCCTGGGGCTTCACCGGGTGCCTCGCCCGGTGTATGCGGTCAGCTTCGGTACGTCCTTCTCCGTGACCAGGGCGGGCCCGGTGAGCACCGGCCTGCCCCCGCCGAGCACATCGGCATTGGCCTTGTGGAGCCAGAGCAGATCCACCGCCTCGTAGCCCTGGAGGTAGGGCTGCTGGTCGACGGCGAAGGTGACGTCCTTGGCCTTGAGCAGCTTGACGACGGCGGAGTTCAGGTCGAAGGTCGCCAGCTGCGCGGAGCTGCCGGCCTCCTCCTTGGCCTTGACGGAGATCGCCGCCATCGGGGCACCGAGCGTGACGATCGCGTCGATGTCCTTGTCGGACTGGAGCTTGGCCTCGACGGAGGACTGCGAGGCGGGCGCGTTGGTGCCGTCGACATCGAGATCGTCGACCGTCCCGTGGAACGCCTTGCGGACGCCGGCACAGCGGTCCTCCAGCGACACATTGCCCTGCTCGTGCACGACGCAGAGGGCCTTCTTCCGGTGCCGGTGGTTCAGCTCCTCGCCGACCGCGCGCCCCGCCACGGACTCGTCCTGCCCGATGTGCGTCAGGGCCCCGTACGCCCGGGAGAGCTCGCCGCCGGAGTTGATGGTGATGACGGGTATGCCCTGCGCCTCGGCCCTGCGGACCGCCGCCTTGACGGCCTGCGGCTTGGCGAGGGTGACGATCAGCCCGTCGACCTTCTGGTCGATGTACGACTGGATCAGCGCGGCCTGCTGGGCGCCCTCCTTGTCATGGGCATACAGGAACTTCACGTTGTCCTTGGCGGCGGCCTGCTCGGCACCGTTCTGCACGATGTCCCAGAAGGTGTCGCCGTCGCCGGAGTGGCTGACCATCCCGATCGTCATCCGCGGGGTGGTGGCGCCCTTGCCGGCCCCGGACGCCGTGCCGCCGGCGCCCTGCCCGCCGGAAGCGCTGCACCCGGTGGTGAGGGCGAGGGTCGTCAGTAAGGCGGCGGCGCCGCGCACCGCGACGCCGCGGACAGTGAGGGGACCAGCCGTACGCACGCCCATCATCGTGGGACCGCCTTTTCTCCCGGCCGCCGGACTGCGGCTGGAGGAGTTTGTAACGGCGCGCACAGAGCCGCGTCAATGGTTTGTCAGAACATTCTGACTAGGGGGTTCCGCAGAGGTATCCCATAGGGGGACATTGCGGCTGGAATCGGTTCGCCGGCCGGAGACCTCGGGGGCGTCGCATGCCTCCGGGCGTCACATGCCTCGGGGCGTCGCAGCGGGCCGGGGCCCGGGGCCGCTTCCGGGCGCGCCTCTCTTGGCCCTCAGGGGCGCTCCCAGGCGCTCGACGCTGCCCTCAGGGGCGCTTCTCAGGGCTGCCTCAGGGGCACTCCCAGGGGCACCTCAGGGGCGCACCAGCAACTGGAACTCGAAGGCGTACCGGGAGGCGCGATAGACATGCGAGCCGAATTCGACCGCGCGTCCGGTGTCGTCGAACGTGGTGCGCTGCATCGTGAGCAGCGGGGCACCCTCGGGCTCGTCGAGCCGTTCGCCCTCCTCGACGGTCGCGGCGCGCGCGCCGACCGCCTGACGGGCGCTGTGCAGGGTGATGCCGGCCGACCGCATCAGGCGGTACAGACCGGTCTCCTCCAGTTCGGCCGTCTCCAGCTTGAGCAGCCCCGCGGGAAGGTGGTTGCGCAGATGCGCGACGGGCTCGCCGTGCGTCAGCCGCAGCCGCTCGACCAGCGCGACCTCGGCCCCCTCCGCGATCCCCAGCGCGGCGGCGACCTCGGCGTCGGCCTCGGTGGTGGTGTTGAGCAGCACACGGGTGGCCGGCTTCTGCCCGGCCGCCTCCAGGTCGTCGTAGAGGCTGCTCAGCTCCAGCGGGCGCTTGACCTGGCTGTGGACGACCTGCGTGCCGATCCCCCTGCGGCGTACCAGGAGCCCCTTGTCGACCAGCGACTGGATCGCCTGCCGCACCGTCGGCCGGGACAGACCGAGCCGGCCGGCCAGCTCGATCTCATTCCCGAGCAGGCTGCCGGGAGCCAGCTTGCCGTGCTCGATCGCGGCCTCCAGCTGCTGGGACAGCTGGAAATACAACGGGACCGGACTGTTCCGGTCCACGCTGAACTGGAGGGGGCTCTCGGCGCCCCGGGCTTCTGTTTCGCGTTTCCCCACGCTGGCGAGCGTATCCGTCCGGACAGATGACGGGAAGTCCGGAGGTCACATTGTCCGGACAAGGGACCGTGGACCTCCGCGCGCCGTACCCTTCGGAACGCCTCGCCCCCTCCCCGAGGAGTCAGCCGGTTATGTCCGTACGTCGCGTCGTCCCCGATATCCAGTCCGACGCCCTGGAGGAGAACCGCACGTTCTACGGCCTGCTGGGGTTCGAGGAGGTCATGAACCTGGGCTGGGTCATGACCCTGGCGTCCCCCGCCAACCCCACCGCCCAGCTCACCTTCATGACCCACGACGAGACCGCCCCGGTCACCCCCGACATGAGCATCGAGGTCGACGACGTGGACGCGGTCCACGCCGCCCTGCTGGCCGCCGGCGCAGAGATCGTCCGGCCGCTCCGGGACGAGGAGTGGGGCGTCCGCCGGTTCTTCGTCAAGGATCCGAACGACCGGGTCGTCAATGTCCTTTCACACCGGGCACCGCCTCGCGAGGCCGTGAACGAGGTCGACGAGTCCTAGGGCGTGTCCGCAAAGTCCCGCCTGCCTCGCTGGCACGGCAGCTTGCCCGGTCCGGGCCCCGGGGCGTTCCCGCTCCGCCGGCACGGTGGCTGGGCGTTCCCGCTCCGCCGGCACGGTGGCTGGGCGTTCCCGCTCCGCCGGCACGGTGGCTGGGATGGGGCGTCAGTGCCCTCCTGCTGGCCCGTGGCATTGGTATCGAGGTGCTGCTGCTGGCCGGCGCCACCCACCTGGACGCCTCCGTGAGCGCGGAACAGCGGACCTGGACGCTGGCCCTTGGAACCCCTGGTTCATCGCCGGAGGAGTGGCCTTCGGCCTCGCCGCACTGCGGTCCCGCAGGCCTTGACCAGTGGCGTCCGTCCCTGCTTGCCCTGACCTACGTCCGTCTGCCACCGGCGCCGTCGCCGGCCAGACCGCCCCTCACTCCCCGCCGCCCGCCGGAGCGTTGAGCGGCAGCACCGTCCCCTGTGCCACCGCGCACACGCTCTCCTCCCCCGCGTCGTCGACCACCGTCAGATCGCAGCGGCACACCGCCTGCCGGCGTCCGGCCTGTACGACCTCGGCGCGGGCCCGCAGCGTACGGCCGAGTGCCGGGCGCAGATACTGGATGGAGAAGCCGCCGGTGACGATGGCCGGGCCCAGGGCCGTGGCCGCGGCAAAGGTCAGGGTGTTGTCGGCGGCGTACGAGAGCACCCCGCCGTGCACGAACCCGTGCTGTTGCAGGAGTTCGTCGCGGATATCGATCTCCAGCGTCGCCGCGCCGCCACCGAACTCGGTGATCCGTGCCTGCACCAGCCTGCTGAACGGCTGTGCGTCCAGCCCCTGCTGCGCCGCCACAAGATCGAACGCCGCGCTCTCCTGTACTGCACCGGCCATCTCGCCAACCGCCTCTCGCCGAACCTCCGAAGAAGACCTGGCCGACAGGAGAGCCAGCTCTCCACCACGGCACCGTATCCATGGGTGCGCGCCACATCTTCACTGCACAGTGCATCACTTCGCACGGCATCACTTCGCACGCCATCACTTCACACGGCACCACCGGCACCACCGGCGTCACGTCACGTGATCACTTCATCCAGGCGTCCTCGTACGTGTGGTAGGTCCCGTCATGGGTGGCCAGGTGTACCCACTGGTCCACATACGCCTTGAACTCGTCGTCGCCGCGGGGCAGGGCGTAGGCCTTTTCGGAGAAGGAGAAGGGCTTGTCCGGGTGGAGTGAGCAGAGTTCGGGGTGGATTTTGGCCTGGTAGCGGGTCTCACTCGCGTCGGTCATCATCACATCCGCGCGACCCGCAATGATCTCGTCGAAGATCGTGGTGTTGTCCGGGTGCACCGTGAGGGTGGCCCGCCGGATATGGGCGCGGGCGAATTCCTCGTTGGTGCCACCGGGGTTGACGATGACCTTGGTTCCGGGCCGGTCGATCTGTTGGAGGGTCTGGTACCTGTCCTTGTCCGCGCAACGCACGAGGGGCGTCTTGCCGTCGGTGCGGGTGGGTTCGCTGAAGTAGACGGAGCGAGCCCGCGGGAGGGTGACCGAGACGCCGCCCATGGCGATGTCACAGCGGCCGGCCGACAGGTCGCCGACGAGCTCGGCCCAGGTCGTGGCCACATAACGGGGTGCGGCGTCCAGGCTCTTGGCGAGGTCACCGGCCATGGTGATGTCCACACCGCTGTAGGTGCCCGTCTTGGGGTCGAGGTGACTGAAGGGGCGGTAGTCACCGGTGGTGCAGACTCGCAGCACACCGCGCCGGGGGATGACGTCGAGGGCCGAGGCCTTCTTGCCGGCGGCGAGTGGGGCACCCCCTCCTCCGCTCGGGGCGTCCGGGACCGCCGGTGCGGCGGCGGTGACGGCGAGCAGACAAGCCAGGGCGGAGAGGGTGGCGGCGCGCTTCATAAGGGCTCCTGTGACTCCTGGACGCGGCGGCGTGATCGCATGATCGAAGCGCTCAGGGTGGCAGAGCCCGTGGTGCGGGTGAACCCCTTGACCGGCCGGCGGGATGACCGGACGGGCCGGACTGCGGGACGGCCGGGCAGGCTGGACGGCGGGACGGCGGGTGCGGTGACCGGAGCGGCCCGTACGGTGGCCGAAGAGGCCGATGCGTGGCCGTAATGGCCCATGCGTTTGACCGAACAGGCCGGTGGGATGGCGAGCCGAGGGCCCCTCAGTCCTCGTAGAGGTCCGCCGTACCTCTGCCGGCCGAGCGGTCGGGGGCGGCTTCGTCCAGGCGGTTGAGGAGGTCGGCGGCGCGCTTGGCGACGGTCTCGCGGTCCCCCTCGGAGAGCGCCGTTCCCATGCCGACGGCGACCGCCCCCGCCGCGATCCACTCCGGCGCGCTGTCGACCGTCACCCCGCCCGTCGGCAGCAGCGGCACCTGAGGCAGTGAGGCACGGACCTCCGCCAGCCAGGCCGGGTCGTGCCCCGAGGCGGGGAACAGCTTGACCGCGTCCGCGCCGAGTTCGAGCGCGCGGACCATCTCGGTCGGCGTCGACACCCCGGGGAAGACCGGGATGCCGTAACGGTGGCCGGTACGGATGACCTCGGCGTCGAGGCTCGGCGAGACGAGATAGCGGGCGCCCGCGTCGACCGCCATCCGGGCCGATACCGCGTCAAGGACCGTGCCCGCGCCGATGACGGCGTCGTCGCCCAGCTCGCGGGTGAGCGTGGTGACCGCCTCCAGGGCGAAGGGGGTGGTGAGGGATATCTCCAGGCTGGTGATGCCCGCCGACAGCAGGGTGTCCGCCGTGGCGCTCGCCTCGTCATACGTTCTGCTCCGGACGATGGCGAAAACCCGCTGCGCCAGAGCGGCCCGGGTGATCTCCCAGCGATACACGGCAGTTCGCCGTCCTTCCTTGTCTCCGACGCCTGGTGCCGGTTCACCATGCCTGCACGGTGGATACGGCACTTTCCGGGGCGCGCCCCAGCAGCCGACCCCACATGGTCTTTTTCCGCTGATGCCCGCCCGCTCCTCGTTTCCGCCGAAACGCTACCGGGAACCACTGACAATCCTCTCTCGGGGGTGCGCCCCGTGCGCCCCTTCTGCCAAGAATGGGGAGAAGAGGGAGGTGAGAAGGGGGCGCACGACGTGGGCGCCGGGCGTGGGGCGCACAAGACGGACGCGCGGCACCCGCGGACAGCACAACGGCGGCCGGGGTGCCTGCACACCCCGGCCGCCGTCACGTGGCAGGCGGCGGACTCTGGCCGGGCCCGCCGCCCCGCTGCTCAGCTTTTCAGCCGTTCCGCTGTGTCACTCTGTCGCTCTGTTGCTGTATCACTGTGTCGCTGTATCACTGTGTCGCTGTTCGTCTGAACTGCTGCTTCGCCGTTCGACTGTTCCGCCGTGGCGTGCTGCTCCGCCGCCCTCGTACGGGCGGGCCGTCAGCAGCCGCGGTCGACGAGGTCGAATGTCTTGTAGTGGTCGGCGGTGTAGTAGTCCTCGTCCTTCTTCTCGCCGGTCACGATGCGTCGCGCACCGCGGTCGGGAGAGCCGGGGGTGACGACGGTGAACTCGTGGTAGTAGTCCGAGCTCTGGGACGGCAGGATGCCCTCCCGGTTGTCGAAGACCGTCCCGTCCTTGGGATACGGGTAGGGTCCGCCCTTGGCGATCAGGTCGAGGGTGTCGTGTGCCTGCGAGGGCAGCTTGGAGTAGCAGGTCTTGCCGACGTCCTTGACGTGCACGGACGTGACGTGCGCCGTGGCGGCGTACGCGGTGGCCGGATGGGTCGTGGCGACGGCGGGCGTGGCGGCGACCGCGGTCCCGCCGATGAGAAGGGCCGAAGCGAGGGCGCCGGCGGCGCCGAACTTGGTGATCCGTGGGGGGATTCTCATGCCATCCAGAATGACGCGCGTAGACATGATCCTGTCAATCCCAACGGGCGGAAGTTTTCCGGGAGTTCACAACACCACGCCCACCAACTGCCCCAATTCTCCCCATACCGCGCCCCTGCCTCACCCCTGACGCAGGGTCATGTCGAGCGCCGGTCTCCTCCCGCCATCGCAGCCCTCCGCCCTCGTTTCGGAGTCCCGGGGGCATGAGCCAGGTCACCCGCGGAGGAATGCCGCCGTGGTCGCCACGAACCGGCCGGCATCGTCGAGCCACGGACAGTGGCCCGCTCCCGGCTGCACCACAAGCGTGGCGTCCGGGAACGCTTCCGCGAACTCGGCGGCGGACACCGGAGGGCTGTTCAGATCGAACTCTCCGGTGAGCAGCAGAACGGGGGCCTCGCAGGCGGCGAGCGCCGCACGAGTGCTCTTCGGGTGGAAGGCGCCCTCGGCCGCGAAGAGAGCGACGGCTTCTTGGTTGCCCGGCCGGCCGGCTGCGTGGTGCTTCTGCGCCGCGGCGTCCCACCGGCCCCAGAAGAAGGGGGCGACGGCTTCCCAGTCGCTGCCCGTGCCCTCGGTGATCGCCTGCAGGGCGGCGAATGCCGCGGGGAACCATGGCTCGTCTTTCCGGAGCTGCGCGAGCTCGCGCCGCGTCTGTCCCGTGATCGCTACGCCGACAGCCCGGGTGCTGGGGCCGATGAGGGCGAGCTTGCTGACCTTCTCCGGGTGCCGGGCCGCGTATTGCGTCGCGATGTTCGTGCCGGCGGAGTGGCCGAGCAGGTCCATCCGGGGGAGGCCGAGGTGCCGCCGCAATGCCTCGACATCGTCGACCAGGCGATCACAGCGGTAGGAGGAGGTGTCTTGGGGAATCGCGGACCGGCCGGTGCCGCGCAGATCCAGAACGACCAGGCGGCAGTACGCGGACAGGCCACCGAGGTCGCCGAGGTAGGCGGAATCCGCAGGTCCTCCCGGGATGCAGACGACTGGGTCGCCCTCACCGGTCACGCGGTATGAGAGCTGGGTTCCGTCCGGCGCGGAGAAGGTAGGCATGAGGCGGATCCTGTCACCCATAACCTGGTTGTACAACCAAGTTATAAGTGACGGGATCTGGTGTATAACCGGGTGGTGGAACACGAAGAGAGCACGCACCAGGTTCCCGGGACGCTGACCGAGGAACAGGCCGAGCGGGTACTCGCCGGCATGAACGAGGTCATTCGCGCGGGCGAGGAGATGCGACGGCTACGCGCCGAAATGATCAGGGTGCTTGCGGGCTTCGGCTGGACACAGGAACGTATCGCTCAGCTCACCGACATGAGCCAGCCCGCCGTGTCCAAACAGATGGCGAAGCACAAGGCCGACGAGCCACGGCCGCCGATGGGGGTCTCCCTCGGTCAACGCGACATTCCCTGGCTCGAAGGGCGGCTCTGGGGCCTCGCCGAGGTGATCTCCGAGACCTTCCATGAAACCGCCCGCTGCACCCGCTGCGTCAACGCACTCGCCCGGGGGAAGAAGCGCTTCACGCCCCAGAACGTGGACGAGCTGAGGCGTCTCATCGAGGACGACCTGAGGCTGCACCGGGCAGAGCTGCCCGGCGGTTTCCAAGCCGCGTACGACGAGATCAGCCGCGGCCTCGACCTTCCCTCGAAGGCCACCACCACCACGTCAGCGTCCGTACGCCGCGCCGTCGCTCACCGGATCCAGCGCGATCTGCTCCGGCGCTGATGCGTTGCGCCACTCTCCTCAACGCCCCCGAGCGCGGACATCCGCATCGGATACGCCCGGCGCTCGCCCCGCACCCGGAGGCCGTCGAGACCGAGGTGCCCCTCGGGGACCGAGGGGCACCCGGCTCAGGAGCTGAGGGCTGCCTGCCGGTCGCGGCGCTGCTTGAGGTGGCCCGCACCCGCCAGCGCGGCGGCCACGACGGCCGTGCCGGCGAGCTGCTGCCGCCCGTCCGCGCTGCCGGCCATGACGGCGAAGACGCCCAGGATGGCGGCCAGCGCCAGCCAGGTCAGGTAGGGGAAGGCCCACATCCGCACGGAGAGCAGCTCGGGCGCCTCGCGCTCCAGGCGGCGGCGCATCTTCAGCTGGGTGAGGCCGACGATGGACCAGACGACCAGCACCGAGCAGCCGGCGATGTTCAGCAGCCAGGCGAACACCGTGGTCGGCCAGACGATCCCGGCGATCACGGCCGCGAAGCCGAACGCACAGGACGCCAGCACCGCCGCGGCCGGCACGCCCCGGGTGACCTTGGCCAGGAAGCGCGGCCCCTGGCCCCGGTGGACGAGGGAGTACGCCATGCGCGACGAGCCGTAGATGTTGGCGTTCATCGCGGAGAGCAGCGCCGCCAGCACGACGATCTGCATGATCGTGCCGGCCGCCGGGATACCGAGCTGGTCGAGCACGGTGACGTACGGGCCGTCCGTGGCGACCTTCGGGTCGTTCCACGGCACCAGGGTGACCACCACGGCCATCGAGCCGATGTAGAACACGGCGATGCGCCAGACGGCGGTGCGGACGGCACGGGCCACGTTCCGGCTCGGGTCGTCGGACTCCGCCGCTGCGATGGTGACGGTCTCCAGACCGGCGAACCCGGAGATGGTGGTCAGCAGACCGGCGGCGAGCCCGGCGGCGCCGGTCGGGAAGAAGCCGCCGTGGCCGGTGAGGTGGCTGGTGCCGGGCGCACTGCCGAACACCCCGAGAATGCCGAGCACGCCCAGCACCAGAAAGGCGACGATCGCGGTGACCTTGACGGCGGAGAACCAGAACTCGAACTCGCCGAAGTTCTTGACCGCGGTGAGGTTGCTGGCGCAGAAGAACACCATGAAGATCGCCACCCAGCCGTAGGCGGGGATGAACGACACCCAGGTGTGCATGATCGTGCCCGCCGCGGTGGCCTCGGCGGCCACGCCGGCACAGAGCATCAGCCAGTACATCCAGCCCGAGGTGGCACCTGCCCAGGAGCCGAGTTCCGCCTCGGCATGCACCGAGAACGAGCCGGTGGAGGGCCGGGCCGCGGACATCTCGCCGAGCATCCGCATGATCAGCATGACCAGCGCGCCGGTCCCCGCGAAGAGGAGAACGATGGCCGGCCCGGCCGCGGCGATGCCGACCCCGGAGCCGACGAAGAGGCCCGCGCCGATGACCCCGCCGAGCGCGATCATCGACAGATGGCGCTGCTTGAGACCGTGCGACAGCACGGCTTCGCCGTTCTGCACGGCCTGTGGGGAGCCCTGGGGCGGCGGGGTGATGGTCCGGCTCATGGTCGTGCCTGTTCATTGGTTGAGACGTGCGGAAGCCAGACGAGTGTGAAGACGCGCGTGCCCGTATGAGGTGAACGCCCGCTATTCGGACCGTTCCTTCACCTGTGGTGATGGCGTCATCACGCAAAGACAGTGGCCCGGAAGCCGTGATTCCGGCCCGCGGAGACGGGCGTCGGCCCATGGCCGCACGGGAGGCCGGGAGTTGGGGACGGGTGGGGGCGGGGAGGCCGGAGGCAGGCGGGGATTTTTGCCTGTCAGGCAAATCTTTTGCCCAGGAGGCGAAGGATCGCTATACCAAGGGGTATGACCGAGCTTCCCGACGAGCCCGTCGGCGCTCCGCCGGGGGACTTGTCCACCGTCGCACCGCGCCTTCGTGACCTGCGCAGACGCAGTGGTCTCACGCTGGAGACCGCGGCCCGGCTGGTGGGACTCTCGCCCGCGCACCTGTCGCGGCTGGAGACGCGTCAGCGGCAGCCGTCGCTGCCGGTGCTGCTGGCGCTGGCCCGTACCTACGGCACCACGGTATCCGACCTGCTCGGCGAGACCGCGCCGGAGCGGGACCCGGTGCTGCGCGCGGACCGCACGGAGCCGTCCGAGGTCGGCGGCTGGACGTATTGGACCGTGGGCGGAGCCGGGCGCGCGATGCAGGCACTGCGAGTCCATGTGCCGCAGCGGACGCAGGGCGATCTGGTGCGGGTGCATCCGGGCGAGGAGTGGCTGTACGTCCTGGAGGGGAGGCTGCGGCTCACGCTCGGCGCGGCGGTGCATGTGCTGGACCCGGGGGACTCCGCGCACTTCGACTCGCTCACGCCCCACCGCATTTCCGCCGCCTCCCAGGGCGGGACCGAGCTGTTGTTCGTCCACACGCTGTTGCAGAGCGGGGCCGCCGAGTGGTGCCTCGGCGACGACGCGAGGCGCCGCGGGCTGTGAGCCCCGGGCGCCGCTCTTGAAGGAAGGACCACCCGTCGTGCCCGATCAAACCGTTCCTGCCGTGCCCGCGCCGCCGCCTTCGGAGCCGCTGCCCGGGGCGGCGCCTGCCGCCCGGACGTACAAGGAGGGCAAACCGCCGCGCGGGGTGTATGTGCGGGTGTTCCTCTACGTCGTGGCGACGCATGTGCTGTTGGCGTTCATGAGTTTCTTGGTGATCGTCGCGAAGTCGCGCTAGGCGGTTCACTGCGTTTTGCCTCCCCCCATTTTTGGCTTTCCCGCCGTGGTTGTTTCTCCCCGTTGCTCCCCCACTGCCTAAAGGGCGTGGGAGGTACCCCCAGCGGCGGGCCGGGTCCGCTGCGCGGGGCTGTGGGTGCGGTGACGGGCCGGAGCGGGTGGGGTGCCGGACGTAAAGCGAAGCAGTCCGCTGCTCGGG